>CADCMP010000005.1 GCA_902802565.1 Oscillospiraceae bacterium
TCATTCAGCGCTTCCACCTGGTCGGCGATGGGATATAATTTCTTCAGCTCTTTGTCGGTATAGCTTCCGAATAATTTGTTGAATAAACCCATTTTTCTTGTTGCTCGCTTTCTGAAAATGCAAAATAAAAAACATCGGCGTGCGATGTGCAGTATATACTTCTACAAAATAAGGATTTTATCATATAAATGTAAACAAATAAAGTGTTCCTCCTCTGCTGTTTTTCAAAAATGACAGAACAGTTGAGAAAGTATAACACGAAAAGACATTGCCTGAATATCGTTCATGTTGTATTATTGTTAGCGTATAATTATGTTTTTTTCTATATATAGTGTTTTATTGTGAGGAACATTCATGAATCGCATTGGTTTTGACAATGACAAATACGTAAAACTGCAGTCACAGAATATCCGCGACCGCATTAAGCAGTTCGGCGGCAAACTGTATCTGGAGTTTGGCGGAAAGCTCTTTGATGATTATCATGCTTCCCGTGTCCTTCCGGGCTTTCAGCCGGACAGCAAAGTCCGGATGCTGCTGGAGATGAAAGAAGACGCCGAGATCGTGATCGCCATCTCTGCAGACGATATTGAGCGGAATAAACGCCGCGGAGACCTGGGCATCACCTACGATGATGACACTCTTCGCCTGATCGATGCCTTTCGCGGCATCGGGCTTTATGTCGGCAGCGTAGTCATTACCCATTACCGCGGTCAGTCTGTCGCCGATGTATTTCAGCAGCGCCTGGAGTCTCTCGGCATCAAAGTGTACCGCCACTATATCATTCCCGACTATCCTTCCGACATTGCACTGATTGTCTCTGACAACGGTTACGGAAAGAATGACTATATTGAGACCAGCCGCAGTCTTATCGTGGTTACGGCTCCCGGCCCCGGCAGCGGAAAAATGGCTACCTGTCTGAGTCAGCTGTACCATGAAAACAAGCGGGGCATCCGCGCCGGATATGCGAAATTCGAGACCTTCCCCATCTGGAACCTCCCGTTAAAGCACCCGGTCAATCTGGCATATGAAGCCGCGACGGCTGATCTGGACGATGTAAACATGATCGACCCCTTCCATCTGGAAGCCTACGGAGAGACCACCGTCAACTACAACCGTGATGTGGAGATCTACCCGGTCCTGGAAGCCATCTTCAAAAAGATCAGCGGTGAGACCCCTTATAAAAGCCCCACAGACATGGGCGTCAACATGGCAGGCTACTGCATCGTAGATGACGAGGTCTGCCGTGAAGCTTCCAAGCAGGAGATCATTCGTCGCTGGTATGATGCCGCTGTGTCCGAACGGCAGGGGCTGTCCTCTGCATCGGAAGTCAAAAAGATCGAGCTGATCATGAAATCACTGGATCTCAGTTCGGAAGACCGTCCCGTCGTTGCCGCAGCTCTTGCAAAAGAGGACCTGACCGAAGGGCCGGCCATGGCAATGGAACTTCCCAACGGTACCATGGTGACCGGAAAGACCTCCGACCTTCTCGGTGCTGCTTCCGCCTGTCTGATAAACGCACTGAAAAATATTGCCGGTATTGATAAATCGGTCATCCTGATGGATCCCGGCATTATCCAGCCGATCCAGAAGATGAAAGTACAGCATCTTGGCAACCATAATCCCCGGCTGCATCTGGACGAGCTTCTCATCGCCCTGTCCATCTGTGCTGTCACAAGCAAAGATGCGGAGAAGGCTATCGAGCATTTGGACAAACTCGCCGGCAGCCAGGCCCACTCCACCGTGATCCTGTCTTCCGACGATATCAATGTGTTCAAAAAGCTGGGTGTGAATATCACGTTTGAGCCGCGTTATCAGACGAAAAAGCTGTACCACAAATAACAAATCACAGACATCCTCTTTTTTAAAAAAAGGCAACGCTCCTCCGTTAGTTTTTCTCTGACGGAGGAGCTTTTTCTATTGACAGAGCTTTTATAAAATGTTATTATCTCATGGCTGAAAGTTTCACTTTGGTTTTGCGCGGGCGTAGTTCAATGGTAGAACACTAGCCTTCCAAGCTGGATACGAGGGTTCGATTCCCTTCGCCCGCTCCAACGCTGGTGAATATGCGCCAATAGCTCAGCTGGATAGAGCAACTGCCTTCTAAGCAGTAGGCCGGGGGTTCGAATCCCTCTTGGCGTGCCAGTTGCAAGAAGGCAAGCGGCACTGATGATCATTGTGCGCTTGATAAAAATAAATGGTGGGTGTAGCTCAGTTGGTAGAGCGCTGGATTGTGGTTCCAGATGCCGTGGGTTCGAGTCCCATCTCCCACCCCATTTAATAAAAAAGAGGACTTCTGTCCTTTTTATATAATGGTGGGATGTGGTGTAACGGTAACACACAGGACTTTGACTCCTGCGTTGTGGGTTCGAGTCCCGCCATCCCAGCCAAACTTGGTATGCCCCAGTAGCTCAGCAGGCAGAGCACCTGCCTTTTAAGCAGGGTGTCCGGGGTTCGAATCCCCGCTGGAGCACCAAAAAGAACTCTGATTAGAATCAGAGTTCTTTTTTTATTTTTCCGATTGATTGAGCAGTCCCCAGAACACAAATACTATGGGCAGGACCAGTATCAGTCCAAGTCCGAAAAAACTTTGTATCCAATAGCTTCCCATTGCTGTAAGCAACAGTTTCTTCTCTGTTCTTCCGCTGCGGAGATTCCTGACGCAAGTAACCATAAGCAGCAACAGGTATAGCAGCAGCCCTATTGTTCCCTCGCAGACCAGATATTCCAGAAACTCATTGTGTGCATTATCCACCCGGGCTTTTAACGTCCTCCCAGTCTCTGGAACATATCTTTCGTATACAATATCTGCCCGGTCAGCAACAGTACCGGGCCCGGTTCCGATCCACATGTGCTGGGGAACCGTTTTCAGAAGAGTCTTCCAGATTCCGATTCTTCCGGAACCGATCTCATCGTTCCACTTCCCCTCTAATATGTTGCCGAGGTCCGCTTTTTCGCTGCTTTCCGTAACCGCGTTTTTCTGTTCCTGGCCGTTTCCGAGCGATATGCCCTGTTCACTGAATGACAGCACATTCGCCAGAATAACCGTCAGCGCTACGATCATAAAGAGAACTCCGGTCCTTTTCCGGATTTCAGGTTCTCTGCGCATGAGTCCGGCAACCAGAAGAACAGTCAGTCCTGCCGCGGTTCCAAGCAGTGTTGCTTTCACATCCATCACCACAGCAACAAATACACAGACTGCGGTCGTTACGACCAGCATCCGCACGCCCTTCCCGTTGTCGTACATCACGGTTCCCATTGCCAGAGGGATTCCCAGACAGAGCAGCGCTCCAAAGAGGTCTACGTTCCCGACATTTCCAAGAAACTCGCTGGAATACTGGATCCCTTTATCATAATAATTCCAGGTGCCGGGGTACAATCCGAAAGGATTCTTACCCACAAGCTGAAACAGAGAGACGACACAGCAGGCGAAAAGAGCCGCCATAAAAAAGATCACATAAGATTTTCTCATACGACCGTATGAGGAGACTCCAATATAAATGCTTCCATAGATCACGAGACTGAGGAAGCCGTTATACCGGCCGGAACCGAGCCAGACATGGTCCGGATATGGAGACAGAGCGGAAGAGATCCCTGCACAGAGAATCAGAAGTACAAGAATCCATTTGTCTGCCGACATGGAAATCCCGTTCTTTGTCCCCATTGCAGTAACTGCAGTGGAAACAGCCCAGAGGCCTGTAAGTATTGCTACATACGCAAATTTTGCACTTGTCAGATCTGTGTATCCGCCTCGCCAGAACCACAGCGGAAGCCCGCCGACCATCAGAAGAATAAAGATATTCGTGGTCCAGTATGGCGAAAACCATTTTTTTGTACGCAATTTGCTCATATTTTTTGTCCAATCGTATTTATCCGGTTGAGAAAATCTCTGTTTTTTGTATCAATTGTACCTTTAATTCTTCACCGTGACCATATATAATTGTCTGGCAAAAACAAATAAGGGGATATTTAAGATGAAACGTTTTCTCAGCGTGTTTTTATGTGTTGTCATGGCACTGTCCATGATCGCTGCTCTGGTCGGCTGCGGCAAGGAAGAATCCTCTTCTTCCAAAGCATCGGATTCCGAAATCGAATATGTTGATCCGGCCGATTCCACCGGCACGGATATTGAATATACCGAGCCTACCGCTTCCGATACCGATATCAGCAAATAACATCAAACACCTGGATCTGGTTTTTCATGAACCAGATCTTTTTTTATGGAAAAAGGCACAGCCCACCGCAGTGAGTTGTGCCTTTGTATGTTCGTTCGTTTAATCGAGGAACCAGCCGGAACCTCTTCCGAGCTCGTCCATTTTTCTCAGTGTCATCAGTTTTCCGACCGCCTCATTAGGAGAAACATTGTTATAAAGCACGTCATATGCAGCAGACATGATCGGCAGATACAGTCCTTCGCGGTCCGCTAATTGCTTTACCGATTTTGCAGCATAATAGCCCTCTGCGACGGATCCTATTGCTTCCATTGCTTCTTCCACTGTTTTGCCCTGTCCAATCAGTTCACCTACTTTACGGTTTCTGGAATGAGGAGATGTACAGGTGTTGACCAAATCACCAAAGCCGCCAAGGCCGGAAAATGTCTCTGCTTCCGCACCGAAGTGAACACCGAAAGTCGTAAGTTCCATCATTCCGCGGGTCATAAGCAGTGCTTTGGTATTATCTTCATATCCCAGTCCGTCGCTGCAGCCGCAACAAAGAGCGATCACGTTCTTCAAAGATCCGGCGATCTCCACGCCGCGCACATCCTTGCTGGTATACACGCGCAGCGCCTCATTCATAAATGCGTCCTGCACAATCTTGGCTTCTCTGACATTCGAACTCGCTACCACACATCCGCTGGGAAGTCCTTTTGCCAGTTCCACCGTGTGAATCGGTCCGGAAAGAACTGCAGCGTTGTATCCGGTCACTTCCGCAATGATCTCCGTCATGGTAAGATTGGTGTCCGCCTCAATACCTTTGACGACGGAAACCAAGATGGATTCTTCCGAAAGATATGGTGCTACAGTCTGACACTCCTGACGCATCGCAAAAGACGGGCATGCAAAGACGACCATGTCTTTTCCCGTTACAACTGCCGGATCCGCCGTATATTCAATATCCTGCGGTAATGTAAGATCTTTCAGCCACGGACTGACATGTGTCTCCGACAGGTTTTTTGCCTGTTCCGCATCCGGTGCCAAGATGGTAACCGTATGTCCGTTTTTCGACAGTATCATGGAGAATACGGCTCCGGCTCCGCCGGCACCAACTACTGCTATGTTCATAAATCTAATCCCCTCTCAAAACTATGGACAAGCCAACAGAACACTGTTGTATCTATTTAACTATACCCTCCAGCGGCGGTCTCTTCAAGGATAGTTTTAACTATTACGTTGTTAAAAACTTAATTTGCACAGAAATCGGTCCACGTTTTTGGGTTTTTTGCGAATTTCTCTCTGTTTTTCCTCTATTTTACAATTAAGGGTCCTAATTTCACCTGTTTTCAGGGCTTTTTCTGTCTTGTATCCTTCCGCAACAACAAAAAGGATCCGGATTTCTCCGGATCCTTTACTTATCCGTTATTCAGTTTTCCCGCTTGGATCCCCAGAAGAACAGGGCCACGGTTCCCGGCCCGGTGTGGCTTCCGATGGTAGTTCCAACGGAGTTGATCACAACTTTGCCATTGAGATTAGGAAACTGCTCCTCAATAAGGTCAGCTACCGCACGGGCATCATCATAGCATCCTGCGTTGGAGATAAAGCACTTTCCTGCGTACTCATATCCGCCATCGGCAAATTCGCCCATCTTCTTAACGATCTCCCTGACGACTTTTTTCTTTCCCGGAATCTTAAACCGGGGAACGAGATGTCCCTCATTATCCATATTCATCAGCGGACAGATGTTCAGCATCCCGCCGAACCAGCCCGAAGCCTTGGAAATACGTCCTCCTTTTACAAAGAACGTCAGGTCAGTGGAAAAGAACCAGTGATGCATGTTCAGTTTATGCTCTTCTACCCAGGTATGGAGCTCTTCCAGATCCATTCCTTCGTCCCTCTTGTCAGCAAGGGTTTCCATGATCAGTCCGTATCCGGAGGAGGCTCCCAGAGAGTCCACAACATAGATCTTCCGGTCGGGATAATCCTCTTCGAGAATTCTGGCCGCATTCACAGCAGAATTGATTGTTCCGGAGATTCCGGACGAGAGACAAAGATGAAGAATATCCTTTCCTTCTTCCAGCATCGGTTTCCAGAAATTGATATACTCATCCACATTCACCTGAGAGGTGGATGTCTCTGCGCCGTCTGCCATCGCCTGATAAAACTGATCAAAAGGAACCGACTGGCCCAGATCATCAAAGTATTCTTTTCCGTCCAGGAAAAAGTGGAAGCAGACATAATGAATATCACGTCTCTCAAAATGCTCTTTCGAAAGATCTGCTGTGGAATCACAGCAAAGAACAAAGTTACCCATGGGTTTCTCCTTCATTGACTTGGATTATACAAAAGTCTCTCGTCAAAAGAACAGGCGGGAGGTTTCTCTCGCCTATTATACATCATCTCAAAAAAATTTAAAGTATCAGAAAAATGTTGCTATGGAATTTTCTGGGGCCTCTGCCGGTTCCAGTTCAATGCAGGTCAGAACCGGTCCTTTCTGTTTGTATGCGACATGGAATTTATAATGGATTTTCGCCGTTAAGGTCACCCAGCTGTCATTGATGACTTTCGACGCCTGATCCCACTGACAAACCAGCGCGGCAAACTGCGTATCTTCAATACAACAGGTCATCACGTGACGCCCGACAATAAATGTTTTTGAAGGCAGTTTCTTTCTCGTCAGCGCTCGGCATAGGACCTTGATGGTTTTTCCTTCATAGTTGGACGGGTTTTCCGTCAGATCACGATACCAGATTGCGTAATCATTCACTCCGATCTCTATTACGGGTGCGTTGATATCAAAGGGCAGCGGATCTTCAATATCGTCATACTCCACATCGTCCGGTGCATACTCGTAGGCAATGTCCGCACGACGGGAAGCGCCACGGACGATTTTGTGATACGGCATCTTGTCCATTTCACGGGTGAACCGATTGAACACCACCAGTTCACAGCTTTTCAGCTTGTCATACGTCAGCTGCCGCATATTCTGGTTATAGGTCAGAAATGTAGTGGCATCGGCAAACATGAACTCCTGATAAACGACCCATTCCTCCGGCATCGCCTGATAGAGACTGTCCAGCATCCACATGCCGTTGTATTCCACCACGACGCGCTCGGCATCGGTCTCCTTAATGAAACTGCGTAACAGTTCTTCGGAAAGCTCGCTTTCTTCTTCAACAATCTTGATAAAGACGTTCTCTCCGGAAAACTCGTCCGGTTCATATTCCTCAACGCCTTCTTCACATACGAGCAGAAGAGTCTTTTCTCCTTTGTTGAAGCGCTCGTCGCACAGAGTTTCCTGTATGAACTTTGTTTTTCCCGATTCTAAAAATCCGGTAAACAGATATACGGGAATATCATTTTCATTCAATTCCAAACAACTCCTTCAGAGCATCTTCCTTGATTTTGGATCCGATTACGCAGAACCGTCCGGTAAGGATCGGGGCGCCCTTTCGGATATCCACTTCTTCCGGAACATAATCGAAATAGATCCATTCCGAATCATTGGCATTCAGCATGCCTTTCGCACGAAGGACCATGCCGTATTTTTCCTCATCTCCCAGCTGATCCAGGATATTGCGGACCTCTTCCTCTGTATATTTTTTCGGTGTTTCGGCTCCCCAGCTGGTAAAGATCTCATCTGCATGATGGTGATGTCCGTCATGATCATGATGGTGATGATGTCCACATCCGCATTCCTCACCATCGTGATGATGGTGATGTTCGTGCTCCTCATCATCGTGATGATGGTGATGATGCTCATGTTCCTCATCCTCATCATGGTGATGGTGGTGATGCTCGTGTTCCTCATCCTCATCATGGTGATGGTGATGATGCTCATGTTCCTCATCCTCATCATGGTGATGGTGATGGTGCTCATGTTCCTCATCCTCATCATGGTGATGGTGATGATGTTCATGTTCCTCATTCTCATCATGGTGATGGTGATGATGTTCGTGTTCTTCCTCGTGGGATGCCATCTCTGCAAGTTCCTGTGCCAGGGTGCTGCGATGTTCCATTGCGGCCATAAACTGATCGCCGGTAAGATCCTCCCACGGAGTGGATACGATCTGTGCGTCAGGGTTGAGTTCTTTCAGCATCTGAACCGCAGTCATGAGTTTTTCCTCTTTGATTCCCGCGGTGCGGCTGAGCGCAATCACATCTGCATACTGAACCTGATCGTTGAAGAACTCTCCGAAATTGCGGATGTACATCTTGCACTTGGTGGCATCGACTACCGTAATCTTTGCACCCATTTCAGCATGATCAGCAACGCTGGCCACCGCCTTGGCGACATCCGATAATTTGCCGACTCCAGAGGGTTCGATAATCACGCGGTCCGGCTGGTATTTCTCAATTACTTCTTCCAGCGCAGTCTTGAAATCTCCTACCAGCGTGCAACAGATGCATCCGGAATTCATTTCCGTGATCTCAACGCCAGCATCCTGTAAGAATCCGCCGTCGATCGCAATATCACCAAATTCATTCTCGATGAGAACGATCTTCTGCCCCTTGTAGGCCTCTTCGATTAATTTTCGGATCAGCGTCGTTTTACCGGCACCAAGAAACCCGGAGAAAATATCTATCTTTGTCATTTTTCAACAATCCTTTTCATTTATTTTAGCAAAATATTCTACCATACAACTATTTTTTATTCAAGGCGCTTGCACTATTCTTCCAATCTGGACAAATATGTTCCCAACTTGCTCAAGCATATGAAGAAAACCGGCGACACGTCCAACCCTCTGCTGAAGGCGGCGGAAGCTGCTCCCAATGCTTCTGCGCTTGTTCTTAAGGGTATCCTTGCGACCATGACGAAGAAGCAGAAGGAAGATCTTGCGTGCATGCTGCTCAACACCAATATTGATTCGATAATCAACGCGCTGAACAATCTCGCAACCAACAATGGTATGGTCCTGGATATCGAGTCAGCAGAAGCAAAAGTTATTCGCTGATCGCTATTTAATATATGACAAACGGAAGAGCTATGCTGTGGAAATCGCCACAGCATAGCTCTTTTTCTTTTCGTTGTTTCCTCAGCAGAGACGATATCCTGCGGGAATGGCATCATCCAGCATCAGCAGATGCAGTTTTTCTTCACCATTCTCCTCTTTCACCGCAGAAAGCAGCATTCCGCAGGAATCCTGTCCCATCATCTTGCGGTTGGGCAGGTTCAGGATCGCCACCAGCGTCTTTCCCACCAGATCTTCCGGTTTGTAGAATGCGGCTATGCCGGAAAGGATCTGCCGCGGGGTTCCGCTTCCGTCATCCAGAGAGAACTTCAGAAGTTTCTTGGATTTTTTCACTGCCTCACAGGAGAGCACCTTTACAACTCTCATGTCACATTTTGCAAAATCATCGATCGTAACATCCGGCAGGACCGGCTCTGCTGCCGGTGCGGGGTTGTTCAGATTTTCCAGTTCTTCCAGTTCCTTCTCCATATCGATACGCGGGAACAGCGTATCGCCTTTGACGACGGCTACGTCCGCCGGCAGTGCTCCAAATTCCGATGCACTTTCCCAGGTGCGGACCGCTTCCGGCGCACCAATCTGTTCAAATGCTTTCACACAGGTGTCGGGCATATAGGGCTGCAGAAGGACGACGCAGATGCGCAGTGCCTCCAGAAGATTGTAAAGAACCGTTGCCAGTCTCGGCTTTTTCTCCGGATCGCGGGCAAGCACCCAGGGTGCGGTCTCATCCACATACTTGTTGGCTCGGGAGAGAACCTTGAACACTTCCGTTGCTGCTGCCTGCGTTCCGAAATGATCCATCTCGTTTTCATAGCGATCCCGGAGCGAAGACGCCATTCCCACGAGGTCATCATCCAGAGGATCGCTTTCGCGGTCTGCGATAAGCTTGCCGTCAAAATACTTTTCCACCATGCTCACCGTGCGGGAGAGCAGATTGCCGAAATCATTCGCCAGGTCCGTATTGATCCGGCTGATCAGCGCCTCGTTAGAGAAATTGCCGTCCGAGCCCAGAGGGAACTCTCTCATCAGGAAGTAGCGCAGTGCGTCCGTGCCGTAGCGTTCTGCCAGCAGATACGGATCCACAACATTGCCCTTGGATTTGGACATCTTTCCGCCGTCAAGCAGAAGCCATCCGTGGCCAAACACCTTTTTGGGCATCGGCTCCCCAACGCTCATCAGCATTGCCGGCCAGATGATGGAATGGAACCGGACGATTTCCTTTCCCACCATATGCACATCGGCAGGCCAGTAATGATCATAATCATCATAGCGGTCATTGAGATATCCCATGCCCGTGGCGTAGTTAAACAGCGCATCGACCCACACGTATACCACGTGACCCGGATCGAAGTCTACGGGAATGCCCCATTTGAAGGAAGTGCGGGAAACACAAAGATCCTCCAGACCCGGTTTAATAAAGTTGTTGATCATCTCATTGACGCGGGACGCAGGCTCCAGAAATGTGCCGGTTTCCAGCAGGTCCTGAACCGGTTTTGCATATTTGGACAGTTTGAAGAAATATGCTTCTTCCTCCGCATAGCGCACCGGGCGTCCGCAGTCCGGGCACTTGCCGTCCACCAGCTGGCTTTCGGTCCAGAAGCTTTCACAGGGAGTGCAGTACATTCCCTTATATGCTCCTTTGTAGATGTCCCCGTTGTCGTACATCTTTTTGAAGATCCTCTGAATGGACTCCACATGATAATCATCCGTTGTGCGGATAAAACGGTCATTGGAGATATTCATCAGTTTCCAGAGATCCTTGACCCCCTTGGGACCTTCTACAATATTATCCACAAACTGCTGCGGTGTGACCTGTGCTTCTTTTGCCTTCTCCTCAATCTTCTGTCCGTGCTCATCGGTTCCGGTCAGAAACATGACATCATAACCGCACATACGTTTATATCTCGCGATCGTATCCGTCGCCACCGTGCAGTAAGTATGTCCGATATGCAGTTTGTCGGACGGGTAATAAATTGGGGTTGTAATATAGAATTTACCCTTGCTCATGTTTCTTCCTCCATATATCTATCAATTTGTTTCTGTTCAGTGATCAGCCATCAGCCGTGTGGTAATGATAGGTGCTTTTCGCTTCCACATTGCTGGAGACCAGCTGATTGGCGCTGTTGTATACATTGCGGTAGGTGGTCGTTGTATAACCGGTCGCTACCGAGGGATTGTTGGGATCAAAGATCTTCGACGTATCACTGGTCATAACCACGTGCGTACCGGCATCGTTGGTTCCCCAGATTTCAATATTCAGCGTCATGGATGAGGTGTTGGTGCTTGCTATGATCTTGACGGGATACGCCGTATTGTTGACGAACCGGAAATCCGGTGACTGCCAGCTGACGGTAGCATCCAGTCCGTCCGGAAGATACGACACCGGGAAATAGTGGTTTGTTCGGGACGTGATCTTCAGGTTTGCAAGCAGCGCAGCATTGTAAAGTGTGGAGGAAACCTGGCAGATTCCTCCGCCGATTTCCTGAACAACTTTTCCTTCCAGATAGGCGCCGGCCTCTTTGAATCCGGCGGCGGCCGTGCGCTGCCCAACCGTGCCGTTATAGGAGAAGCTTTCTCCGGGATTCAGAACTTTCCCATTGATTTTTGACGCTGCCAGCACGATGTTGTTTACGCGGTTGGAGGAACTGGATGCAAAGGAGGAGGATTTCGCCCCCAGCTGATTGGCAAACAGCTTGGCATTCAGCGCCTCGGTCGTCACGGTGGGTTCCGTTACTTCGATCGGCACTTTGATTACATCACCGATATTGGCGTTGTTTACAAGTTTCGTGGCTTCTTCCACATTAAAGTCTACTCCGCTGGAGGACTGTGTCGCCGCTCCGGTGGATGGATCGTACACCGCGTTTTTAACTTCTCTGTATATGGAATCATGGATTCCCTGTATATCTACCGTATTCTCCGGGATTTCGGAAGAAAAATCATACTGGACCTGCGTGAAGTTCCTCTGCTTCAGTGCATCCATCACTTCATCCTGAATCTCTTTCTGATCGATAGTCAGCCCCTGCGCACTCCGGATGATCGTCACTTCCCTGTTTTCCAGACTCACATCATATGGCTTTTCCGGAAAAGAGCTGTACATCTCTTCTACCGCCTCGGAGATCTGGGTTTTAACATAATCCTCATCGATCTTCTGGGTTTCCGAAAAGATATCTTTGGAAAATGTCATCCCGTGCAGGTATTCTGCAAGGCTTCCGAAAAATGATGTCTTTTTTCCGTATGTTTCCGCCAGTTTTGCAATCTCTTCCGCAGGGCGGATCGCGCCGGACTGTGCCGCGTTAACGGTCACCGTGTAACCTGCAGGCAGTGCCGCTGTGACATTTTTTTCTCCCATGGCAGTCCACCCGTTCTCATCGAGAACGGAAACTGCCTCTTCCACGGTCTTGCCTCCCAGATCGATATCTGCCACTGAGATTCCCGGAAAAATCCGATCAGACTGACGAATGTTGTACGTAAATCCAACCACTCCGGCAATCAGGAGAAGAAGGACAAGATCCAATGTAAGTACGATTTTCCAGAGCTTGCTCTTGCCTTCATGCTCCTCCGCTTCTGTTGTCGCGGATTTGCTCTCGCTTTCCTCCGCGTCCACAGCAGCGGCTGCACTCTCGGCCTGTTCCGTTTTCTTTTTTCTGCTCGTGATAATCTCCGTCCTTTCAAAGAACCGGGTCACTTATCGAAGCAATTCCTCGATATATGCACTAAACTGCTCTTCTTCTCCGGCGGGAAGCACCACCGGCTCCACATCTTTCAATGTATCCCGCATCCACGGGGAGGTCTGCGCACGTTCCGCAGCCTGCGCATCCAGCACGGCGCCAATGAGCTGATTGGAGATAAGGAAGCCGGATGGCGTCAGTGACCACCGCTCGTCTTCACATACCGCCCATCCTTTGCTTTCAAATTCCTTGAGAAGGTTTTCGATGGGCTCCCACTCACTGAGATAGATGTTGCTGTACTCGCTTTTTTTGATTCCGTGGGTGGTTCTCAGTCCCAGCATGATATATTCGGATGCTTTCTCCATCGGAGAAATTTCCTCATATTCTTCAACGATGCTTTTAGATCCAGCGATTCCGGACAGATAAGCTTTCAGATCTTTAATATAGCTGTATCGGATATTTCCGACGCATGAGGCTGCGCTGGGTCCGAATCCCATATAGTCTTTCATCTGCCAGTAGCGCAGATTGTGTTTTGATTCATATCCCGGGATCGAGAAGTTTGAGATCTCGTACTGCCGATAACCGTTCTGCCGCAGCATCTCGATGGTGTACATGTACATATCCGCCTGTGTGTCTGCGTCCGGAAGCAGCGGAGAATCATGATAATTCCGATATAGCGGCGTATCTTCCTCCAGCTGGAGTCCATAACAGGATAAATGCTCCGGGCGAAGTTCCACTGCGCGCTCAAGCGTCTCTGCCCAATCCGCCTTGGTCTGACTGGGCAGCCCGTAGATCAGGTCCAGACTGATATTCTCAAAGCCGGCCTTTCGGGCATTGCGCACCGCCATTTCCACCTGTTTGAAGTTATGCCTCCGGCCAATCATTTTGAGGATCTCATTGTTGGCCGACTGCATGCCGATGGAAAGACGGTTCACTCCCTCTTTCCGAAGCATCTTCAGATCTGGTAGCTTCATGCTGTCCGGATTGCACTCCAGAGTGACTTCCGAGTCCCGGCGGACACGGCCGAGCCCTTTCAGTTCTTCGAAAATATTCGCAATGCGTTTTGCACCGAAGTAACTGGGGGTGCCGCCGCCGAAGTAGACCGTGTCAATCTCGTACATCTTCATGGACACGTCTGCTTCTTCCAGATGGGCGATCAAAGCTTTTTCGTAATCCCCCATCAGAGACTCATGGTTCGGGAGGGAATAGAAATCGCAGTATTCACATTTGCTGGCACAAAACGGTATATGGATGTATATTCCCAGGCTTTCTTTCATGGTTATATTCTTTCTTTACTGTTTTCTTGAATCAGAGAAGTTCGCTGATCAGAGAGACAAATTCACCGGGTTCCTGCAGTTCCACACCGGAAACCAGTTCTGCCGCCGCTGCCAAAATCTTTGCGTAATTTGCCGCCTTCTCCTTGTCATCGGCCTCATATGCTTCCTTGATCGCCTCGAAGGCATGGTGATTTGCATTGATCTCCAGTACACGGACTGCGCGGATTTTCTGCATCTCCTCGCTGGGACTGACCCGGAAATACCGCTCCATTTCAAGCGTAATGGGGCCTTCCGTGCTGAGGGCACTGGGCTTGGAAACCAGCTTGTTGGTCAGGCGCACTTTGGCAACGCGCTCACCCAGAGACTCTTTCAGGTAATCGAGAAGCTCCTTGTTCTCTTCGTTCTGTTCTTCTGCCGCTTTCTTGTCTTCTTCCGTGTCAAAGCCGAGATCATCGGTCATAACATTGCAGAAGGTCTTGCCGTCATGGTCGCGCAGCTGTTCCAGAACCATCTGATCAATGGCAAGATCCAGATAAATGATCTCATAGCCGCGGGCACGGACTTCTTCGCACTGCGGCAGATCCATGGCATGCCGGACAGAGTCGGAAGAGGCATAATAGATCTTCTGCTGGCTCTCGGGCATGTTATCCACATATTCCTGTAATGTGACCTGATGGTCTTCCGAAGTATAGAAGATCAGAAGATCTTTCAGGAAATCTTTGTATCTTCCGTATTCATCGCAGATGCCGGCCTTAATGTCCACACCGAAGGAGCGGAAGAACTGCTGATACTTGGGACGGTCATCATTCATCATCTTCATCAGCTCGGATTTGATCTTCTTTTCCAGGCTGTTTCCGATTACGTGAAGCTGACGGGTATGCTGAAGAATCTCACGGGAGATGTTCAGAGACAGGTCCGGAGAATCGACAACACCCTTGACGAAGTCAAAGTACTCATGAACGAGATCCGGGCATTTTTCCATGATCATAACGCCGTTGGAATACAGTGTGATTCCGGCTTTCTTGTCTTCTGAGAAACGGTCCATCGGCTCCTGTCCGGGAACGAAGAGCATGGCCTTGTAGGAAATGGTTCCTTCCGCATTGACACGGAGCGTAACAACAGGATCCTTCTGTTCGTGGAATTTTTCTTTGTACCACTCAGCACAGTCCTCATCACTGACTTCCGCTTTGGAGCGCTGCCAGATGGGAACCATGGAGTTCATGGTCTCGGTGGCCGTGACCATCTCGTACTCATATTTCGGGTTGCCCTGATCGTCGACCTCTCCGGTCTCTTTTCTCTCCTGATGCTCCACGTCCATTTCAATGGGCCAGCGAACATAGTCGGAATACTTTTTGATCAGTGCCTTGATCTTCCAAACTTCCAGATAGGAACTGAAGACCTCTTCATCGGTATCTTCTTTCAGGTGCATGATCACGCGGGTCCCGACCTCCGGCTTTTCGATCTCCTTGACCGTGTAGCCGTCTACGCCGGAGCTTTCCCATTTAACACCCATTTCTTCGCCAAATTTCTTGGTCTCAACCGTAACTTTCTGAGACACCATAAAGGCAGAGTAGAAACCAACGCCGAACTGTCCGATGATAGATACATCTTCCGCCGCGTCCTCTTCCGTGTCCAGATCCTGTTTGAACTGGTTCGAACCGGATTTTGCAATGATGCCCAGGTTATTCTCCGCCTCGGCTTTATCCATACCGATACCATTGTCGATAACGGTGATGGTGCGGTTTTCTTTGTCCAGCTCCACACGGATTTTAAAATCATCTCGGGACATGCCGACATTCTCATCGGTCAGGGACAGATAGCACAGTTTGTCGATGGCGTCCGACGCGTTGGAGATGATCTCACGGAGAAAAATCTCTTTATTGGTATAAATGGAGTTGATCATAAGATCCAGCAGTCTCTTCGATTCTGCTTTGAACTGTTTTTTTGCCATGGTATAAACCCCTCCAAAAAATATATAAATTGACTGAATATTCATTATATCATGAATTGCTTGTTTTTCAATCGTTTCCCATGTCTCTTCAGAGAACAAAACTGTCCCTGGCTCCGCCGGAAAAAGAGACTTGGAATGACGTATCACAGGTGATAAAATATGCACATATTGAACCGATACGATACTCTATTTTTTGACGGAGGGACAGACGATGCCCAGCACATGGAACCGCGCGCCGGAAGATTTTCATAAAATCTACGTGGAGAACACGGAATCATTTTACCGCTCAGCAGGAAAATCACTGAAAAAGGACTTAGATGCCTTTTTCACGGACTGTGCATTTCGTATCTGGAGCCACTCCACCGGTACCACGCAGGAAAAGGTGAACATGGCGAATGAAATCTACTCCAAAGGGCAGGAAAAACCAAACTGGCTGCTGTGGAACATGACGGAAAAAGTCTGCAGTTCAGGAGAATTTCTCCCTCCGCTGTTTTTCTGGAGCCTAGTTGAGGAAGATGCCCGCTCCCACACCAAGAATTCTCGGCTTCTGGTGCGGATCACAACAAACATCCTGTTGTATCTGGCTGCCT
This sequence comes from Oscillospiraceae bacterium, assembly GCA_902802565.1. Lineage (GTDB taxonomy): Bacteria > Bacillota > Clostridia > Oscillospirales > Oscillospiraceae > UBA2922. The sequence continues at coordinate 16,608 of CADCMP010000005.1, forward strand.
GTGATTATGACATTACGGATGCGGAGGCTACCGCCATCACGGAGATCACCGATAAGCTCTCGGCGCTGTGTGATTCTCATGATATCCCCCGTTCATCCGGCGGACTGAATCCTTTTGATTTCGTTACCTCTGCAGCGCCCGGATTCCTGGAGAACGCCGGTGCTCAGAGCACGCAGAACGCACAGAAGGGAGAAACGAAGACCGAGGGGAAAGCCGAGACCGAACAGGAAGAAAAACCTCTTCCTTCTCAGGAGGAACTGCTGGAGCAGCTGGATGCTCTCATCGGCCTGGAGGAAGTAAAAAAAGATGTCAAGAGCCTAATCAATCTCATCAAGGTCCGCAAGCTTCGAACCGATCACGAACTTCCTGTACCGCCGATGTCCATGCATATGGTCTTCATGGGAAACCCCGGTACCGGCAAGACCACCGTCGCCCGTCTTATGGGACAGCTTTATGCCGCGATCGGCGCTCTGGAAAAAGGACAGCTGATCGAAACGGACCGTTCCGGGCTGGTTGCAGGCTATGTCGGTCAGACCGCGATTAAGACTCAGGAAGTGATTTCCTCGGCGCTTGGAGGCGTACTGTTCATCGATGAAGCCTATTCTCTCTCCTCCGGAGGAGAAAATGACTATGGCCGGGAGGCTATCGAAACCCTGCTGAAAGCGATGGAAGATCACCGGGATGAACTTGTGGTGATCGTTGCCGGCTACGATGAGCCGATGGAAGCTTTCCTCTCCTCCAACCCGGGACTGGAGAGCCGCTTTAACAAGTACTTCTATTTTCCGGATTATACCGGAGAAGAGCTGATGGGGATCTTCCAGCTGCAGTGCAAGAAAAACGGCTACACTCTTTCGGAAGAAGCAGAAAAGCTGGCGAAGGAAGCTTTCAACAAGATGTACGAAGAACGATCGGACAACTTCGGCAACGGCCGCGACGTCCGAAATCGCTTTGAAGACATGGTTTCCCGTCAGTCGGACCGCATCGCCCAGATGGAATCTCCCTCGAAAGAGGATCTCATGACATTCCTTCCGGAAGATCTGGTCCAGGCCGGTCTGATCGAGGACCCGGCCCTTTCCTCTGTGGATACATGATCGAACAAAAAAAGGCCCGCTTTGAAGCGGGCCTTTTTCTTTTTACAGATTCTTTTTATAGATTGTCATCAGCCCTTTGAGAAGCAGGTGAGGGTCGATGAGAATCTCGTGATGACAGTACGGGATGATCTTGCGGGCATGCCCGCCGGTGGAAACAACTGTGCAGGTCTCCCCCAGTTCTTCTTCGATGCGCTCGATCGCGCCGTCGATGCTCCCTGCCGTACTGTAGATGATACCGCTCTTCATGCAGTCTACCGTGTTGGTGCCAATCACCTTTTTCGGTGCTTCCAGACTGATGTGGGGCAGCTGTGACGTGCGGTTCGCGAGGGAATCCAGAGATACCTGCAGTCCTGGGATGATCATACCGCCCATGAAGTTTTTCTGGCCGTCGATCACAGAGATCGTCGTCGCCGTCCCCATATCCACAATGATCAGCGGGCACGGATATTCCCCAATGGCGCCCACAGCGTCCGCGACCCGGTCGCTTCCCAGCTGTTTAGGGTCGTCCAGAAGGATGTTCAGGCCGGTCTTCATTCCGGGACTGACTACCATCGCCTGCTGTCCGATAAGGCGGAAGATTGCCTGCTGCACGTTTTCCGTTACCGATGGTACGACCGAGGAGATAATGGCCCCTGTGATCTGTTCATATTCCAGATGGTGCATCTCAAGACTGGTTTTGATGATGACGGCATATTCCAGCACGGTAGAATCCCGGTCTGTGGACAGGCGGTCTTCGAACAGGATCTCATTCTCATCAAAACAGCCCAGGACGATGTTGGAGTTTCCAATATCTACTGCAAGAATCATTGGTCTTTCTCCTTTCGTTGGTCAGCGCTGCTCGGAAAGCGGAAGGGTTTTTGCCTTGTATAGTGCGGCACCAACCACGCCGGTCACGATTGTGGACGCAATCATTTCCACAACCGCGTTGATACCCACAAACGCGCAGATGAACACCAATACGTTGCGACCAGCCATCAGGCTCTGGACATACTCGGTGTTGCCAAATAAAAGAACCAAGGCGCTCATGAATAACAGGGTATTTAGAAATGCACTGGCAAAGCCAGCTATAAATACCGCGGATTCCGGCGCCATTTTTTTCGTACAGAACCGGAACAGATATCCGACCAGAAGACCGTCCAGTGCCCGCGGCACAAACCGCTGAACAAATGCAAGGAACGGATTGATGGAAAAGAGCATCGCTCCCATTCCGCTGGGCACGCCGATCCCTATGCACTGCAGAAAGCTCAGAATGCCGAAAACGGATCCCATGGCGAGCCCGCCTTTGGGTCCCAGCGCAATCGCTGCGATGGCAACGGGAATGATGTTCAGCGTGATGGATAGCGGTCCGATGGGGATCGTTCCGATGGGCGTAAAGGAAAAAATGATGAGAATGGCCGTCATTAGGCCCATAATCACCAGCGCCCGGGTCTGATTACGTTTGACCATATTCTATTTTCCTCCTTGTTATTGCTCCTCCGAAGAGGATGCAGTACAATTTCGCGCTTATCATAGCACGACCGATCCAAAGAAGTAAATGGGTTTTTGTGAACAATTATCTGGCGTGTAAGAATTTGTTTTTACGCATCTTTCCCGGATTTCGTTCCTTTTTCTTTCATGGTATGATATAACAAAGGCGAATGGAGCGTGAGCATATGCTTAAAAATAAAACCGTATTATTGGGTGTTACCGGCAGCATCGCTGCATATAAGATGGCCGGCGTTGCCAGATCTCTGAAGAAAATGGGCTGTCAGGTCCATGTTCTGATGACCGAGAATGCCACCCATTTTATCTCCCCCATCACGTTTGAATCCCTCACCGGAAACAAATGTCTGGTGGATACTTTCGACCGCAATTTTCAGTACAGTGTGGAACATGTTGCCCTGGCAAAGCAGGCGGACGCCTTTCTCGTTGCTCCCGCAACGGCCAATGTAATTGGGAAGATCGCCAACGGCATTGCGGATGACATGCTCACCACCACGATCATGGCTTGCACATGTCCGAAGATCATTGCTCCGGCAATGAATCACAACATGTACCACAATCCCATCGTGCAGGATAATCTGGACAAACTTGCCCGCTTCGGTTACGAAATCATTCCGCCGGAGTCCGGCATGCTGGCAAATGGTGATCTTGGAGACGGCCGCCTCCCGGAGGAGTCTGTACTTCTGGAATACGTTCTTCTGGCCTGTGCCTTTGATCAGGACCTTCAGGGGACCAGTGTTCTGATATCGGCCGGTGCGACAAGAGAAGCGATGGATCCGGTGCGCTTTATCACCAATCACTCTTCCGGTAAAATGGGAGTCGCTCTTGCCCGGGCAGCCATGCTGCGGGGTGCGGAAGTCACGCTGGTCGCAGCTCACATGGATGTGGACCCGCCCTTGTTCGTTCATACTATCCCCGTTGTCTCCGCGGAAGATATGTACCGGGAAGTCACTCAGCTGGCTCCGGACATGGATATCATCATAAAAGCGGCAGCCGTATCCGATTACACCCCCGCAGTAACTGCCGATGAAAAAATGAAGAAGAAAGACGGAGAGCTGTCCGTGGAGCTCATCCGCACAAAGGATATTCTGAAACAGCTGGGATCACAGAAGCGGGACGGCCAGTTCCTTTGCGGCTTCTCCATGGAAACAGAAAATCTGCTGGAAAACTCCAGAAAGAAACTGGACTCTAAAAACTGTGATATGATCTGCGCCAACAGCCTTCGGAAAGAAGGTTCCGGTTTTGGCACCGACACCAACATCATCACCCTGATTACCAGGGAACAGACGGAAGAGCTTCCTCTCATGAGTAAAGAGGAGGCAGCACACCGCATTCTGGATGCCATTCTACGGCTGCGTGCCTGAATCCTATTTTGAAAAAGACGAGTTCCTGAGATCAAGAGATCTCAGGAACTCTGTTTTTTCTGGTTTTTCTGTTATAACTGGATCCATTTGCGGTGGATCTTCGGATCCGGAGTGTAATGCTCAAAGATCACGGAGTCGTATTTCTTTTCATTGCCTTCCTCGCGGCTCGTCCAGCAGAAACGCATCGCGCCCATTTTTTCCGACAACTTCACAGACAGGGGCTGTTTGCCGATCTTATATGCCACAAATTGCGGACGGCTCATAAAATTGAGCAGCCCATTGCCCACCAGAAAAGCTCCTACCGGGTGAAGCTCTTCTTTTTTAAAGTCTCTGGGCCGCTTTGCCAGCTGTCCCCGCACCACATTGGGCGCATGGAAGCGGAACCAGGCCACGATACGGGGATCAAAGCTCTCTATACAGTATTCTCCTTTGTAGCTCTTCAGCAGTTTCAGCGTCTTTCTGCACAGTTCCCGGTTTTTCTTTCCGCTCTTCAGCTCCACCAGCAGTGTGCTGCGTCCATTGACACAGTCAAGCACGTCCGAAAACAGCGGCACCGTCTGTTCCGTTCCGCACAGATGGATCTTTTTAAGCTCGTCATACGTCTTGGAATCAACCCGACCCTTTACTCCACAGACGCGTTTCAGTGTGTTGTCATGGAACACAACGACCTTGCCGTCTTTGGAGAGCTGAACATCCAGCTCGATACCGTATCCAGCTTCCGCAGCACGCTGGAACGCCGCCATAGAGTTTTCCGGAACGCTTTTGTCCTTCGTATGAAGTCCGCGGTGGGCATAGTTGACGTTTTTAAACTTCTCCTTATCCTTTTTTCGCGCCTGTCCCGGTGTGATCAGGAACGTTGCAAATCCGGCCAGGAGAGCCGCATTGCGGGTAATATGATACTCCCGGTTGATGCGGACGGCTTTCCGCCGGATCGTATTGATCCGGTTGATCTTCTGTATCTTTTTTGCTTCTTCATTCAGGGCCGATCTGGCTGTTTGTACGGCGGCCGCAACCTTTCCGGCGTCGGCAGTTCCGGACACCATCCTTCCCTGCGAGGAAAGTTTCTGCACTTCTTTTTTCAGTTTTTTGTTGATCTTCTTCAGCTGGGTATTTCTTTTGTATGTGCGTTCCAGCTTTCGAAGGTCTCGTTTCACGCTTTTCAGTGAACTCACATCCATCACCTTCTTATGGTTCCATCATAGTCTTCTCCATAACACAGTTCAACTACAAAATCCTCACGGTTTTTAAAAATCATATGGATTCTGCCTGCTGTAAAGGAGTACAATGGAACCAACATCAAAAAAGGAGCTGATTCCTTTGAAACTGAACTATAAACGTACAATCTGTGTGGGGTTTGCCTTTTTTCTGATATGCGCGTTCTGGCAGGCCTACGACAACACGATTCCGCTGATTCTGACCAACAAATTTGGTATGAAACAGACCTGGTCCGGTTTTATCATGGCTTTGGATAATATCCTTGCTCTGTTCCTTCTCCCCCTGTTCGGTTCTCTGTCGGACCGAAGCAAAAGCCGGTTTGGTCGGCGCACCCCGTTCATTGTCGCCGGCACGTTGATCGCGGTGGTTGCCTTTGTCGGGCTCTCCTTTGTGGATGCCGCACAGCTGAAGCATCTGTCCGAGGTCTCCGCCATCGATGATCCCGTCGCCATGCAGACCATTTATTCTGCGGAGCAGGATCGAACCCTTCTGACACCGGAAGGAGAGTCTTTTGTTCTTTCAGAACGGTATACTGCAGAGGAATTCTCGGCGATTCAGAGTCAAATCACGGAAGGCGAATCCACTATTACAAACCCTGATTACACCAATTATGTCGTTCCTGCACGACAGGCCTATGCCTGGCAGATGACCGCGGAATCTCCCAGCACGCTGATATTCTTTATCCTTCTGCTGCTGATTGTTCTGGTGTCCATGGCCATCGCCCGGTCTCCGGCCGTAGCACTGATGCCGGATGTTACTATCAAGCCGCTTCGCTCCAAGGCAAACGCCGTCATAAACCTCATGGGAAGCGCCGGTGGAATTCTGGTGCTGATCCTTGGCATGGTCTTTGCCACCAGTGCCGTCCGAAATTCCCTGATGAGCTATGTAGGATATTTCTCCACCATCGCACTGATCATGATCGTTGCCCTGGTGATCTTCCTCCTTACTGTCCGGGAACCGAAGTTTGTTGCTGACATGCATAAGGAGAGCGAGCGATACGGTCTTTTGGAAGATGCCAATCCCGAAGAGGATCATGAACATAAGAAGCTTGGTTCCGCTGAGAGGACTTCCCTGCTCCTGATCCTGTCATCTATCGTTTTTTGGTTTATGGGATACAATGCCATTACTTCCAAGTATTCCGTTTACGCCAGCAACATTCTCCACAAGGACTATAACTTCACGCTGCTCATTGCCCAGGCCGCAGCCATCATCTCCTACCTGCCCGTTGGCATTGTTGCCTCCAAAATCGGCAGGAAGAAGACGATTATCGCCGGTGTCATCATGCTGACAACAGCGTTCACCGCCGGCATCTTCATGCGGGCTGACAGTTCGACACTGATTATGAACTGCATCTTTGCCCTTGCTGGAATCGCGTGGGCGACGATCAATGTCAACTCCTTCCCCATGGTCGTAGAATTGTGCTCCGGAGGCGATGTTGGAAAGTACACCGGGTATTATTATTCTGCTTCCATGGCAGCGCAGGTCGTTACCCCGGTCTTTTCCGGTTATCTCATGGATAAACTCGGCATGACGTCCCTGTTCCCGTATGCTGCGATCTTTACCGGACTGGCATTCTTCACCATGCTCTTTGTCCGGCACGGAGACTCAAAACCGGAAGCAAAACACGGGCTGGACGCTTTGGAAGATATGGATTCCGACTGACGGGCAGCAAAATAACGATAAAACGCAGGACCGTTTCTGAAAGTGTCCTGCGTTTTTCTTATTTCAGTCTTTTGTCCAGCGAATCAGGGATGATGTTCATGTACTCGATACGCTCATGTCGAAGCACCATCTGATTGTACTGTTCGACGGCGTTCGCGGCGGATCTGTTCGGATCTTTCACATAAAGGTCTGCCGACAGACGGTCATGGACCAAAGTCAGATCCGCCCGGAGAATATTGTCATCAAGAGAACACAGCATTTCCGATAACGCTGACACGTCCATGGTCTCACCGTTGGACCCCACCAGCGTTTTCTTCTTCCGCTGGAGGACAATCAGTTTGCCGTTGCGGATTTTTCCGATATCGCCGGTATGAAAGTATCCGTTCTCATCAAAGCATTCTTTTGTCAGCTGCTCATCCAGGTACCCGAGAAAGACATTACCTCCCTTGACAATGATCTCTCCGACACCCTGCTCATCCGGATCAAAGATTCTGGCATCGATGTTGGAGAAAATGGTACCGGCACTGTCCTCATCCTGATCTCCCGGATAATCGATGGAGAAGGACGCTGCTGTTTCGGACATTCCGAATGCCTGCAGCATGGGCAGTCCGCGGTAGGCGCTCCGCAGCTCCTTCGGGCACGGTGCTCCACTGCAGAACAGGAACCGAATCCTTGACCCAAAGGCCTGTCCGATCTGATCGCCGTACTGGTCCAGCAGCTTCTGATACACCAGCGGTACGGCGCAGAAGAACGTCGGCTGTGATTCCAGCAGTTCCTCCGCAATCTTTGAGGTGGAAGATGCCAGATAGATCTGGTACCCGTCGATAAGAGACAGATAATAGCAGTAACAACTCGCGTACACATGATTCAAAGGAAGAAACAGGTATACCCGGTCTTCTGTCGTATACTGTACTCTTTTGGACAGCTCCGAATAGCCGAAAAAGATATTTCGCAGTGAGAGCTGAACGCCCTTGGACGGTCCCGTTGTTCCGGAAGAGAACACGATTTTGCTGCAGACGTCCGGATTCCGGGAGGTCAACTGAAACAGCTGTTCGCATTCCGGCAAGCGGGGAATCTCGTCAAAACAGAGCGTCCGGATATTCATTGTTTCCAAAATCTTCTGAACGGTCTCTTCCTTCTCCGAAGCGTACAGGATTGCCTTGGCGTCGATGGCTTCCGCGAGCTTTCGAACGCTCTCGCCTTTCATATCTTTGGCAACTACGACGCTGATCCCTACAAATGCCGTCACGGCAAGGTCTGCCACCATCAGCGCATAGGAATTTCTTCCATAGATGATGACCTTTTCATCCGACAGGCCCAGCCGAAGCAGATGTTCTGCCAGCCGGTAGGTGTCTTCCGTGAATTGCCCAAAGGTCTTCCCCTCAAACCGTCCCTGTTCCTTCTGGAAGATGTACTGGTTGTTTTTCCACTTCTGATAATCTTCTTTCAGCAGCTTATTGACGTCCACGTTTCTGTTCCTTTTCTACAAGTTTTTTCAGCTTCAGGTAGTTAATCTTCGTATGGTGCTTGATGTCTTTGGGAATGGGATCCAGACACACCACTCTGGCATCCAGCCGGAAACGATCCTTTAGAAAACGGCAGATCTTCTCCGGCTCGGCACTGCTCTTTTCATAAAACAGGACCGTTTCTCCGTCCTGTGATACGACCGCACATTTTGGGATCTCCGGAAACTGCAGGATTACCTGCTGTTCGATCTCATTTGCGCAGAGCTGCTGACCATCCACAGGAACATAGAACCCGTGCTTTCCCCGATACAGCAGGCTTCCGTCTTTCAGCATTCCCACATCGTGTGTGTCATAATATCCGTCCTGCAGACGGATATCCTCAAAGGATTTTGTAAGGAGAGCATCGCTTCGCACCAGAATATGCCCGTTGTCATCGATCCGGACCGAGACGCCGTCGCATACCTTTCCCAGCGAGCAGATTCCCTCTTCCTTCAGCTCGCGAATGAATTCATCCAGCGTATTCATGGCAATGAGATTGCACTCTGTGGACCCGTAGATATAAATGATCCTGCAGTCAAGATACTTGTTTTTTATGATCAACGCCTCATGGAGGTTCAGGACCGCGCCGCCGAAATACATCAGTTCCAGATGCGGATACATGTTGGGTGTGCGCAGGCAGAAATCCGGAGAAGTCATAATCCGGGTGATTGCCAGATCCCGGAACTTCTCCAGTTTACGAACGATCTTATCTGTATTTTTCCTGCCGAGATTCACGTTGGGAATGGCGGTCGTCATGCCCTGAATAAGGTTGGAAAAGATATAGATATAGGACGTAGTAAGAACAATATCCTCGTTCTTTTTCGGGTCGTTGTTCCTGGTCGTCAGACGAAGCTGTTCATACAGGTCGCTGTGGGAGCGAAGAAACAGTTTCGGTGTCCCTGTCGATCCGGTGGTGACCGTTATCAGTCCGGCTGCCTCTTCCTCGATCTCATTTGGAACATACTCCGCTTTCGGTTTCTCGCGGTAGACGCGATCGATATTGATCACACTGCGGATTTTCCGGAATGCCGGAAAGGCATTCCTCGCCAGCGCCGTGCGGTTGGAAACCAGGATATGGTGCGGTCTGGTCTTTTGAAATATCTCCTGCAGGCTTTCCTGTTTCGCGTAGATGTCCACGTACATGACGGAAACTCCCATGCACAGTGTCGCCAGCATGAACAGGCACAGCGTATAGCCGGAACTGGTAAATGTGAGAACCCGGTCTCCTGGCCGAACTCCGTGCTGATGCAGTACCGATATCATCGTCTCGACTTCTATCCGCAGTTCCGCAAACGTGCGGCTTTCCCTCTCGTTTTTCCGAAGATAATACACTGCGGTGCGGTCTTTGTTCTCCTCGCACGATTTATAGAATTCCTGAACGATTCTGCTCATTTGTTCTCCCCAATTTCGTAGACCACAAAATCACGGTAAAAATAGGACTTTGTTGCCTGCGTCCGCCGTTCGGACAGTTCTTTCAGAAAATGGAACCCCGTTTCAGGAAGATACCGGCGGTTCTGCATGTTGTAATAGGCAACTCGGGCACCCGGGGCGGACAGTTCTCGGAGCGTCTGGATGTTTTCCTCAAACTGCTCTTCGCTCATATATTCGAAGATATCGGAAAGATTGAAGAATCCGTATTTTCCGGTAAGTTCCTGCAGCGTGCCGCGCTTTATCTCGATTCTGTCCAGCCGGTTGCGGATGGTTTCATGAAACTGTTCCTGAAGATAATACGGAAGCGCATCTTCGGTAAACCGATTAGTCAGGACATAGGTCATGTAGGGGTTGTTCCAGTTTGGGATCCTGCCCATTCCGGAATCCGCCGTTTTCTTAATGTTGACTGCGCTGTTTTCCTTGTCCTCCACATAATTGTAAAACGCACGGTCGCGTCCCAGTTTTCCCATCATGCGGAACCCGAAAAACACCTTGAAGATCGCATTCATCCTCCGGTTGTTGACCCATCGGTCATAATACTTTTTCTGTGCTTCGACATCATGAAACTCAGCCAGCTTTGCCATTTTTCTTTTTGTTGTAAACAGAGGAACCACCCGGTTGCGGAAGATCTGGAAGTACCGTTCAAATTTCCCGATGTGGACGATTCCTTTCTCAAAGAATTCCGGATGTCCGAGAAAATACTGGAATGCCTCGGGATCCATCACCGGCTCCAGTGACTGAAACAGTTCCCAGGACCGATCCGTTCCTCCGATTCCAAGAAGAGCCAGAAGATCTCCGTGGCTGAGCATCTCAAATCCCGCTTTTTTCAGGTAAAAAAGATGGATCTGGGTCGGATTGATATCAAACGCCGTAATCGATTCCGGGTCGCCCAGAAGCATGGCAAGTGTATTGTCTCCCGCAGACAGGATGGACGCTCCGCGCCGGCCCTGGATCTCCAGTGCTTTCAGCAGGTTTTCCGAATCCTCCCAGCAGTTCGAATATCGTATAAAATCAAATTTCGCTTCCATGTTGATGCCTCTCCAAAATCTCGATGGTTCCGTTGATACCGTCCACTCGCACCTTGTCTCCGTCATGGACCTGTTCCGTCAATCCGCGGACACCCACCACAAGGGGAATTCCCATCTCCCGTGCGATCACGGCGGAATGGGACAGTACGCTTCCCCGTTCGATGATGATGGCATCCGCCATGGGAAACAGAATGGTCCACCCCGGATCGGTCCTCTTTGCCATCAGGATGTGCCCTTGAAGAAACGGATCTTCCGGATCCTCGATATAACAAACGATACCTTCTGTGACTTTTCCGCCGCCGGCAACGCCACGAAGTACGCCTTCCTCCGGAGCCTTTTCCTGCTGGCTGTAGATTGGGATCATGTTTTCCCTGCAGAGATCTCCATAGAAGTACATCCGCTCATAGGTCTCTTTCTTTTTGTTCTCGCGGTATTCCTCTTTTCTCGTATCAATCCGCTGTCGGACATCATCCGTCAGCGTTCCCTGAACCATTTCCGTGATCTCATCCTTTTCCAGATAGAAGATATCCCGGTAATGATCAATACGTCCTTCCTGTTCAAAATTCCTTCCGATCCCGAGGAAGATGTTGCGGACGATGTCGTAAATATAGGTTCTTCTCAGACGAAGCCGCTCCCGGTTTCGGATAAAGAATTTGGTTATCCGGATAAGCAACCGGACTTTCAGCCGTTCCAGCGGCTTGTAATACTGATAGATCTGCTGTTCCCGGTCCTCCCCCGGTGCGCTTTCCTGCCCGAGGTTCTTTGCCGGATCCATAGCCAGATAGTTCTTTATCGTTTGGAACAGAAACGTCGGATCCTCCGTCATGGTAATGGTCTCCAGCTTCAGTTCATCCATACTGCGGGAACCGAACCGACGGATATAATCCTTCAGCTTTTCCGCGATCTCGCTTCCGTCCTCAAGCGAAAACTCGTCATTCAGAATGCGCTGTCTCAGATCACTGTCACTGCGGATTTCTTCCACAATAGCCAGCAGATCTGTTGTCTGTTTTGCGCTCTCAACGTTCCCCTGACGGCTGAGCACACTACTCAGGGCTCCTTCACAGTCCGGAACTCCATGCTGCTGCAGACTGTCCGTCAATTTTCCATAGAACACCATCGCGCCCATGTCATTTCCGATAGGCGTAGTAAACTCGTCCAGGATCTTTTCTTCCAGTTCGCCGTAGATCCCCAAAAGTTCCTGGCTTCTCCTGCCTTCAAATCTCTGATTCTGATAAGGGCCTGTCACTTCCTCGAAGCGGCGCAGAAATGCGTCGCTGTCCTTCTTCATCCGAAGCATCTTCTTCAAAAACTGCCGGTGGATCCTTGCCGCTCGTTCATGTGCCTGTTCCTCCGTTTCGATCAGCGGAACCTTGACACCCATCATTTTTTCCATATATCCCTTGTTCTTGTCATATCCGGGATACAGAGAGGTCATCCGATACCAGCTGTTCAGCTTGTAGTAGACCTTGTTTTCAAAAAAGACCAGCATATTGTTCAGATCGTCATCCACATCGCGAAGGACATCCTCGCTGACCAGAAAGCTTCTGGCCGTCTGATGATAGATCTTCCCGTACACTTCTCGTGCAAAGGTAAAAGTCAGCGGTGTAGTGACACCGGAATAGCTCTCAATGATATTGGAATTGTCCAGAATCGTGCGCGGCTTCCGGAGGTCCAGGTGGCTGTACGCCGTGATGGCACGGCACTGCAGAAACCATATTACGGAGTCTTTAATGGCAAATTCCATGTCCTGGCCGACCTTCGGATCGTAACTGTCCTCTATGATCCTTGCCTGCCGGGCAAGTGTCCGGATCACATCCTCCGACAGTCCGCTGTTTCCGTCTTTGAGAATCTGTTCCTGCAGATCGACAACATAATCCATGCTGTCTTCTTCCCCGGAGACGAGCTGTTCTCCCAGCCCTTTCACAATACTGATCAGCGTCTCATCAGGATTATTTGTATTCGGATTGACCGTAAAAAGGACCCCTGCGAAATCCGCATCCACCATCTCCTGAATAATCACGGCGGCAGCAATCTCCCGGTTGATCAGACCATGCTGCTGCCGGTATGCCATGATGCGGGGTGAAAAACAGGAGCGGTAGCAGTCACAGATTGCCTTTTCGATCTCCCCTTCCGTGCTGACATTGAGCGTGGACTCCATCATGCCCGCGAAAGACTGATCTGCAGAATCCTCATCCACAGCACTGGACCGCACGGCAACCTTCTCCGCGCCGTCGAGATTCTGTGCCATCGTATCCCGAAGCAGTTTCTTCTGTGCGTCGGAAAAGCGGCACTGTTCCAGCAAGGAGAGAATCTTTTCTCTGGATGTTTCCTGATAATTATCCAGAAGCTCCTCATATTCCAGCCGGTGATCTCCGAGAAACTCGTAGAAAAACTCCGTTGTCAGACAGATCCATCGCGGCACGCGGATCCCCGGAACGGCATTCAGATGCCCCAGATTATAGGCTTTTCCTCCTACCTGGTTCCGGCAAGGCGATCCTCCTGTTCCGTTCCAGATCATGGAATTGTCCGACTGATTCTTGTTTTTCGACATGCCTTGTCCGTTCCTTCCCTTATTTCATCCTTCTTGATGATGGTTTTCTTGTTGATCTTCCGCATCTTTGCGCCGGCGAAGCTTATACCAGTGAAAGGCTGCCGCAAGCACCAGACAGACTGCCACTGCGATCAGTGTCCGGCGGTCCCGCCAGCCGATATAAATGCTGAGATAGTAAAAGGACAGCAACGGCAGGAACAGAAGTTTCAGCGCCTCTGTCCGGTTCATCCATGCCAGATAGCCCAGCAGAAGGACGCTGCCCAAGCCGGGGAGCCGGAAAAACACAAGATGCAGCAGCAGAAAGATCGCCGCAAGTCCGATGACCAGGTTCTTCAGCTGTGGTCTGGTCAGCAGTTTTTCTTTTCTGTCCGTATCATAATCCAGATAGTCATCTGCCGCGCGCACCAGATAGAACGTGCACAGAGCAATCGGAAGCATTGCCCAGCAGAGATTTCCCGTGATCATACTGTACAGACCTGCGGCAATGACTGCCCCGATACCATAGATCCAGTAATTCAAAAGATATTTCATCATTTCCGTTTTCTCTTATAAAGCTCTGCCTTTGCCAGGAGTGCGATGGGGCTGACCTTCGCATAACGGCACAGCTCCTTCAGTTCTTCTTTCGGTTTTTCTACCAGCTCTTCCTGCTCCAGCATCTCCAGTGCTTCCTCCCGGGTCATCATTCCCATTCGGATCAGCACGCTGATCTCCGGAAGTCGGTGGGGTCGGCCCTCTGCGCACTGATAGATATACTTCGTGGCATTATGAACGGAACAGTCATAGTGGTTGTAGTCGTCGGGAGGCGTCCATCCCGTTTCCTCTTTCAGAAACCGGACAATCTCCTTTTCGTCATATCGGTAATAAAGAAAATAGGGTACGAACTCCCGGAATTCGATTCCATCCACCCCGTCAAACGCAATGCTCCGGATATCGTTGTAGATTCCTTCGTCCACCTTTTCCCGGACGCTCTCCAGCAGACCGGAATAGCTTTCCGCAATGTCGATCTCGTGGATGCTCTTCAATCCCATATCCACGAATCTGGTAAAGACATCATTGCCGTATCTGCGCAGCATCTGTTCCGGAGATCTTCCGTGAACACACATGCCTGCATCCACTTTTACGGCATAGTTGATCATCGCGGCATATCCTGTGTAGGAACATGCGATACAGGGGACCAGAAAGTGCTTCATGGAGTAATGATACTGCCTCTGCTGCATGGCCCGGTCAAAGGTGATGTACTCGTGATCGACACCGTAGTTCCGCACTGTCTTATCGATGTTATTTTTTGCCTCCTGAGACAGGAATCCGTTATCCAGCGTAAAAGTACAGACATGCAGGCCATGCTTCCGGACCAGTTCATGCAGGACAAATTCGCTGTCCTTTCCTCCGGAGATCCCCAGGGCGGCATCGTACCGGTGCTTGCCGCGCACCGCATCGATCCGTTCCTGAAACAGCTGGTGAAGCGTGGTTTCGTCCTCCAGTTTTTCTCTTATTTCATCATAGTTTCTGCAGAAGTTGCATACACCGGAGGAATCAAGTGTGATTCCTCGAACTGTCTCATCGTTCAGGCATCTTCTACATCTCATTCCGTCAGCTCCTTTACAAACACCGCATACCGTTTTTCCTGATCTTCCACGGTGCTGTCATAACGTTTGAATGTACTTCGCTGCTCACACTGGAAATGGTAGACCGTCTGGTCATAGCCCAGTTCTCGAACAAATTTCGTACCGAAATACAGCAGTGCAACGTACAGTTTCTGCTTCTGATACTCTTTCCGCACCCCTACCGTTTTTGAGATATACTGAGCGGCATCGTATGGGTTTGCATAGCTCATCACGTATCCGGCGGCTTTTCCGTCTTTATAGGCTGCAAAAACATGGATCTCGGGGATCTTTTTGGTCCACTCCAGATAGATTTCCTGAAACACTTCAAATGGGATTTCGGAATAAAGCAGGCTCCCCTGGAATGCATCGATGGAAACATCAAAAATGTCTTTTACGATCTGATAGGATTCCTCTCCGCGGTAAAGCCTGAATTCAAATCCTTCCTCCTTTTTTTTCCGGAAGATCTCTTCCCCGGACTCAAACAGCACATTGTTTGTGTTGATGTGTGCGCTCCGATAGGTATAGAGCTCTCGGTATCCCAGCTGCCGGATATAATCGACATAGTACGGCGGGTTCTCGCAGTCCGGGTAGTATTTCTGATCATACTGACTGATCGCCCACCGATAGCTCATCCATGTCGTATAGTTCACCGGTCCGATCAGATGCTTCTGCCCCAGCTCCCGGGCTCTCTCTTCCACTTGCCGGAACAGTTCTTTTACTTCCTCCAGATCATCGGATAGCTCGGTGAACCCGAACATGCAGGGATACTCTTCCAGCTTGTTATTGATGATCAGATAACAGGAGGATCTTCCGTTTTCGAAGAGTTCTTTGTAGTCCGCAAGCTGCAGTATCGCCAGCTCTTTATTCATAATAATCCTCCTTCGCTTTCCTTCTTCTGAAACAGATCCAGCAGACGACTGGTATTGATGAGCAGCTGCTCGATAAAATCAATTTGAATGGATTCGGAGACGATCCTCAGCAGGCTCAGTCTGTTGACGATGAACTCCCGGATGCAGAAAAGCAGCCGTTCATGATATTCCTGTTCGGTCAGGTCATACGGAGACCCATCCCGCAGTCGGCAGTAATACCAGTGCAGCAGTTCCCGAATCTCCTCATCCGTAATGGCCCCACACTCATACACCAGTAGTTCTGCAACATCGTGCTCCGGAATCTGATAGCAGGCCAGTTCAAAATCATAAAACAGGACTTCCTCTCCCCGGACAAAAAAGTTGCGGGATGAAAAATCGTTATGTGTAAAGGTCTTGAATGCATCGTATCGGGCCTCTTCCTCATGAATCCTGTCGATAAACTCATGAAGGGCCCGAATCCGATCCGATCCGTACGTGCGGTTGTTCTCCTCCTCCCGGAGGTCAAACATCATGTGCAGGCACGGTCTTGCCTTGAAATAGTCTCTGCTGTTGTATTTATTCAGCTGGAGCTTTCCGGCATCTTCGTCCCTGCCCATATAGAACATATGGAACGGAAGGATTCTATCCAGCACCGCTCGAAGAGCCTTTGCGTCCAGCCCCTGCTCATTCCATGCATAGTACTTGAACAGCAGATTTTTCGTGCCGCTTCTGCGGTCATCGTAGCAACCGTAATAATCGATCATGGCATTTTTCAGCGAAGAATCGATCTCTCTGTAAAGAACATCTTCCCGGAGATAGCTTTTGTCATATCCCAGCACTTTTTTATGAAGCACCAGTTCTTTCATCAGCCGAAAATCCTTGCCGCTTACAAGGTTGATGCCGTTTTTCAGCACGTTGTTGGATTTGATCTTCAACAGCAACTCCGCGGAACTTCCGTCATCAAACTCAACATCGACGTGATAGATTCCGCAGCGCTTCAATGCGACCAGATTATTGATACTGGAGATGCCCTCCAGTTCTTTTTTCTCCATTCTGCGGATCCTTTTTTTCAAGATCCGCTCGATCTGTTTTTCTTCCCTCATGTATTTCTCCTGTGTGAGGTTTTTCTTTATATATTACATTATTAAAAGACGCAATAATACCCCATTTTTTCTTTTTACCAAATAAATCCGTCCGCTGCAATCGTTTTCCATTGTTTTCCATTTATTGCTCAAAAAACCACAGACAGCCAGTAGCTGTCTGTGGTCATTTCCTCTATATTGGTGAATCATCGGATATTCATCGGCGTGATGGCGAGGTATTCCTCCAGGGGGGCATCATTCATTGCCAGTTCAATGATGTTGCGGCCGATGGGGTTGAGCCCGTTGGTATTGAACGGGGCTATCTGCTCTTTGATGAAGTCTGTCAGGATCTTTGCACCGGCATCATATCCGTCAAAGCCGACCTTGGACTGCAGTTCCGGACGAAGGAACGTTCTGCGGATATGCTGTCCGTCGATCTTCATGTCTGCAAGGGAATATCCAAACAGCGGGCAGCGCGCTTCCACCAGGTCCTTCATTCGGACATGGCCCGTTCTTCTGGCAAGATATTCTCTTACCAGCCACTCGCCGGCAAAGCCGATGTGATAGGCGCCGATATACTGGTTAGGGATCAGTACGTTCAGCGTCGCCTGCGTATTCATCATCTGATGAAG
Source organism: Oscillospiraceae bacterium (assembly GCA_902802565.1). Lineage (GTDB taxonomy): Bacteria > Bacillota > Clostridia > Oscillospirales > Oscillospiraceae > UBA2922. The sequence continues at coordinate 34,103 of CADCMP010000005.1, forward strand.
GAGCAGGTTTGCCTGGGTGATCTTCTGTCCTGTGGCGAAGGGCCAGTAGGAACCGACGCCCTCGGCCTTCAGTCCGCTTCCCGCATTGGAATCGGCAATGGAAGGATTCTTGAATCCGCGGGGACACACCAGTCTCCACAGCCACGCCAGAGAGATGGGAACGAACTGGACCATTCCCATGATACCGTAATTGGGCTTTTCCACCGTGGAGGGCGGCATGCGGACGCCAAAGGAGCGGATATTGACTTCCACCGGCTCATTTCCGGGAACGATGTTGTCAATCATCTCGCGGGGAATGATCACGCGGGGATTCGTGCACGGTTTTCCGGTAGACTCCTCCACATGTTCCCAGATGAGGCATGTCGCGCCGGGAACGCCGTCCATATTGAAGAATTCCAGCGGTTCCGGCGGATGGATGCTGATCCGCTCATACATGGGGCTGTTGCCGTAATAGTTGTCGCCGTCCATCCGTAAGAACCATCCGTCTTCCGCGTCCGCAATGACCAGATGTCCGGACCCGTTCTGCATATCCTTATGCGCGAGGACCATATCGTCTGCGATCGGATGGATCTTACAGGTCTCACTGAGAGTCAGATAGTGTTTCTCACCGCTGACAGTGTGGGTTCCCACCAGGATCTGTCCGTTATCTTCCTTATGGATCTCTTCCAGCATCTCGCTTTTGCCGCCGCCGGAAGCTCCCTCATGCATGAACACGACTTCGTTCTCATACGGTGTCTCCAGCAGTGCTGCAGATGCGTGGTTCGTAATCCATCCCTCGTGCTCGCCGATATCCAGCAGCACGGAAAAGACGCCCTTTTTCGCGGAAGGGCCGGGATACAGGTTGTAGGCAAACACTTCGTGCAGATCCTCGCTGCGCTGATGAACGACAACCTGTTTGCCTTCAAAGTGTGTAATACGGAACGGCGGAGCCACATAGATGATGGCCCGGGGCTTATAGTTTTCTCCGATCTCATGAATGCCCACGAAGCCCTGCATGTTGGCAAGAGACAGTGCGAAGAACGCCGCATTGGAGGGACATACCATCAGAGAATCATATCCGTAGTATTTTCCGCCGGCGCGGAAGGGAAGCAGAATTACGCTCTGATCCTTAAACCATTCCATGGTCTCTTTGCGCAGTTTGGAAAACTCGTATCCGTAACGGTCTTTGAAATAAGGCTTGTCCGACGGCAGATCATCTCCGATGGACATGCAGTCGGGATCGCGGCGCCGCATATAGTCTTCCATGAAATTGACAACGGGCCCGTTTTTGCATCTTACGACTTCCGCCTCTTTAAATACTCCCTTTCCGGGAATGGTATATGTAACATCGAACCGGGAGCTGTGAGTGGGGCCGAAGCACAGCTCCTCCAGCTGTTCTTTGGTCTCCGGATAACAGCGCCACTGGCAGTTTGTCACAGCGTCGGTCAGGTCCTCCGGCAGAACAAATCGATTGAAATAGGAGTCTATTAACACAGTTTTTCACCTTTTCTTTGTGTGATACTGTCGATTCTACCATCGTTTTTGGTCAAGTTCAACGAGTAGAATGACCGAATTCTGTAACTTTCGCCCACTTTGTCTTTGTTGCTATTATCACAGTTTCGCGGTCAATAACGGGAATTGGTCTTTTTTCTCATAAATCGGACCACGGGGTTCCGGAAAACTCCTCCTTTGCGCAAAAAAACTGTCTCTGTACCGCATACGATACAGAGACAGTTGCTTTTTCCGTTTCAGATTTTCAGGACCTGGCAGGATCCGCCGCCGAAGCGCGCCTCCATTCCCTTTTTGTATTCTTCGAAATACTCGTTCGGCATCAGAGCCTGGACACACCCGGCAAATCCGCCTCCGTGGACGCGCCACGCGCCTTTTCCTTCCAACAGTTTGGCGCTCAGTTCCAAACCTTCTTCCAGTTTGGTATCTCCGGTGGCGCTGGTCACGATATTATTCAGATACTGCTCCGAAGATCTGCCCGATTCATTCATAAGTTTCATGTAAGTCTCCGCGTCCTTGCGGAGGAGAGCATCTCTCATTTTCGGAACTCGATCGTTCTCATCGAAGAAATGTTTTGCCCGGCGGACCGGCCGATAGGACACATCCCATTCACGGGACCGGAACTCTGCCGGATCGACCTCCGACAGAACGCCTTTGTCAAAAAGGCCTGCAATGTAGGTCATATCGGACGGGATCATCGCATAGGACGTCTCCAGACCTGCGTGACTGCCTCCGGTATTGGTCAGGCACAGCGTCAGCCCCATCTCGTCAAATCTTGTTTTTATGGGAAGGATCTCATCGGTAGCGAAGTCCACGTATACACAGGACCCCAGTGAGCTTGCCAGCTGATCCATCAGCCCGCATGGCTTGCCGAAGTGCTGATTTTCCGCCTGCTGTGCCAGTCGTGCGATCACGATGGGCTCCAGTTTTCCATCGTTGTAGTAAGCGTTGAGAATCTTTCCCATCAGCACCGCGAATGCAGCGGAAGAGGACAGCCCCGACCCTGCCGGCAGATTGCTGGTAACGACCGCATCGAATCCGCCGATATCCAGGCAGAAATCCTGCATTGCCGCAGCAACACCGCGGACCAGCGCTCTTGTTGTTCCGAATTCCTCCGGTTTAACCTCCAGATATCTCAGACGGATCTCGTCTTCACCAAATCCTTCGGACCGGATCCGAATGACATTGTCATTGTTCTTTGTGCAGTGGGCGGTAAGGCCGGTGTCTACGGCAGCGGCAATAACTCTTCCCTTCTGATGATCGGTATGATTTCCTGCCAGCTCTGTGCGGCCGGGAGCAAAGAAAACATCACTCATTTCTTACCGTTTTTTCCTTTCCTTGTACGCTAATATCTCTCGGTTTCCATTCTGTTGCTAGTATCTATGAGTAAATCATATTACTGCCAAAAAACAATGTCAATGAACGGTATTTTACAATTCTTTCGTTCATTTTGATGTCTTTTTTTGCATTCTGTCAGCCGTCTAGATAGGTGTCTTAACATTATCTCATTTTTGTCAATGTTTCCCTGCCGTTTTCATTGCTTTGCTTTCCGGCAAAGGATATAATTGATACCATCAAACCTCAAGGAGGTATCCTGATGGACAAGACAAGTAACATTAATTTATCAATGCTGTTCGATTTTTACGAGCTAACCATGGGAAATGGTTATTTCCAGAACAACATGGGAAATGAGATCTCTTATTTTGATGTATTCTACCGTTCCGTCCCGGACAAGGGAGGCTTCGCCATTGCCGCAGGTCTGGAACAGGTGATCGATTACATAAAGGATCTTCACTTCAACGAGGAAGACATCGCTTATCTCCGCGGCCGGAATCTCTTTTCCGAAGGATTTTTAGAGTATCTGGCAAACTTCAAGTTTACCGGAGATATCTGGGCAGTCCCCGAAGGAACCCCCATCTTCCCCATGGAACCGTTTATGACGGTAAAGGCTCCCACGATCCAGGCCCAGCTCATCGAGACTTATGTTCTGCTGGCACTGAACCACCAGAGCCTCATCGCCACGAAAGCAAACCGTATTGTCCGTGCCGCCAAAGGCCGTGCCGTGATGGAATTCGGCTCCCGTCGTGCACAGGGAATCACGGCTGCTGTGACCGGCGCACGTGCCGCATACATCGGCGGCTGCATCGGAACCGCCTGTGCGGTCTCTGACGAGATCTATGGTGTTCCCGCACTGGGAACCATGGCCCACTCCTGGGTCCAGATGTTCGATTCCGAATATGAGGCTTTCGTTGCTTACTGCAAATGCTATCCCAACAGCGCCACTTTACTGGTGGACACTTACAATTCTCTGAAATCCGGTGTTCCCAATGCGATCCGCGCGTTCAATGAGGTCCTGAAACCGCTGGGCATCACAAAATGCGGAATCCGCTTCGACTCCGGCGACATGACCTATCTTACCGTAAAGGCAAGAAAGATGCTGGATGACGCCGGCTGGCCGGAATGCAAGATCACCGTTTCCAACTCTCTGGACGAGCGTCTGATTACGGAGCTTCTGCATCAGGGCGCAGCCATCGACAACTTCGGCGTTGGCGAACGTCTCATCACCTCCAGCTCTTCTCCGGTATTCGGCGGCGTATACAAACTGTGCGCTGTGGAAGCCGACGACGGGACCATCATCCCCAAGATCAAGATCAGCGAAAATACCGCCAAGATCACCAACCCGGGGTTCAAGCATACCTATCGTTTCTACGACAAGGAGACCGGAATGGCGGAAGCGGATTATATCTGCCTCCATGATGAGACTGTGGATGACTCTCAGCCCATCACCATCTGCGATCCCGAAGCCCGCTGGAAAAAGAAGACCTACACCAACTATGTGGCCAAGGAGCTGCTGGTTCCCATTTTCCAGAACGGCAAGCTCGTTTATGAGGTGCCGACGCTCAAGGAGATCCAGACATACTGCAAGGAACAGGTGGACAAGCTCTGGCCGGAAGTCAAGCGTTTTGACAACCCGCACAACTACTATGTCGACCTGTCCGAAAACCTGATGGCACTGAAAGACAGGATGCTTAACGAAAGTTCAGGAAAGGATTCCTAATAATGACAGCAAAGGTGAGGAGAGAACAACTTCTGCAGATCCTTCTTGATTCCTCTTCCCCGGTAAGTGCCACAAAGCTTGCCTCCCAGTTTGATGTCAGCCGGCAGATTATCGTGGGTGATATTGCGCTTCTGCGGGCCGCAGGAGAACAGATCATCGCAACGCCACGCGGCTACACGATGGCCCAGAGCCGTCGTCCCGCAGGTTATCTCGGATCTGTCGCCTGTGTGCACGAGGAACCGGAAGACATGCGACAGGAACTGAATATTATGGTCGACAACGGATGTACCGTAGTGGACGTTATCGTGGAACACCCGGTCTACGGGCAGATCATCGGATCGCTGGACATCTCTTCCCGCTACGATGTTAGCGTGTTTATGGAAAAGATCAACTCGGAACAGGCACAGCCCCTGTCTGCTCTTACCGGCGGAATCCACCTTCATACGCTGTCCTGCGACGGAAAGGAAACCTACGACCGAACCTGCAGAGAACTGAAGCAGGCGGGCCTGCTTTTTGACGAGAATAGTTAATCTTTTAATTACCGTTGACAAAAAATATCCTGCATTCTATATTGAGATACACAGATGTCTTGACACCTGTGTATCTTATTGTTTTGGAGAATAATCCTATGAGCAAAGTAAAAGCATTCATGAAGCGCAAGGACATTGAGATTTCCCTGAAGCGCTATGGAATCGATGCATTGGGCGCCATGGCTCAGGGGCTGTTTTGTACCCTGTTGGTCGGCACCATCCTCAACACGCTCGGTTCCCAGTGTCATATCGGATTCTTAAATGCTCCCATCGTCACCATGGGCAGCGGTGATGCTGCCACAACATATACCATCGGCGGACTTGCGTCTGCCATGGTCGGTCCCGGTATGGCCGTGGCCATCGGCTATGCGCTGCATGCCCCGGCAATGGTCCTGTTTTCGCTGATCCCCGTAGGATTTGCCACCAACGCACTGGGCGGTGCAGGCGGACCTCTTTCGGTATATTTCGTCGCCCTGATCGCTTCCGAATTTGGCAAGGCGGTATCCAAGGAAACCAAGATCGACATCCTTGTAACTCCCATCGTCACGATCCTTGTCGGTATCGGACTCGCCTATCTGATTGCCGCTCCCATCGGGCGTGCGGCGACGGCGATCGGTTACTTCATTATGTGGGCAACCGAACTCCGCCCGTTCCTCATGGGTGTTATCGTCAGCGTGGTCGTCGGTATTGTCCTGACGCTTCCCATCTCCTCTGCCGCCATCTGTGCAGCTTTCTCTCTGACCGGTCTTGCCGGCGGTGCTGCGGTTGCCGGCTGCTGCGCCAATATGATTGGCTTTGCAGTCATGTCTTTTAAAGAAAACCGCTGGGGCGGTCTGGTCTCTCAGGGACTGGGAACCTCCATGCTGCAGATGGGCAACATCGTGCGCAACCCGAAGATCTGGATTCCGCCCATTATTGCCTCTGCCATCACTGGCCCCATCGCCACCTGTCTGTTCAAAATGGAGATGAACGGCACCCCGGTTTCCTCCGGTATGGGTACTTGCGGACTTGTCGGCCCCATTGGTGTTTGGACCGGCTGGGTCACTCCCAGTGAGGCTGCCATTGCCAACGGCGCTTCCGCCATCACGCCCAATGCCATGAACTGGATCGGCATGATTCTCATCTGTTTTGTTCTTCCGGCGATCCTTTCCTGGATCTTCGGGCAGATTGCAAGAAAGATCGGCTGGATCCGCGAAGGAGACCTGACTCTGGAATAAGGATTCTCGAAAAACCAACTGCCGCAGAGCATCTTCTCTGCGGCAGTTTTTTGTCTCGACATAATATACAACACATCTTTTCGGCCATGGATCAAATCCAACGGTTTGCACATTGACTTTAGCGCACTAATGTGCTACTCTGCTAATCAAGTAACACAACGTCTGAGAGGTGATCCCATGGGTTTACCAGAAACCGAACAGCTTCATATGCTGTTTCAGTCCATCCTGGCACTGAAAAACGAAGATGAGTGCCGCCGCTATTTTGAGGATCTCTGCACTATCAAAGAAGCGCAGGATCTAGCTCAACGGCTGGACATTGCCCGCCGCCTGGCCAGAGGTGATTCCTATAATGAGACCGCGCAGCAGACCGGAGCCAGCTCTGCTACCATCAGCCGCGTGAACCGCTGTCTGGAATACGGAGCCCAGGGCTATGCTCTGATTCTGGACCGGCTGCCGAAACTTGAACCGAAGGAAGAAACGTGATGATGAACACTACTGTCAGCGAAGACCAGATCCGTTCCCGGCTGAGCCGGCTGTATCGGTCTTACGGCTATCTGCCCTATAAAGTAAATAAATTTGAGGAATATGACCTGTATGCACAGTATAAAAATTTTCTTGCCTGCAAACAGATCCTCACGTTCAGCGATACCGACGGACGCCTCATGGCACTAAAGCCGGATGTAACGTTGTCGGTAATCAAGAGCGCTTCGGATCGCTGCCCTGTTCATAAGGTCTTTTATAATGAGAATGTCTACCGTGTTCCGGAAGACGGTGACGGCTTCAGCGAGATCCCTCAGACGGGACTGGAGTGCATCGGCGAGATTGGTCTTTATGAATCCGCGGAAGTAGTCATGCTTGCAGCCAGAAGCCTGGAGAGCATCTCTTCTTCTTATGTTCTGAATCTGTCCCACATCGGAGTGGTCTCCGGAATCCTGAACCAGTCCGGCATTCGTCCGGAAGATCAGCCTGAGTTTTTTGCTGTGCTCGGCGCCAAAAACGGTCCTGCAATGACGGCGCTGTGCCGCCGTTTCGACATGGAGGCTCGGGCCGTTTCGAATCTCATGATGTTAACGGAACTGTATGGACCAACAACGGAGGTTCTGACCCGGCTGAGTGCACTTCCCCTTCCGGAAGAAAGTCTTCGGGCCGTGGAGGAGCTGCGGGAACTTGACACCCTGCTCAAGGCATTTGGTCTGTCCCGTATCCACCTGGATTTTTCTGTTGTGGATGATATTGAATACTACAACGGTATCGTATTTACAGGGTTTATCGAGGGCCTCTCATCCAGTGTTCTCTCCGGAGGAAAGTATGATCGTCTGGTGTCCCGTATGGACCGTTCCGGCGGAGCTGTGGGATTTGCCGTTTATTTCAACACCCTGGAGCCGCTGTGGTTCACGGAAAACGAATTCGATTTTGATGTCGTGCTGGTGTGTCCTTCCGAGGAGGATCTGCCGCTTGCGATCCGAGAGGCAGACCGGCATATTGCAGCCGGGGAAACTGTTCGCATCCAGTGTTCGGAGCCCAAGGGCTTCACGTTCCGAACCAGATATACTGTGAGAAACGGGGCGGTGGAATCATGACGGAAAAGAAAATGATAAATGTTGCCCTCCCCAAGGGCCGCCTGGGCGAGATCGTTTACGGGATGATGGAACAGGCCGGATATGAATGTCCGGAAGTTCTGGACCCGAAAAGAAAACTGACATTTGAAAACGAGGCCTGTGGAGTCCGATACTTCTGGGTAAAACCATCCGACGTCCCCATCTATGTGGAACGGGGCGCTGCGGATGTTGGTGTCGCCGGCAAAGACATCCTGCTGGAGTATTCGCCACGTGTCTATGAGTTGCTGGATCTCGGCATCGGAAAATGCCGCATGTGTGTGGCCGGCCCCAAATCATTCCGAGACGATGAGTCCCGCACCCTGAAGGTCGCAACCAAATTTCCGCATATTGCAAGGAAATATTATGAATCTCAGGGCCGTGAAATCAGCATTATCAAGCTCAACGGTTCCATTGAGATCGCACCCATTCTCGGTCTTTCCGATGTGATTGTAGACATCGTGGAAACCGGGAAAACGCTGAAAGAAAACGGTCTGGATGCACTGGAAACTATCGTTCCCATCAGCGCCCGGTTCATTGCCAACAAAGCAAGTTTTCAGTTTAAACATGACGAGATCACGGCGATGAGCCAGTCTCTTTCCGCAATCTGTCAGACCAAGGAGTAACACATGATCAAGATATACAAATACGGCGAGGTTCCAAACGAGACTCTGTTTATCCGCTCTCCTCTGTTTCAGGATGTAGGTGCCGTGGTCACCGAGATCCTGAACAGGGTTCAGGAAGAAGGAGACGCCGCTCTGAAATACTACACCAAGAAATTTGACGGCGCCGATCTGTCCGATCTGATCGTATCCAACGAAGAGATTGAGGAGGCGTTTGCTTCCACCAGCGAGGAGTACCGCAAGGTCCTCCAGCAGGCTTGGGACAACATTGCCGAGTATCATTCCCACCAGATCCGTCCCGGATTTGTCATGACGAGGGAAAACGGAGTTGTTCTTGGCCAGAAGATCACTCCCATCGAGAAGGTCGGGCTATACGTTCCCAACGGAACGGCCGCCTACCCCTCCTCCCTGATCATGAACTGTGTGCCTGCCAAACTTGCGGGCTGTTCCGAGCTGGTCATCGTCACACCGCCGGACCGTAACGGCAAGGTCAATCCCGCGATCTTGGCTGCCGCCAAGATCTGCGGCGTGGACAAGATCGTGAAAGTAGGCGGTGCTCAGGCGGTTGCCGCACTCGCATTCGGAACCGAAAGCGTTCCCAAAGTCGACAAGATTGTCGGTCCGGGCAACGCCTATGTGGCTGAAGCAAAAAAGCAGGTCTTTGGCAAGGTCGCCATCGACACGATAGCCGGTCCCAGCGAGGTTCTCATCGTTGCAGACAGGAACAACGACCCCAGAATCCTCGCCGCCGACATGCTGGCGCAGGCAGAACACGACGTTATGGCCACCTCGGTCCTCGTCACGGACTCGGAAGACCTTGCCTATCAGGTGGCGCAGGAACTGGAATCGCAGCTTTCGGTCCTCCCTCGCGAGAACATTGCCCGGCCTTCGATTGAAAACAACGGCAAGATCGTAATCGCCTCCTCGCTGGATGAAGCCGTGGAGTGCGCGAACGAAATCGCTCCGGAACACCTTGAGATCAGTGTGGACGATCCCTTTTCTTATCTTGGCAAAATCAAAAATGCCGGATCCATCTTCCTGGGCAAAGACGCTCCGGAGGCGCTGGGCGATTACATGGCAGGACCGAACCACACACTTCCCACCACAGGGACCGCCCGTTTCGGAAGTCCTCTCTCCGTGGATGACTTCGTAAAAAAATCCCAGTATACCTATTTTTCGCACGAAGCACTGGAAGAGATCAAAGACAGCATTATACTGTTTGCGGAGGAAGAAGGACTGCACGGACACGCCAACAGCATTGATATCCGTTTTCGCGAGGACTGATTTATGAGCCGCTTTTTTGTATCCAGATATGATGACCTGATACCATATACGCCCGGGGAGCAGCCTCGGGATCAGGTCTTTGTAAAACTCAATACGAACGAATCCCCTTTTCCGCCTTCACCTGAGGTGATAAAGGCCGCATCAGAGGCAGCGGATACTCTGCGACTGTATTCCGATCCGGATTCCACCGATCTGACACAAGCCGTTGCCGGATACTTCGGAGTCCGTCCGGAGGAAGTACTCATGACCAACGGATCCGATGAGATCCTGAACTTTGCCTTTATGGCGTTTGGTGATGCCTCCTGCGGATTTGTCTTTCCGGATATTACCTATGGTTTCTACGAAGTGATTGCAGATCTCAACGGAATTCCCTATCGGAAGATCCCTCTGACCGCTGACTTTACGATCCGGACGGAGGATTATTACGGGGCCGGATGCAATATTGTGATTCCCAATCCCAATGCTCCCACCGGAATTCCTCTCACGATCCCGCAGATCCGTTCCATCGTAGAAGCCAACTCGGATCATATTGTGATCATCGATGAAGCCTACGTGGATTTCGGTGGTGAGAGCTGTATCCCCCTGATTCGGGACTATGACAACCTGCTGGTGACCCAGACCTTTTCCAAGTCGCGGTCTCTGGCCGGCGGGCGGCTCGGATTCGGAATCGGCAACCCGGATCTGATCCGGGATCTGAACACACTGAAGTATTCCTGCAATCCATATAATGTCAATCGAATGACTTCCGCCGCGGGAATCGCCGCCATTCAGGATGATACGTATTTCCAGAAGAACATTTCGGAGATTCAGCGTGTGCGGGAATACACCCGCGGCCAGCTGGAACAACGGGGATTTACCGTCCTTCCCTCGGTCTCCAATTTTCTGTTTGTCCGATCGAACTTCGGCACCGCGGAAGACCTGTACGGTGCGCTGAGGGCACTGGGCGTCCTGATTCGGTACTGGAAGACACCCCGGATAAAGGACTGGTGCCGCATCACCATCGGCACACAGGAACAGATGGATACCCTGCTGAACGCAGTGGATACGATACGAAAGGAGCGCGGACTATGAGATCAGCTTCCATAGAACGCAACACCGCCGAAACTCAGATCAAACTCACTCTGAATCTGGACGGAAGCGGAAAGAGCGATATCGACTCCGGTGTAGGCTTCCTCGACCACATGCTCACACTGTTTGCCGCTCACAGCGGCTACGATCTCAGCCTGACATGTCACGGAGATACGCAGGTGGATGATCACCACACCACAGAAGATATCGGCATCGCACTTGGGGAGGCTTTCCGACAGGCGCTTGGTGAACGGAAAGGAATCATCCGGTACGGCAGCATGTGGCTCCCCATGGATGAAGCGCTGGTACTCTGTGCCGTAGACATCTCCGGAAGAAGCCACCTGGACTACCGCCTGTGTATTCCTTCACAGAAAGTCGGTACTTTTGATACCGAACTGGTGGAAGAGTTCTACACAGCCTTTGTGCGAAAAGCAGAGCTGACTCTGCATCTGCTCCAGTTTGAAGGCAAAAACTCACACCACATTATCGAGGCCTCTTTCAAGGGGTTCGGTCGTGCGCTTGCGCAGGCCACCGCCATCGATGAAAAAAGACCGGATACCATTCCGTCAACCAAAGGAGTGCTGTAAATGCTTGCTATCGTAGATTACGGTGTTGGAAATCTGTTTTCCCTTCACAGTTCTTTAAACATGATCGATGTTCCGTCTGTCGTTACTTCGGACGAAAAGGCGCTTCGAAACGCCGAAAAGATCATCCTTCCCGGTGTGGGTGCTTTTGAAGACGCCGCCCGAAAGCTCAAAGAGAGCGGACTGGGTGAGGTAGTCGCGGAAGAAGCCCGAAACGGGAAGCCCACCATGGGCATCTGCCTTGGAATGCAGATGCTGTTTGACCGCAGTTTTGAGTACGGCACTCACGAGGGCCTCGGGCTGATTCCGGGAGATGTAGTCGATATGACACCTCACATTCCGGCGGATCTGAAGGTGCCGCATATCGGATGGAACGCTCTGAACATGAAAAAACCGGACCATCCCCTCTTTCGATACATCAAAGACGGTGATTTCGTATACTTCGTCCACACTTACTACGCCACGCGCTGTGAAGAATACACGCTGGCAACGACGGAGTACGGTGCGGATCTGACCGCCTGTGTTGCCCGTGATCAGACCATTGGCTGTCAGTTTCATCCGGAAAAAAGCGGACGGATCGGTCTGAATATTCTGCGTGCTTTCTGTGAAATGAGGTGACCGGATATGCTTTTATTTCCGGCCATCGACATGTTCGACCACAAAGCGGTTCGTCTGTTCAGAGGTGACTATCAGCAGATGACCGTTTACAGCAAGGATCCTCTTTCCGTGGCCAAACGCTTTGAGCGTTCCGGTGCAAAATGGATCCATCTTGTGGATCTGCAGGGTGCAAAAGACGGAACAACGCCCCATGCAGACCTCGTCGCCAGCATTACCAAAGAGACCAATCTTCAGGTTGAGATCGGCGGGGGTATCCGTTCCGAGGATACGATCCTCCGTTATCTTGACTGTGGAGTATCCCGTGTGATTCTCGGAACAGCCGCGCTTGGGGATCCTGATTTTCTACAAAGGGCAGTCGCAAGGCATGGTTCATCCATCGCAGTCGGTGTGGACTCACGCAGCGGCATGGTCGCAACTCACGGATGGACCAAGACAAGTTCGGTGCCTGCCGATACGTTTTGCCGCCAGCTGGACGAGCTCGGCGTGTCCACCATCATTGCAACGGATATTTCCAAAGACGGTGCCATGCAGGGACCGAACCTTGAGCTGTATCGTCAGCTGAAGCTCTCATTCTCCGGCAACATCACGGCCTCCGGCGGCGTCTCAAGCCTGGAGGATCTGGAAGCGTTGAATTCGCTGGGTCTGTACGGTGCAATTTTGGGAAAAGCCTATTACACCGGAGCCGTAGACCTGGAAGAAGCAGTAAAGAAGGTACAATTATGATCACTAAACGTATCATCCCCTGTCTGGATGTAAAAGACGGCAGAGTCGTCAAAGGAGTCAACTTCCTGAACGTCAATGATGTCAACGACCCCGTTGCTCTCGGTCAGTATTATTCCGACCACGGAGCCGACGAACTGGTTTTTTATGATATTACCGCCTCTGCGGAAGGCCGCAGCCTGTTTACGGAAATCCTGACCCGGGT
>CADCMP010000006.1 GCA_902802565.1 Oscillospiraceae bacterium
CCGTCATAAAAGACGATGTTGAACCGCAGAAAATAGGAATCGGCAGAGCTGCCTTTCCGCACATCCAGATAATTACACGGACCAACCGGCTCCGGAGGTGTGATACGGAAGGAAGGAAAGCCTCCTGCTTCCACGGATGGAAGCTGATTTTTTAGCGTCTGAAATGTGAAATCGGAAAAGACGTTGGACTCCGTCTTCAGAGTCCACCCCTTGTATTTTTTGTCAGAAAAGAAAATTGCCACGTTCCAAAAGCTCCTTTCTGTTCGATGATTAGACTATTCAAATCATATCACATTTGGAGACGGGATTCCATGGCATAAAAAAGGGTTTGAGGCGTCGTTTTTGCTTGACGTATTTTTTCTCACCCATTACACTGGAAACAAGAATTATAGTAAGCAACTACCGTTGAAATTACAAAGAAGGGAACAGCAAAATTATGTATATGCAGGAATATAAGCGTTGGATGGATGCGGAACTGGAAGATTTCGATCTGAAGGCAGAACTTCAGAGCATTGAAGGAGACGAGGCCGCCATTGAGGACCGCTTCGCCGTCTCTCTGAAATTCGGTACCGCAGGCCTGCGCGGTACTCTCGGCGCAGGTACCAACCGCATGAACATATGGGTCGTGCGTCAGGCAACGCAGGGAATCGCGGACTGGGTCAAGACCCAGGGCGGAACCCAGACGGTGGCGATCTCCTACGACAGCCGGCTGAAGGGCTGGGATTTTGCCAAGAATGCCGCCGGCGTACTGGCTGCCAATGGAATCAAAGTCCGTATTTATGATGCGCTGATGCCGGTCCCGGCATTGAGCTTTGCCACCCGCTATTATCAGTGCAACGCTGGTATCATGGTCACCGCATCGCATAACCCTGCCCAGTACAACGGGTACAAAGCCTATGGTCCCGATGGATGCCAGATGACGGACGATGCCGCCGCGGTGGTATATGATGTCATTCAGAAAACGGATGTCCTCACCGGTGCCAAGATCATGTCCTTTGCCGAAGGTGTGGAAAAGGGGCTGATTCAGTTCGTCGGCGACGACTGCAAGGCAGCATTCTATGAGGCCATCGAAGCCCGTCAGGTACGGCCGGGACTTGCCAGGACCGCCGGTTTGAAGCTGGTGTACTCTCCGCTGAACGGCACGGGTCTTGTTCCCGTGACGCAGGTCCTGAAAGATATCGGTATTACGGATATTACCATCGTTCCCGAACAGGAATATCCCAACGGGTATTTCACCACCTGTTCCTATCCCAATCCGGAAATTTTTGCCGCACTGGAAAAAGGTCTGGAGCTTGCCAAGGAAGTGGGGGCGGATCTTATGCTGGCCACGGATCCGGATGCGGATCGTGTGGGTATAGCCATGAAATGCCCGGACGGCACCTACGAACTTGTCAGCGGAAACGAAATGGGCGTTCTGCTACTTGACTATATCTGTGCCGGCCGCATTGAACAGGGAACCATGCCGGAGAAGCCCGTTGCATGCAAATCCATCGTATCCACACCTCTTGCCAATCTGGTGTGTGAGCATTACGGAGTTGAGATGCGCGAGACCCTGACCGGCTTCAAGTGGATCGGCGATCAGATCGCCAATCTGGAAGCAGACGGTGAAGTGGACCGCTTCATCTTCGGATTCGAAGAGAGCTACGGATATCTTGCCGGCCCGTATGTGCGGGACAAGGATGCAGTCGTTGCTTCCATGCTCATCTGTGAAATGGCCGCATATTACCGCAGTATCGGTTCTTCCATTAAAGAGCATCTGGAAGAGCTCTATACCCAGTACGGCCGCTACCTGAACAAGGTGGACAGTTTTGAGTTCCCGGGCCTGTCCGGAATGGACAAGATGGCAGGAATGATGAAGCAGCTCCGCGAAGAGCCTCCGGTGGAATTTGCCGGACGTAAAGTGGCCAAGGTCACGGATTATCTGAAACCGGAAGAGACCGGGCTTCCCAAGTCCAACGTTCTCATCTACACTCTGGAAAACGGAGAGACCGTTGTTGTTCGTCCCTCCGGCACAGAACCGAAGATCAAGGCGTACTATACGACAAAAGGTGCGGACCTTGATGAGGCACAGGCCGAGAAAGATGCACTGGCCGAAGCGCTGGCACCGATCTTTGCATAAGAATACAGACAGAAAAACTCGTCCGATCAAAACGATCGGACGAGTTTTTTATATGCGGAATCAATGCATGGCTTCACCGTCAAAAACACGGCCGCAGTAAGCAAAGAACAATTCATCATCGCCGACTGCTTTTCGGATCTGCTGGTACAGATCCACCGAACGCTGACGCATCTGGGTCCTCATGTCATCACTGACGGGTACGATGGAACTTCCTCCGGCGATGATCTCCTCGATACGGGAATCCGCACGGGCTACCGCCTGCTCACGGGCGAAATCTTTGGCGATGCGGGAGGCTTCGTCAATGATGGCCCGCTGGTCTTCCGGAAGGCTGTTATAGAAATCGTTGTTGGTGATCAGAGCCAGAAGATGGGGAAGATGATTGGTCTCCACCACATAATCCTGCACTTCATAGAAACGGTTGGAAACAATCACTTCGTATGGATTTTCCTGTGCATCCACCGTGTGCTGTTCCAGACCGACATACAGCTCCGCAAAAGCCATGGGCGACGGGTTGGCACCGACTGCGGACCAGAACTGCATGTGGTAGTTGTTTTCCATGGTGCGGATCTTGATTCCCCTGAAGTCATCCAGGGACGCAATGGATTTGGCCGAGGTCATTACGCGGAAATTTTGATCGGCCATACCCAGAAGGCGGATTCCTCCGTGTTCATAGATTCCGTTGATCTTGCTCATGAAGACCTCATCATCCAGAACGGTGTGAAGATCGTCCAGGTTCGAGAAGACACAGGGCAGATCGAACAGAGCCAGACGGGGCAGATAACTGACTTCCGGCGCGGTGTTCTGGACCACGAAGGGGATGTCGCCGCACTGGACGGATTCCAGAAGTTCGGTATCACCGCCCATGGTGGAATTATGATATACCTGAACTTTCAGTGCTCCGCCGGACAGGGCTTCCACCTGTTCGGCAAATTTGTTGGCATACAGCCCGGTAACGGTATCTTCCGGCGATGCGGTTGCCATGACCCATGCATAGGTCTGTTTGCTCTCACCGGAGGAGCATCCGGTGAGAAATGCCATGGACATGCAGAGAATCGCGAGGATCAGAACAGCGGAGATGCTGCGACGGGTAATGGTTTTCATGTCGACCCTCCCTTCTTAAAGCAGGCACAGGCTGAGCCATGGGATATAGGTCAGCAACAGCAGTGCGATAAGGAATAATACGATCATGGGTGCAGCTTTGCGCGCCAGACTCATAACCGGAACATCGCTGAGAGAAGATGCCACGAAGAGATTCACACCGATAGGCGGCGTGACGAAGCCGATGGCAAGGTTCACCACCATGATGATTCCGAAGTGTACCGGATCCACGCCGAAGGCGGTTGCCACCGGGAGTAGGATCGGGGTGAGGATCATGATCGCCGGTGTGGTATCCATGATCATGCCGACGAACAGCATAATCACATTGATCACGACAAGGATCAGGACTTTGTTGGAGAAGTCGTTGGAGATCCATTCCGAGACCGCCTGGGGCACCTGCATCAGTGTCAGTACGCGGCTGAACGCCACGGAGGCTGCCAGAATGAACAGAATGGGAGCATAGGTCTTTGCCGCTTCCGCGAATACCGTCCACAGCTCACTGAGTTTCAGCGTCCGGTAGACGAACAGCGAGATGATCAGAGAGTATGCCACTGCGATCGCCGCCGCTTCCGTAGGTGAAGTGATTCCGGAATAAATGCTGCCAAGGATGATCACCGGAGTCAGCAGCGCCCAGATGGACTCCAGAAAGACTTTGCCAAAGGATCTCTCATGGAGCGCATCCACGACACGGTTGATGGAGGCCTTGTCCTCTCCGTGGCGTCTGCAGTAGAAGATGGAATAGCCCATGAGGATCAGCGCAATGAGGATTCCGGGGATGACACCGGCCTTGAACAGGTCCGATACGGAGGCACCGGCTGCCTGCGCATACAGGATGAAGGGGATGGAGGGCGGTATGATAACGCCCAGCCCGCCGGCCACCGCGACCAGTGCCACGGAAAACTTCTTATCATACCCCATTTCCAGCATGACGGGGATTGTCATGGAACCCACGGCCGCCACTGTGGCAGGGGCAGAACCGGAGATCGCCCCGAAAAACAGGCAGGTCAGAACGGTCGCACAGGGGATTCCGGCAGTCTTTTTACCAATGAAATAGGAAAAAACATCGAACAGCTTCTTGGAGATCCCGCCCCGAGCCATGATGATACCGGAAAGCACAAAGAGGGGGATCGCCAGCAGCGTGGTCTGATTCACACCGCCAAGCATGGACCGGGTAATGAACACACCTCCGGCGGTAAAGGAATCCGTCAAAAGGGACGGTAACAGCGAGGTGATGCCGACGGACAGTCCGATGGGAACGGCCAGACATAAAAGCACGATGAAAATAAACATGATGAACAGTGTCATGAGTCTTCACCGTCCTCTCTCTGTTTCCGACGCAGTTCCTCCAGACGCTCTTCCGCCTTCATTTCTTCCAGCGGCTCTGCCTTCAGAGCATCTGCGATGGTTTCCGCCATGATTTTGCGGGACGCCTTAAACTCCCGGAACCATGCCTGTGCCACCCGGATGGCCAGCAGAATAAAGCCCACCAGAGGTGCGCACTGGATAAAGACCATGGGGATCTGCAGTGCAGGGCTGGAAGCCCCGCTGGAAACGGACTGCTGGACATAGGTCCATGCATGGGGGATCATCAGGATGCAGAACAGAAAAACAATGGTATGCCGAATCATTTTCAGCCAGGGAACGGCTCTTTCCGGCAGTGCATTCTGCACCTGATCGATCTTAATGGAGATTCGCTTTTTGACACAGAAACTCACGGACAGAAAAGCAGACCACACCAAACAGTAGCGTGCCAGCTCATCCGACCATGACAGTGAGTAATTAAACACATAGCGTGCAATCACCTGAGTCACCATGATTGCTGAGATTCCAATCAGAAGAAGCGTCAGGCACAGCTCCTCCAGATGATCATCCAGCCAACGTACAATTTTCACACACTTTCCTCCAGCGTTTATTCAGCGGAACGAAATCCCGCCAGTTTCCTACAGGGCTTTTCGCACAAGTTCTACCGGCATCTCCCTGCCGGTCCAGATCCGGAACGAAGCGGCGCCCTGATACAGCATCATATCCAGACCGTTACAGGTCCGGCATCCCACTTCGTTTGCCATTTTCAGCAGTGGTGTCTCCGCCGGAGAGTAGATCACGTCCGTGACGAGAAGGTCGGGACGCAGATAAGACGTATCCGGAATCAGGCACTGGCCCAACTGACTGCCGAATCCGACCCCGGTCGCGTTGCAGAGCAGAACAGATTCTGCAATCTCGCGGCGGAGATCTTCCGGGTCTTCCAGCGGGTGTACGGTGGCGCGGCAGGAGGTTTCCGCGGACAGAACTTCCGCATTGCGAAGGGCTCTCTGACGGGATGCTCCTTCCCGGGTGAAGATGGAGATCTCATCCACCCCGTCGAGACCTGCCTGCATGGTGATCGCGGTAGCGGCGCCTCCGGCGCCGAGAATCGTGATCTTCTTTCCGATGATGTCCATGTGATTGTGACGACAGGCCTGCATATACCCTTCTCCGTCGGTGCTGGTTCCGATCAGCCGGCCGTCTTCGATGAGGACGGTGTTGACTGCACCGCACATCTTCCCCGCGGGAAGAACTTCATCCATAAAACGCAGCATCTCCGATTTGTAGGGCATGGAGACGTTAAAGCCACGGGCACCCAGCGCCCGCAGGCCGCATACCGCTTCTTTCAGGGATTTCTCTCCCAGTTCAAAAGCCAGATAGACGTAATCCAGTCCCAGTGCTTCGAATGCGGTATTGTGCATCATGGGAGATTTACTGTGCCGGATGGGATCGGCGATCAGACCGATCAGACGGGTGTGTCCTGTGATTCGCTGTGCCATGGGTATTTGCTCCTGTGTCTTGGTAATTTAACGATTTAAATCGTGCTAGTATTCAGATTATCAGAAATGAGTGCATTTCGCAATCCTATTTCTTCCTCTCCGAGATGCGGATCTGCAGAAACTGTGCTATCATGAAAGGGAAATCGGAGGCGAAAAGAATGGGAAATCAACGGTATTATGAAGTGCTGCTCTCCGGGCTGAAGGATTCGGATCTGACCGTAAAGAACATCGTGCACGGAGTTTCCTGGACCGCTGCGGTCCTTAGCAATGGCAATGCCGGCGTGGCGATGCATACGGAAGGGGAGTCCCGTCCGCGTCGTCAGGGAAGACTGGAAGGCATGTCGGTATTTCAGGCAGCGGAGTCTGTGCTGTCCTGGAATATGGAAGAAGCAAATGAAGGCATGGCAGTGATCAATGCATTTTACAACAGCCGGAAGAACCTTGCCGGGTTTGAGAAGAAATCCGGGCAGAAACTGCCGGTGGGCGGTGCGCTGGACGGCATCGACCTCAAGGGGAAGACCCTTGCCATGATCGGACATCTTCTGGGACACAGCGGAATCAGGGAGGAACTTCTTTCCCAATGCAGTGAGTATTATGTACTGGAGCGGGAGCCCAGGGAAGGGGACTATCCGGACAGTGCATGCGAATATATCCTCCCTCAAAGTGACATTGTGGTCATCACCGGCAGCGCCTCCATGAACAAGACCATGCCGCGGCTTCTGGAACTGGCAGAAAACGCGGAAGTGATTCTGACCGGTCCGTCCGTGCCCATGTGTCAGGAACTGTTTTCTCTGGGAATCAGCCGCTTGTACGGTGTGATCATCGAGGACGTGGACGCCATGTGCCGGGGCATAGTGGAATCCAAAGGCTCCGTTAACCGGTATTCCGGACGATTCTGTCTGAATCGGGGGACCTTTTGACGGAGCAACCAGAAGGGACAAATGAAAAAGGAGCAGATCAGCAGGATCTGCTCCTTTTTTGTTCCGAAATATAGCGTCTGATTTATTCGGTGCGAAGTGCTTCCACCGGATCGCTCCGAGCCGCCTTCTTGGAGGGGATCAGTCCTCCGATCATGGTGAGGATCACACTGAGGATCACCAGAACGATAGCGGCTCCCAGCGGCAGGAACGCGTTGATATCCACACTGTTCGTCAGATGATGGATGATGGCGTTGCCGGGGATCAGCAGCAGCCTCGTAATGATGACGCCAAGAAGTCCGGCCAGCAGTCCGATAAAGAACGTCTCCGCGTTGAAGACGCTGCTGATGTTCTTCTTCGAAGCGCCGATGGCGCGAAGAATACCGATCTCTTTTCTCCGCTCCAGAACGCTGATAAAGGTGATGACGCCGATCATGATGGAAGATACCACCAGTGAGATGGATACGAATGCGATGAGAACATAGCTGATGATGTTGATGATCGTCGTTACGGAACTCATCAGCGCACCGACGATGTCCGTGTAGTTGATGGTCTTGGAATCATCGCCGGATTCCTGCATCCGCTTGTTGTAGTCGCTGAGCAGGTCGACAATGGCTTCTTTGCTTTCAAAATCCTTCGGATAGATCACAATGGCATTGGGATTATCCATGTCGGCATAACCCATCTTCTGAAGGTTCGTCTCAAAGGAACTGGTCTCCGTGGTAAACATGGAGCGCATCAGATCCTGAAGGTCCTGTTCACTCATATTCATCTGGAACGCGCTGGCAAAGGCGTTGCCGTCAAAACCGAAAGCATTTCCCATGCTCTCACCAATCTGAGTTATGACCTGTGAAATGTTGTTCTGAATATTGGTGGCAATCTGTTCCATGACCTTTTCCATGACGGAACCCAGTGCACGGCCGATGGCGCTGTCTTCACTGGTCAGACGGTCCATGACTGCACTGAGGAAGGCATTCTGCGCACCATTCAGGTTGAACAGTTCGTAGACCCAGGAGCGGATCTGTGCCTGAGATGCCCCGGAGAGCACATACGCGGCAAAGGATCCGGCAACAGGATCCGGATTTTCCGCACGATAGGCAAGAAAACCGTTCCACAGTTCCTGATACAGATTCTGGAGATCTTCCGGCGCGATCTGAAGATCCATCTGTGAAAGCGCCGCATTAAATGCATCCTGCGTGATACCGGGCAGTTCCGCAGCAATCTCGGCAGGATTCTCTGCATCCGACAGATCGATATCGAGATTGGACAGATCAAATCCGGACATGTCCATGTTGCTGAAGTCCATGGAGCTTCCGTCAAATCCGGAAGAGAATGCGTCTCCGTCGATGCTGAAAGCATTGGCCAGAGCATTTTCATCGATGGAAAACAGTTTTCCCAGATCCATGGAGGTCTCATCAGCTTCCGCATCGAAGGCCTTTCCGGTAAAGACATTGGTGTCCGGTGAAGCGAGCTGTGCTTTAACGATCTCACTGCCTGCCGCCTTATCAATGATATGGGAAGTCAGATCCGGAGAGTAAGCAATACCGGTCTGCAGCATGGCGATGGCAGTTTCCGGCTTTGGTTCCACGATTCCTACGATGGTAATATCTTCTCCGTTGCGGGCAAGATTGTTCATGAAGTCCTTGTCATTGGACTTGTCTTTCCAAACTCCATACTGGGAATCGTAGGAGAAACAGTCGGCATTGTTAACGAGCTTGAAGGTGATGCCAAGGAAATCTTCATAATCGAAGGTGGAGATATCCTGAGACAGAATGGCGTCTTTTCCTTCCGAAAAGTCCTTCATGGCAGCATCCAGTTCCGCCGCGTCCTTAAGACCGAGCGTGTAAAGCGTCATATCCGTGACACGGGCGTCTTCCGTAAGGACCACAACGGCTTCGTTGTAGTTTTCCGGCCAGTGACCGGCCTTGACATCATACTGAACGGAATACAGATGGTCGCTCTCCGGAAGGGAATGGAAGATATCGTATAGGCTCTGAAACCCGGTGAACATGGAATTGGACCCGCTGTAGGAAAGTCCCATGGCAGACATGCTCTGATCCGGATTTACCTGACGGACCGAGTCCTCATTCACTTTAAAAATGATGGGGGAGATGCCATAGTTATACTCAATTGAGTTTACATAGTCATCCATATGGCTCTCATCGCTGTCAAAATACTCTTTCAGAGACTTAAGATCATTTTTCTGTATGGTAGTAAACATACTGGTCATGGTCTTCATCTCTGTGACCTCTGCCTGCTTGGCCTTGGCGTCTTCCACGTTTTCCACAAGGCCCATGAGATTGGACATGCTGAAACTGGTGCTGTCGATCTGCAGGGGATACATGGAAAGGGTCTGTTCCTCGATGTTCTTGATATAATCATTGACCCCGTTGGACAGTGAAAGGATCAGCGCAATGCCGATGATGCCGATGGAACCGGCGATGGCAACGAGGAATGTGCGCGCTTTCTTGGTGCGCAGGTTGTTGAAACTCAGGGACAGTGCGGTGCGCCGGGACATGGAGGATTTCCCCATGTTACGGTGCTCCGGTTCCAGGAGTTCGGATTCTTCCAGCAGAAAAGGATCGGAATCGGACCGGATGGTGCCGTCCCGCAGTTTTACGATGCGGGTCGCATACCGTTCCGCCAGCTCCGGGTTGTGAGTGACCATCACCACAAGACGGTCGGACGCCACTTCCTTCAGAAGATCCATGACCTGCAGGCTGGTCTCGCTGTCCAGTGCGCCGGTAGGCTCATCCGCGAGGAGCACATCCGGGTCGTTGACCAGGGCACGGGCGATGGCCACACGCTGCATCTGTCCGCCGGAGAGCTGGTTGGGACGTTTGTGCATGTGTTCCTCCAGCCCGACTTTTTTCAGTGCATCCATCGCGCGCTGACGGCGGTCCGCCTTGGAGATCCCGCCGATGGTGAGAGCCAGCTCTACGTTGGACAGGACGGACTGATGGGGGATCAGATTGTAGCTCTGAAACACGAAACCAACAGTATGGTTGCGGTAGGAGTCCCAGTCGCGGTCCTTGTATTTTTTTGTGGAGATTCCGTTGATGATGAGGTCACCGGTATCGTAACGGTCCAGACCGCCGATGATGTTCAGCAGGGTGGTCTTTCCGGAACCGCTTGGGCCAAGAATGGCGACGAACTCATTGTCTCGGAGATTGAGGCTGACTCCGTCCAGTGCCATCTGTTCCAGATCGCCGGTGACGTATTTTTTGGAAATGTTCTTTATCTGCAGCATGAAGTTCTGCGCTCCTGTCTGTTAGCATACAATAATATTGAGAAATTATATCATATGAAAATGACGAATGGTTGAAGGGTAACAACAAATAACAAGAAATGCACATTTGAGGGGATGGTGTCTCTCTGGAAGGCCGTGGATCAACGACCGGTTCAGAAAATGAGATGGAAAATAATGGCTCTTTCTGATTGAAATAAAACGGTCCTGCTGTTATACTTTTCGGGAACGGCCATTAACCCGCGGTTTTTGAACACGAGAATACGGTCCGAGCGGTTGTATTCTTTTCATCATACCGGGTCCGGACGTTCGAATGACGGGAAAGGAGGTGGCAGGTATCAGAGAGAATGATTTTGAGAAAAACCGGCAGATTTGGATCAAGTTTGCGAGGACGGCATGCATGGTGTGCCTTGGCCTGACGGTCATGGCTTCGGCTGCTCTGGCAGACGAATCGGAACCGGCGGAGCAGACCTCAGAGGAATCTTCTTTTGTTGATGTTGTCAAAAACGTTTCCTCTACCATCGATGGAATCAAAACAATGGTTCTGGAGAATGAGAAAAAAGACATCTTCCAGAAAGACGATGGTCCCGGAGATCTTGGCTCGTTGGTTACGGATCTGGCGGAAAGTGCTACTGCTGTGACCGTGAAGAATGCTGTTTCCGGTGCGGAAGAGCAGGCATATGAATCGGTAAGAGAGACCAGAAGTTTTCTCAGCAGCAATTCCGACGTCAACGGAGCAGTGAAAGAAGCTGCATCCGGACCCCGAAGCGCTATCGATTCTGCATATGACTTCGCAGAGGAACAGGTTTCAAACAACAGACCGACCGTTGCGGATACGCAGGGCAAAGATATCCGGGTGTATACGTCTATTGGTGACAGTGTTCAGTCCGGATGCGGTCTGGAGGAATATGCAACCTATGGACAGATCGTCGTGGCGAATGAGAATATTCGCGGGTCCGCTCCTGTTCTTGTAGGACGGGCAATCGGCGCCGATAAGGTCAATCAACTGCATATGCCAGGCGCGAGATCGACGGAGATCCGATATATTCTGGACGATGAGTACGATGGTGACTGGATCACCGACGGACAGTCGTATTATCTGTCAGATGGTGTTCTTGGAAAAGAGCATCTGGACAGCTGGAAAGAAGAATACCAGAACGCGGTCCGGGAATCGGATGTCGTTGTTCTGGATTTTGGATTCAATGATTTCTGGGTGCCCTGGTACGGTGCCATGTATGATGTGGCAGGCGACGGACGGCTTCCGTGGGATGATATGACCCCATGGGAACGTGTCGAACGGATGGGCTCCTTCGGTGCTCTGGCAGACACACTGGCATCGGTAGGACGTGCGTATATTTTCAATCCGACGAACTGGTGGATTTATGATCTGAAGTTTGCAGATTCGATTTTAAAGTTTGCGGTGGATTATCCCGTGAACTGTTTCGCAATCACGGACAGCATCTATGATCTGAATCCGGATGCAACGCTGTTGATCTGCATCGGATACAATCCCATGGAAGGCTGGGATCTCGTACCGGCATGGGACGACAATCTGGTGGGCGATGTTCTCGGAGTGGTATTCGCTGCACACGATATCGCCAAGATCGCGGCATTTCTCAGTTATCCAGGGGAAGCTGCACTGGTGGATATGCGGCATGTCGATGTCATTACGGACAATACGATGATCTTCGTGTTTGAAAAGATGACCATCGATGATACCGGATTCAACCCGCACCCCACCGTTCGGGGATCCGAACAGGTCGCAAGTCAGATCCTGAAGGCGCTGGGACGTGGAACGCCCTATGCGACCATCGATTAAAGACCGAAACGATAAAAAACTGGAATCACTTCTGATTCCAGTTTTTTGTCATTTTTTTTACGGTTCGGGATTAATGGACATGTATTCCATAGCTTTTTTCATACCCGTTTCAAATACCTCCGCAGGAACCAGCGCGATACCATGTTCATCACTGAGAACGATCAGGCGCTGCCCGCCGGTAAGACCAAAGCGATCCCTTGTGCCTTTCGGAATGACGATCTGTCCTCGGTCGTTTACCGTCACGGAACCCCAAATGTTTTTTCCTTTTGGTGCCGGTGGGATCGTCCCGAACCCGTCCACGGTCTCTGTACGGATCAGGCCGTCGATGGTGATTCCATAAACATCCGCCAGACGGCTGCATTTTTCCACATCCGGAATGGTCGCACCGCTTTCCCACTTGGCGTACGCCTGGCGTGAGATCCCGATCTTTTCAGCAATCTCTTCCTGGGAAAACCCATGGATATTGCGGAGCATCATCAAATTATCATTCAGCATTGCAGGCACTCCTCATAAATCAATTCGTTCAAAATGTTTGCAGGCATTTCTGCATGAAAGTGCTGTCATCAGCAAGAAAATTATGACTCCGATTACGAAAAGAATCAACTGCTTTGCGATATGATCGGTACCAAAAGCATTCAGCCACTCCAGACCCGGTACATGATGCAGCGCCTCTGCGAGGATTATTACGAGGAACGTTACGATGATAAAGATCACGAACGGACGCCCGAACTTATAGGCTGTTTTGAAGAACCCATCGACAAAGATCCAGTTGAACAGACCGAAAATCACGAAAGCAGCACCAAGGGCAAAGAAATTGGCATTCATCAATGCGTTGCCGGCATATACGGAACTCCGGGAGAAAACCGTCATCCGCAGGACGACAGCCAGTGCCATCAATGCAAGAGAACAGATTTCGATCAGACATACAAACAGATATCTTCCTTTGACCACGTCTTTCTTGGCAACCGGAAGCAAAGTGGAAAACACAATGTCATTTGCCTCTCTGGCAGTCTGGAAACTCTGAAATATACCCAGTGCCACAAAAAATGCTCCGCAGAGTATGGGATAGCCTGGAATAAAAAACATCAGGCCAAACAGGATAAACAGGTAAGAGAGCACGGAGGAACTGAGTTTCATTTCTTTCAACAGAATATTATTCATGAAATACACCGCCTTCCATCCGAAGCATTGTTTCTTCCAGACTCTCGCCTTCGTTGGAATGCTGCCGGATAAAGTCTTCTTTGGGCATGGCCGCGACTATTTTTCCTTTCGATATATATACAATGTTGTCAGCACATTTCTCAATATCGGAAATGATGTGAGTAGAGAAGAATACGGCCACACCTTCTTTTTTCAGCTCGGAAAAAATGTCCAGGATTTCATTGCGGGAGAACGGGTCGAGACCACTTGTAGGTTCATCCAGGATAAGCACTTCCGATCGGTGGGAGAGAGCGAGAAGAAGGTTCAGCTTCACCTTCATTCCCTCCGAAAGCTCCAGCGGAGTTTTCGACTCATCCAGACCAAACAGATTCAGATACCTGCGATAAGTATCTTCGTCCCAGGTCTCATAGAACCGTTTTACTATATCGACAATGTCCCGGATCTTCTTTCTCGGATACCAGCTGACCGTTCCCGTGGAATACCCGATGAGTTTTTTGATCTCCGTCTCATTGCCGATTAAAGGCTTTCCAAAATAGGATACGCTGCCGCCGTCCAGATGGATCAGATTCAGCATTGCCTTAATGGTGGTCGTTTTACCGGCACCGTTTCTTCCGACAAAACCTGTTATCTTCCCACCTTCGAGACTGAAGGATACATCCGACAGCTCGAAGGAAGGGTATCGTTTCACAAGATGCTGCACTTCCGCAATCATCATAAAAACCTCCAAATGTTTGATTTCTGTGATTATTGTAATCTGCGGTTGCGCATGATTCCACCAACCGATCATTACAGTTTTTTGTGTTTTTTGTTATGTTTGGTTGCGGAACAGAACGGATCAGACGGGCATAAAACACTCTGTGAATGAAAAAACCCTGAAACCGAAAGCGGTTTCAGGGTTCTGTTCATTCGATATGAAGTTAACGTTTGGAGAACTGCGGAGCACGACGTGCGGCTTTGAGGCCGTACTTTTTACGTTCTTTCATTCTCGGGTCACGAGTCAGGAAACCAGCGGCTTTCAGAGCTGCACGATAGGAAGGATCTACTTCCAGAAGAGCTCTTGCAATACCATGACGGATTGCGCCTGCCTGTCCGCTGACACCGCCGCCGGAAACATTTGCTTCGACGTCGACTTTGTCAACCGTGTTGGTCTCAACCAGAGGCTGACGAACGATGAGCTTCAGAGTATCCAGTCCGAAGTAATCGTCGATATCACGGCCGTTGATCACGATTTTGCCAGTGCCGCCCGGGATGAGGTGTACACGAGCAACTGAGGACTTTCTGCGTCCTGTTCCATACATATAAGGTCTTTTAGACTGATAAGTTGCCATTCTTTCTTACCTCCCTTAGCGATCCCAGACTTCAGGTTTCTGAGCTGCATGGTCATGTTCCGGACCTGCGAAGATTCTCAGACGCTTCAGCTGCCACTGAGCGATGGTGTTCTTCTGAAGCATGCCTTTGACAGCCAGCTTCATAGCCAGTTCGGGCTTGGTCTCCATGAGACGTTTGTACTGAGTCTCGTGAAGTCCTCCGGGCCAACCGGAGTGGGTGCGGTAATACTTCTGGGTCAGCTTGTTGCCGGTCAGAACTGCATCTTTCGCATTGATGATGATGACATAGTCACCGCAGTCAACATGCGGGGTGTAGTCGGTCTTCAGCTTTCCGCGGAGCAGGTCTGCTGCAATTGCTGCAGTTTTGCCCATGGGCTTGCCTGCTGCATCAAGGATGTACCATTTGCGCTGTACGGTTTCCTTGGTCAACATTGTCGTAGACATGTGCTTGCCTCCATATAAATGAAATAAAAATTTTTGACAATTCAAAGATGCGCAACTACAATGACGATAAATGCGCTCTATCTTTATAACATAGTGACAAGACGGAGTCAAACAAAATTTTTATCAGTACACAAAAAACTCTTTAAAACGCCAGAAATCTCTGAAATTCTCGTTAAATCTCGGTTTCGATTTTAAAAATGGAGGGGTCGTATGGCTGAAACAATACTGAATAATTTTACCAGCACCGTAAGAAAAGCGGTGGATGAGTATCATATGATCGAGGAAGGGGATAAGATCGCCGTAGGGATCTCCGGAGGGAAGGACTCCATGCTGCTCCTAGCATCTCTGCATCATCTGTCAACCTTTTACCCGTATCACTTCGACGTGGAAGCGGTTACCATCGATCTTGGTTTTGAGGGAATGGACTTCACTCCCGTGCAGGAATACTGCGATAATCTGGGGATCCGTTATGTTCTGGAAAAAACGGATATCCGTGAGATCGTTTTTGATATCCGCAAAGAAGACAATCCCTGTGCCCTGTGTGCGAAGATGCGGCGCGGTGCACTGAACAACATCATCAAGACCCACGGATTTACGAAATTGGCATTGGGGCATCATTTCGACGATGCCGTGGAGACCTTCATGCTGTCACTGGTATTTGAAGGACGTCTGACCTGTTTCCGGCCTGTGACCTATATGGACCGCTCCGGGGTGACTCAGATCCGTCCTCTCATCTACGCAGGGGAACAGCGGATCACCAATGTGGCCAAACTGCTGGATCTTCCCATCGTGGAAAACCCGTGCCCCATGGACAAGAACAGCAAACGGTATGAGATCAAAAACATGCTCAGGGAAATGAGCAAGGATTATCCGGACCTCAAGACCAAGGTGTTCGGCGCGCTGCAGCGCTATCCCATGCCGGGCTGGGAACCGGACCGGAACAGAAGGGAATACGAATGAAAAAACTCTGCCATCGGCAGAGTTTTTCTGTTATTCGATCGGTTTTCCGTCTATGGTACCGGTGGTTTCCACCGCCTCGGCCGCCTGCTGCGATACCTCCGCTTCTTTTTTTAAGTGGCGGACGGTGCGGGACAGACTGGCGATGAGGATCAGATCCGTGATTCCGTCCACGATCAGGACGACGCCCATCAGGATCATCAGGGCTTTGGTCGCTCCCATGGGAGACAGAAGGATCCATGTTCCGAGACCCAGTGTTACGATGGAAGAGACCAGTGCATAAATCCAGAGACGGGCCCTGGCGCGGACCAGATGGAACGATGCCTGAAGATCGATGATCCCGTGCAGCAGGACCACAATGGCGATTACATATTGCAGATACTGGATTGCCGTCAGCGGTCGCACGGCCATCCAGAGACCGGCAGCAAAGCAGAGGATGCCGGCCAGCAGGCTGCCCCAGGTGCTGAGGACGCGCTCCGCTTTTGCAATGATAAAGGAAAAGATATAGAAAGCACCGATCAATGCCAGAAGGATGCCGGCGAAACGGCAGATCACAGCGGCAGCTTCCACTCCGTAGAACAGAAACAGGATCCCGCAGCCAATGGTAACGACGGCAATGAGAATGGCGCTGATCCGTTTTTGATGCAGAAACGCACTCATGAAAAACACTCCATTCTTAAAGATAGAAACAGTCTAACACCGAAGAGATGACTTCTCAAGCGAAAACCACAACCCGGCGATCCTTTCTTCGGAGAGTATCACTATGGAAATTTCAAATACCACATGTTATAATCGATACAATTCTTGATAAAATATGCAGGAAGAAGGAAAAAGAAAACAATAAACGATACAGGAAGTGATAAACCATGGTCATTCAGGAATCAGCAGAAGATTATCTGGAGAAAGTATTAATGCTTTCCAAGCAGAAAGCGAATGTTCGTCAGACCGATATTTGTGATGCGACCGGTTATGCCCGTCCCTCTGTCAGTGTCGCCATCCGCAAGCTGGCCTCGGAAGGATATCTGGAGATCAGCGAACTGGGTGCCATCACACTTACGGATAAAGGACACGAGATCGCCGACAAGATCTATGAGCGGCATACGGTGATATCCGAACTGCTGGTCGCCCTGGGAACAGATCCCGATGTGGCACTGGAAGACGCATGTAAGATCGAGCATGATCTCAGTGAGGAATCGTTTGCCAATATCAAGAAATATTACAAAGAGCATGTGAAAAAATAAGATCAGAGTATTTATAACAGCGATGGCCCGAAACTTTGCCGGGCCATCGCTGTTTTATACTGAAAAAGAAACAGGTGCAGCACATTGCTGCACCTGTTGGATGGTAATGAAGAATTACTGCTCTGCGTACTCGAAGTCTTCCTTGCCGTGGTTGCAGACCGGGCAGACATAATCGTCGGGAAGTTCGCCGTCGCATTCCTCGAAGTGGCCGCATACATTGCAGATGTAGCCTTTCTTGATCTCGTGGGTGACAGCGGGAACGTACTCGAACTCTTCCGGACCGTGTTTGCACAGCGGGCAGGTGAAGTCTTCCGGAAGCTCGTGGCCTTCGTAGAAGTATCCGCAGACCTTGCATCTCCAGCCTTCCGGCTGATCGGAGGAAGGAGCTTTCTTCGGCTTGATGTGTGCATGGTAATAGCCATAGGTGACACTGGGAGCATCCGACAGCACTTTGGCCTCTACGACCTTGGCAATATAGAGCATCTGGGTCTCCAGATCATAGCTCTCCAGCACTTCGCAGCTGAGAACCGCGTTGGTGTAGGTGGGGATGTAGCGGATGCCGTTTGCGGTGCGGTCGTTGTAATCCACATCGGCAAACTTGTCCACGTCACGTCCGGACTGGAAGCCGAACTGCTGGAACAGTGCGAAGGGAGCATCTTCCGTCAGAATGGAGATGTTGAACTTGCCTGCTTTTGCCACCATGTCACAGGTGTGATTCTGCTTGATGCAGGAGATGGTGATCTTCTTGATGTCACCGGCAGCGACCTGACCGGCAGTGTTGATGATGCAGCCGTAATCCACACCGTCAACCTGCGTGGTGAGGACTTCCACACCATAGGTGAATTTGAAGAATGCGTCATTGGAGATTTCCAGCGGAGCTGCCGGAGCCTCAGCAACGGGAGCAGCCACCGGTTTCGGCGGAACGATATCCGCAGCAATGGCGTCGGCCAGAGCATCCAGCTCATCCAGCGTGTTTGCCTTGGGAGCGGAAAGGATGCTGATGGGATTGTCCTGAATGAACTGAGTTCCGGGGATCGTGGAAAGGATCTCGCGCATCAGCTTGCCGCTGGTGGGACCCCAGGAGCCGTTCTCCAGCAGAGCGACCTTTCTCTTCTGCAGGTTGTGTGACTGAATGTCATGCAGAAGCTCATCCATGCGGATGAAGATGCCTGCGTTGTAGGTGGTGGATGCGAAGACCATGTGGCTGTTTTTGAATGCGGAGCTGATCACATAGCTGGAATCGATGACGGAAGTGTCAAACATCTCAACATCGACACCGCGGTCGGACAGCTTGGCAGCCAGGATGTTTGCCATGTTCTCGGTGTGTCCGTAAACAGAGGCATAGGCCAGAGTGACGCCTTTCTTTTCCGGTGTGTAGGTTGCCCAGTGCATATATTTATCCAGGAAGTCCGCAAAGTGCTTTCTCCACACAAAGCCGTGGAGGGGGCATACATATGCGATGTCCAGAGTGGCAGCCTTTTTCAGGACGGCTTCCACCTGCATACCGTACTTACCAACGATATTGGTGTAGTAACGTCTGGCCTCATCCAGCCAGTCACCCATGAAGTCGACTTCGTCTGCGAAGATCTTTCCATTGAGGGCACCGAAAGTACCGAAAGCATCTGCGGAGAACAGGATCTTATCCGTAAGGTCATAGGACATCATGACTTCCGGCCAGTGGACCATGGGAGCCATGACAAAGGCCAGCTCGTGGCGTCCGGTCTTCAGAGTATCGCCTTCCTTGACGATGTGGAGACGCTCGGACATGTCATAGTCAAAATACTGAGCCAGCAGAGTCTTGATCTTCTCGTTGCAGACGATGGTGGCTTCCGGATAACGAAGAACCAGATCTTCAATCGTTGCAGCGTGGTCCGGCTCCATATGGTGAACCACAAGGTAGTCCAGCTTGCGTCCGTTCAGTGCATATTTCACATTGTCGAAAAACGTATGAGAAACAGCTTTGTCCACCGTATCAAACAGTACGGTCTTTTCATCGTTGAGAAGATAAGAGTTATAGGACACGCCGTTGGGAACGCCGTAAACTCCTTCAAAGCAGAACAGTCTGCGATCGTCGGCACCGACCCATGTCAGGTCGTCAAGTACCTTCTTTGTGCAATGCATACATTTTCCTCCTTAATTTAACAGATTGTCAAATTTTCAACTAATTGTCAGCTCAATTAGTATACCATGTTTTCCTCTGTTTTTAGTATATATTTAGTATACAATTTTTATGGAAATTAGTTGTGGTAAGTGCTACACATTTGTGTTATAGTACCTTTATACCGACTGAAAGGGGGAGATAGGAATGACACTGGAGAATGTTGAGCTTTTCGAAGGCATCAGCCAGGAGAGCATCGACGCCATGATCCACTGCTTCAAGGCAGAGATCCGGAAGTTCCGAAAAGGAGATACGGTCATCGTTTACTCTCCGGAACTGGAGTATCTTTGTGTCATGCTTTCCGGAAAAGCGCACCTTTATTCGGTGGACAGCGAAGGGGAAGACACCCTGCTGGAACACTACATGAAAGATGATATCTTCGGAGAAGTATTTGCACTGCCTTACGGCAGCCTTGGATATGTTGTGGAGGCAGACAGCGACTGCGAAGTCATGTTCATACGCTTTTCGGAGATCTCCGGTCGGTGTGAGAATGCATGTGAACACCATACGCAGCTGACCAACAACCTGTTCCATCTTTCCGCTAAGAAAGCCCAGATGATGGCACTGCGCATCAATATGATCAGCAAGAAGACCGTGCGGCAGAAACTGGAAGCCTACTTTGATTACATGATGGAAAAGACCGGAAGCATCCAGTTTGAGACGGAGATGTCTCTGTCGCAGCTGTCCTCGTATCTCTGTGTGGACCGCACCAGCCTGATGCGTGAAATGCGTCTGATGCGGGAAGAAGGAATTCTGAAGAGCAGCGGCCGGAACATCACACTGCTCAATGCAGGTGCATAAATGGGGAGGATTCGATTATGCCGATGATCAAGAAAGTAGTGGATTACAACGGAAAGATCATGAATGCTTCCGTGTATGAAGGTGACTACACGCTAGCCAGGAAGTTCGGAAAAGTAATGGTGGGAAAACGCGCGCTTTACTATCAGGACGGACTGAAGATCGTATGTGTTCCTTTTGATAAAATGGACCGTGTGTTCACGCGGGTGGTGGGAGGAACCACTACCATGTGCTGCGGCGGAGTCGGGTATGAATACTATCGGCTCGTGGTCGTTTATCAGGGGGAAGAAATCGCCAGTATCATCGTCGGAGAAGACGGTGAACCTCTGGAGCAGGCTGAGGCCTATCTGAAAGAAGTCAATCCCAATGTAGAAATCGGGTACGTTGAGCCCGAAGAAAAATAAAGGAGAATACAATCATGAAGTATGTATGCACGGTATGTGGTTACGAGTATGACGAAGCAGTCGGCGATCCCGATAACGGCATCGCAGCTGGCACCAAGTGGGAAGATCTGCCCGCAGATTTTACCTGCCCTCTGTGCGGCGTAGGTAAAGACGATTTCGAGCAGGCCTGATTGGAAGCATACTGAAAACGCAAAAAACTCCACGAGACATCTCGTGGAGTTTTTAATTGCTCATGGAGCAAAGCCAATGGAAGGATCAAAAGGACATTCCCGGTACAGACGCTGTACGGCATCCCGGTACTCGGAACAGGTCTGCGACTTGCGGAGTGTTTTCATCTGCTTTCTGCTGTCTGGAAACAGACAGATAAAATAATTCCACAGCTCTTTCATCCGGAACAGAATATGCCTGTCGCCGGAAAGGATGGTACTGTAACACTCAAAAAGACGGCTCTCATATTCCTGAAATTCCGGCAATGTCAGGGGAGTTCCCCTTTCGAATGTGCGTATCAGGGCGGGATTGGTCACACAGCCCCGACCCACCATCACCGCATCGGTCTCGGGATAGGTTTCCAGAAGCCGGTCGAGATCCTTCAGCGTCGTGATATCACCGTTGTAGCACAGAGGAAGTTTCCAGCGCTCATAGGCCGTCCGGTAGGCTTCCATGTGCGGCGTGCCCCGGTATCCCTCCCGTCCGTAACGGGGATGAATGATCAGTTCCGTCAGAGGATACTTTTCATAAATGGCCATCAGCTCTTCAAAAGAATCCGACATCTCCAGACCGATACGGGTCTTGATGGAGATCCGAGCCGTGTTTTCGGAAAACACCCGTTCCAGAAAAGCGTCCAGTTCGGACGGAACACCGAGAAAACCAGAACCCCGGTATTTGGAAATCACGGTCCCGGAGGGACAGCCGAGATTCAGGTTGATCTCCTGATAACCCAGGTCCTGCAGCTGGCGCACTGCGACCAGAAATGCCCCGGCGTCATTGCTGAGAATCTGGGGGACCACAGGAACGCCGGCGTTGTGTTCCGGCAGCAGATCCTCCAGCTCCTTCTTTCGGAAACCGATATCCTGGCAGGCCACTCGGAACGGGGTGAAGTATTTGTGCGTACCGGGAAACAGTTCATGATGGATGTTCCGGAAATGGTATCCGGTAATGCCTTCCATAGGAGCAAAGTAGTAATACATGAACAGCCCCCTCAGTCCGCTTCCGTCCGGAGACCTTTGAAAAACCGGTTGAGCAGCTCCTGACTCTCCTCGGCACACACTCCTCCATATATGGCCGGATGATGGCCGAGACGTTCCTCAAAGAGATTAATGACGCTTCCGCAGCATCCGGTGACGGGTTCCGACAGACCGTACACGATATTCGAAATGCGGGTGTGAACGATGGCTCCCACACACATCGGACAGGGCTCCAGCGTGACATAGATAGTACATCCCTCCAGATGCGGTGAGCCGAGCGACTTCTCAGCCTGCTGAATGGCAAGAAGCTCTGCGTGGGCCGTGGCATCCTGACGCTCCCGGCAGCGGTTCCGTTCCCGTGCAAGGATCCTGCCTTCCGGAGAGACGATGACACATCCCACCGGGACCTCCTCATGGGAGATCGCATCCCCGGCCATGGCGAGCGCTTCATTCATATAGGATTCCCTGGACTCCATGGTTCCTCTCCTTTCCGGTTTCCGCGCAGTAAAAATGCCGGACGATGCCGGCATTTCTGATGGTTTCCGAGTGGTTATTCTTTGATGGTTCCGTCGGGATTGAACAGGGGAAGTTTCTGCAGAACGATGATATCATCACGGTCTGCCGCCTCACCCTCGGCCAGTACGGCCATACGTCCGGCAACCGTTCCGCCGGCCTGGCGGACCAGTTCTTCCGTGGCAATCAGAGACTTTCCGGTGGAAATGACATCATCCAGGATCAGGATCCGTTTGCCGTTCATCAGCTCTGCATCCGCGGTATCCACAAACAGGGTCTGGACCCCCGGAGTGGTGATGGACTGGACATCCACCTGAAAGACACCTTTCATATAAGCCTTTGCTTTTTTCCGGGCGAGAAAATACTTTTCAGCACCGGACTGACGGGCCATCTCGTAGATCAAAGGAATGGATTTTGCCTCCGGAGCGATCATGTAATCATATTCCGGAGCGATCTTCAGAAGTTCTGCGGCACAGTGGACAGTCAGTTCCACATCGCCAAAGAGAACGAATGCACCGATATAAAGATCATCGGTGACAGGACACAGCGGAAGAGAGCGTTTTAACCCGGCTATGTCAATATCGTATGTCATCAGTGTTATCCTCCTAATAGTCGACAGTTCCTGTCACATTACAATGAAACCATTTTATCTTATCCGTAGAAAAAATCAAGGGCGGCCGGAGGGTGCGGCAGAAGTATCCCGCCGCGAGAAAAATCTTGCAAATCCTGCGCCCTTCCTATAAAGTGGATACCACTCAAACGATCGCAATACGGTTTTGAGACAGGAGGACCCATGGGAAGCAGGATCTTAGCGGCAATACTGTCAGTGATGACACTGGTGGGCCTGGCCGCATGCGGAGAATCGTATACGGAGTACAGCGGCGTTGTCCAGTCCGTGGATCTGGAACATCAGATCGTCTACGTCCTCAGCGACGGAGAAGACAGTCTTTTCCGCAATCCCTGCGCGATAGACTGCCGGACCGCAGTAAAACATGACAGCGTCATGCTGCTGGACGCCGATTCCGCCAGCCTCAATCTGTCATCCATCGATCTTGCAGATATATGGGAGGGAGATTCCGTGGATGTGTTTTTAAGTGACACGCAGGCACAGAAGGCAGCAGAAGGGTATGCGGAAGCCTATCAGATTCAGATCTCTCATCCTGATACATAAGACATAAGAAAAAACCGGTGATCGTGCAGATCACCGGTTTTTTGTTGTCTCGGTTCAGCCTGATGTCGAAGGGAAGTAATTCCGCAGTACGGCTGCCACACTGGAGATGGGCATGGTCTGCAGCCATACGCGGCCGGGACCTGTGACAACGGTGTTGAACAGGCCTTCACCTCCGAAGATCGCGTTTTTGACGCCGGGAACGGTCTGGATGTCCATGGAGCAGGTCGCACTCATGGCAGCAAGATTTCCCGTATCCACGATGATCTGCTGTCCTTCCTTCAGCTCGTATTCCACAACGGAACCGTCGAACTCGGCAAAACAGGTGCCGGTTCCGGAGATCATCTGCATGATGAACCCCTCTCCGCCAAACAGGCCGGTGCCAAGATTCTTTTTAAAGTAAACGGACAGTTCCACTCCTTTTTCCGAGCAGAGGAACGCGGATTTCTGCATGATCATCGGCTTGTCCGGAGTGATCTCGAATTTGCGGATCTCTCCAGGAAAACTGGATGCCACCGCAATGACACCGTTTCCGTTTTCCGCCGTATAGATATTCTGAAAAAGTGTATCTCCGGAAAGCGCTCGGCCGAGGAGTTTTCCGATGCCGCCTCTGGACGTGGTTTCCATGTGCATGTTGGGCGACATCCAGGCCATTCCGCCTCCCTGGGTAATAATGGATTCCCCGGATTCCAGATTCATAATGACAACGGGAAGATTATCCCCTTTAATTTCGTAACGCATAATGATTCTCCCCCTTGGGTTTAGTTTATGGAAACAGTATATCAAAAGACCGGGGGATAGACCACAATTAATAAAATGAAGAAAAAAGACTGAAGCAAAATGATAGCAAAAAATTCCTTTTTTTATGGATAATTCATGAAAAAAGGGTTGCCATACCATAGGGAATCGAGCTAAAATAAATAAAACGAAAGCCATCGGTAAATCTAATTTGCTTTTGTTTTGCGAGAATTGAAAGTGAAAGGAATTGGAGAGCCTATGCAATGTGGAAAATGCGGCGCCCAGGTAGGTGACGACTTCAAGTTCTGTCCCGAATGCGGTACACCAATGCCGGTTGTTCGCAAAGCAGCGGAGAAAGCACTTAATCAGGGGGAGGAAACCCTTGAGAAAGCCAAAGCGGAAGCGGCCGACGCAATCGGAGAGGTTAAAGAAGCGGTCGAAGAAGTGAAGGACGATCTCCGTGAAAAAGTGGCAGAAGTCAAAGAAAATCTGTCGGATGTCGCAGAAAAAACAGAAGAAGTGAAGAAAAAGGTAGCTGACAAAATCAGTGATGCGAAGGACTCAGTGGAAGACAAGGTCGAAAAAGTGAAAAAAGACGTTGCCGAAATTGAGGAAAACGCAAAACAGGCGGTCAAAGAAGAGACCGAGAAAGAGAATAGTAATAAGATGGAAAATCCGGTAAAACAGAAAAATGAAGCTCCTGTGGATGCAAAAAAAGCACAGGACAAGAAAAGAGTAACAAACTTTATCTGGTGCATGGCTGTTCTGGCAGTTGCAGTGCTTATCGCCTGCATGGCCCGCGCCAACCAGAAGGTTCCCGTGGAACTGGACAACTTCGTGACCATCTCCTATGACGGATATGATACCGAAGGAACCGCAAAAGCACACTTTGATAAGAAAGCATTTGTCGCCGATTACGGCGAGCAGGTGGAAGACATCAATGGTCTTATTGCCGACTGCATTGATGGCAGCCTGTCCGTAGATGAAGGCCTGTCCAATGGCGATACCGTCGTATATCAGTGGGATGTTGATGCCGAAGCTGCAGAGAGCAACTACAAAGCAGTGCTGAACTACAGCGATATCGTGGACACCGTTTCCGGTCTGGAAGAACTTCCCGATACTACCGGCATGATCTTCCCGGACAGCACAGATGTTCGTCTGAACAACTCGGATATTGCCGATATGGATATGGATGAACTGAGAAGCGCTCTGAATGAGATCTATGCCCGCCACGGATATATCTTCCACAACGAGAAGACTCAGAAAGAATTTGAGGGCTACTCCTGGTATGAACCCACCATCGACGCAGATGACTGGGATGGCGATGCAGAACTGAACCGCATTGAGAAATACAATGTTGAGTTCCTGAAGAACGCAATCAAAGAGCTGAAGGAAAAAGCAGCATAAGATTTACCGACATTCTTTTCACTGACAAATGTATAAATCGGCCGATTCGGATGGAATCATCCGGATCGGTTGATTTTTTGCGCAAAACGGAGCACACACAGGGGATCACGGGAACAAACCGATATTTTTTTGTGAAAAAACTGAAAAATAACATCAAAAAAACTGTTCAAGTTCCAAAAAATAATGTATTATGATTTACATAATACTTATTATCGGGGATTATTGTTATGTTTGGACAGCGATTCATCGGAATATTGGTATTTCTTTGTCTGATCGTGGCTCTTTCTTCCTGCGGAAGCAATGCGGAACTGGAGAAACCGTCCGCAGCAGAATCGGTACAGCAGACAGCACAACAGCCGGAGGGCGCGGCGGAAAGCGAACCGGTGGACCTATCCGGTTTTGGAGAGAACGCCGAGGAAAACCTGCAGGTGGCTTTGGCCAACTGCATCGGCTGGGGCGGCACCGCAGGCTCTTCACTTTCTGCGGTCAATGCTGCCAGCATGCTGATGTCGTGGGCCAACGACAACTCTCTGAAAGATTCCAATAACGCGGCAGTAGAAGCGATACTGAAAACGTGCTATAATAATATGAATTCGGAAGAGCAACAGAATTTCCGTCAGAACTGGCAGTACATCTCTGATAAGGCAGATCAGATTCTGACGGACTATGAAGCCGTTGCCGATACCGTGGAAGATGCCGGATGTGCAGAGCGTGTGAACATGATCCGCACCAATGTCAACAGTGCATCCAACTGGGCGGAACTGAAGACCGGCTTTGCGAAGCTCCTGGCCGAATAACGGAATACGACTACTGATTAAGGAGTTACAATTCATGCAGTGTATTAATTGCGGCGCTGAGATCGACAATCGATCGAAATTTTGCCCCCTGTGCGGAACGAAACAGCTCAAATGGGAATCCCTGGTGAGCGAAGAGGAGACTTCCGTATCTGAAGCGCCGGCAGAAGAGACAGAAGCACAGGCTTCGGAAGATATCACCAGGATCAAAAAGGTCCTGGAAGATTTCTATGCCGGAGAAGGGGAAGAAACCGTGGAAGAAGCGGCGGAAGAGATCCCTGAAGAAGCAGCAGAGGTTTTTGAAGAGGACACTCTCAGCTATGAGGATGATCCCGAGACATTTAAAGCAGCCCCCATGTTCTTGGAGGATGTAGAAGACGAACCGGAAGAAAAGAAGAGAAGTATTCTCAACTATGTCCTGTTCGGCCTTATCGGTGCGCTGATCCTGGGTGCCGGCATCTGGACTTATGTGCAGAGCCGCCGAGTGGAAGTGAATCTTAACGATTACATGACCATTTCCTATGAAGGATACGACACGCTGGGAACTGCCACCGCGAAATTCAACACCAAGCAGTTTGAAGCCGATTTTGGAGACAGGATCAAATTCCGCGGCTCCGATGAGGAACGTGATTCCCTGGAACAGCCCAGCAAGGACAAAAGCGATGCGGCGCTTCTTATCAAAAACTGCATCGGAGGAACGCTGGACTCTTCTTCCGACCTCAGCAACGGCGACACCGTAATCTATACCTGGGACTGTGACGATGCACTGGCACAGGATCGATTCAAAGTGACCATGACCTATACGGATGTGGAAGAGACCGTGGATGATCTGGAAGAAGTGGATTTCTTCGATCCCTTTGATTTCATTGATGTCACATTCGTCGGCAAGGACGGCGAAGCGGAAGTAGAACTGGTGGAAGATGATGATGAACCGATGGTGGACGAGCTGTACTATGACGTTGACCCCATCGACAATCTCAGCGTCGGCGATATCGTTACCATTACCGTTTCCTATCTGATGGATGAAGAGTCCTTCGTGGAAGAGTTCCATGCTATTCCCTCTGTCACCGAGATGGAATATGAAGTGGAAGATCTGGAAAGTGATGACGGACCCAGTATCTCCGGCAGCAGCTCCAGCAGCCCCAGTGGTTCCAGCAGCAGTTCCACTTCCACAAGTACCGGCAGTAAGGGAACCGTGCTTCCCAACAGCAGCGACAAGCTTCTGACCAACTCGGATGTTTCCGGACTCAGCAAGGCAGACATCCAGACTGCGATCAACGAGATCTATGCAAGACACGGATACACGTTTACGAATCCCTCTGTTCTGGCAAAGTTCAAACAGTATGACTGGTACAAACCAACCGTGGCTGCAGACCGTTTTTCCGACAGCGTCTTCAGTGTTACGGAGAAGAAGAACGTGGACTTCTTGAAATCCAAACTGTAATACAGGAATCGATTATGCGTTTTCATACATTTTGCTCCATTTTAATATCCGTTTGCATCGTACTTGCGATGCTTACCGGATGCGGAGCAGATCAGGAGGATCCTTCCGCGGAAGGATCCTCTTTTGAGTCTCCGGTTCCAACGGAGGAACCGGCTCCGACTCCCACGCCGACTCCCTTTGGGAATGGTCTTGTTATCGTTCTGGATCCGGGTCATTCCTCTGTCGTAAGCGGCGGTACGGAACCGATCGGACCGGGAGCCGCACAGCAGAAACAGAAGGATACCACCGGAACACACGGTGACGCCAGCGGAATGATGGAATACCAGCTGACGCTGGCCGTCTGCCTGAAACTGCGGGAAGCGTTATGGGCGGAAGGGTATACGGTCTATCTGACGAGAGAGGATCATACTACCGCTATCAGCAATGTGGAACGGGCACAAAAGGCCAGTGATCTGGGAGCGGATATTTTCCTTCGGATCCATGCCGACGGCAACACGGATCGCCGCCGGGACGGAGCCCAGACCATCTGCATCACCGGCACAAATCCCTATCATCCGAATCTGTATCCTGAAAGCCGGTCTCTGTCGGACAATATCCTGACGGCCTATTGCCAGGAAACGGGGCTCCGAAATCTGGGAGTATGGGAAACAGATTCCATGACAGGAAACAACTGGGCGGCTATGCCAGCAACACTGCTGGAGCTCGGGTTCATGACCAATGCAGAGGAGGACCTCCGGCTGTCAGGGGAAGAGTTCCAGAATGTCATGGTTGCCGGGATCGTCAAGGGCATCGATAATTATTTTGCCGGACGGGCGCTGAACGGAGATGCCGGCAGTTATTCGGAATGGAAAAACAGTCAATTCCGTTGACCGGATAGTTCGGGAAGATTATAATGACAATACAATAATCATAGAATCAGCAAACAGGTGTCGATCCTGCGGCCGGAATCAGCTGCAGGGACCGATGAAAAGGGA
Organism: Oscillospiraceae bacterium; assembly: GCA_902802565.1. Lineage (GTDB taxonomy): Bacteria > Bacillota > Clostridia > Oscillospirales > Oscillospiraceae > UBA2922. The sequence continues at coordinate 28,715 of CADCMP010000006.1, forward strand.
ATCCGGTGAGAATCCGGAACGATGCCGTCACTGTGTCAGGGAGTTTTCATGCAAGGATCACTGGGAAACCGGGAAGAGCATGAAGGCGTTGATCGAAGTCAGGAGACCTGCCTGTTTGTGAAAAACAGTATCTGCGGGTCACAGATAGGTTTTCCGGTTCCATGCAGTAGCCGCCGCCCTATGGACGGTGCGCTGTGCCATGGGAGAATCAGAAACAACCGCAGGAAACTGCGGTTTATTATTTTATCAAGAGGAAGGCGAAGAGAATGAAAAAATGGATTGGAATCATCATGGCAGTTGCCATGATCACGGCACTGTGTGCCTGTGGCGCGGAACAGTCGGCTCCCGAAACTGCTTCCGCCGGAAATGAGACTGCCGCTGATACGGCGATCCTGGTGGTATCTTTCGGCACCAGCTACAATGAGAGCCGGGATCTGACCATCGGGGCGATCGAAAACGCCATTGCTGCGGCATACCCTCAGTATGAAGTGCGCCGTGCATTTACCAGTCAGATCATCATTGATAAACTGAAAGAGCGTGACGGACTGGAAATCGACAACGTGGATGAAGCTCTGACCCGTGCTGCGGCAGATGGAATCCGCAACCTCATCGTGCAACCGACGCATCTTATGAACGGGTTCGAATATACGGATCTGAAAAACGCGCTGGATGAATACTCCGATCAGTTCGACCAGATCGTCCTCGGGGAGCCGCTGCTGACTTCCGATGAGGATTTTGAGGCGGTCATCACTGCTATTACCGATGCATCTTCTGCCAACGATGACGGAAACACAGCCCTTGTCTTCATGGGACACGGCACGGAAGCAGAGTCCAACGCCGTGTATGCCGCGATGCAGGAAAAACTTGCAGCAGACGGGTTTAACAATTACTACATCGGAACTGTGGAAGCAACCCCGGCAGTGGACGATGTCATAGCTGCGATTCAGGACAAAGGATACACCAGAGTGGTCCTTCAGCCTCTGATGATCGTTGCCGGCGACCATGCCAACAATGATATGGCCGGTGACGAGGATGATTCCTGGAAAAACATCTTCAAATCCAACGGTTATGAAGTGGAATGCGTGTTGGAAGGATTAGGCCAGAATGAGGCCGTACAGCAGGTCTTTGTGGATCATGTTGCCGCCGCCATCGCCCAGTTGAGCTGATTGAACCATGACTCTTAATGCCCTGCCGCAAGGCGGGGCATTTTATGAAGAAGGGAGACCCTTGTGGAAATGAAACGAAATTTATTCCGGCTTCTGATAATGCTCGTCGCCGTGACGATGCTCACGGTCAGCGTGCTGGGAGTGTCCTATGATAAAGTGGCGTCCAGCGCCGACATGACTACCGTGGATGACGGCCTGATCCCCGTATATGCCGAGGATATCGAAAACGGGACCTATAAAGTGAATGTGGAGAGCAGTTCCTCCATGTTCCGGATCCAGAGTGCGGAACTGAACGTTTCGGATTCGTCGATGACCGTGGCTCTCACACTCGGCAGCACCAGCTATCTGAAGCTTTTCGCCGGTACCGCGGAACAGGCGGCGGCCAGTACGGAAGATCAGTATATCGGGTATACGGAAAGCGGAGACGGAGTCGTGTTCGAAGTTCCGGTGGAAGCACTGGACCAGCCCTTTTCCTGCGCTGCTTTTTCGGCAAAGAAGGAAATGTGGTATGACCGGAGCCTTCTGATCCGTGCCGACAGTCTTCCTCCGGAGGCCGTTCATGTAGCCATAGCAGACTATGAGCAGCTGAAAAAAGATGCCCGGGATCGACAGATCGAAGCGCAGAAAAGCCAGTCTCAGCTGGCGGATCTGGCAGTGGAAACGGATCTGGAAGACGGGGAGTATGAGGTGCCGGCCACACTGGAGGGCGGTTCCGGAAAAGCATCCGTGGCTTCTCCCGCCACACTGATCGTAAAAGACGGAAAGGCCTTTGCCCGCATCCAGTGGTCCAGCTCTCACTATGACTATATGCTCGTTGACGGCATCAAGATTCTGCCGGAAGAAAAGGCTTCTCCCGAGGACAACTCCGTTTTTGTGATCCCGGTGACGAGTCTTTCGGGACCGATGAAAGTCATCGGAGATACCACCGCCATGAGCACTCCGCATGAGGTGGAATATACGCTTGATTTTGAATTGCCCGGCGAAGGCTCCGGCCACCGTACGATCTGGATCGTCCTCGGTGCCGCCGTTATTCTGGGCACGTTGCTGGTATGGTTGATAAAAAGAAAAAAATAAATCAGTGGCTTCCGGTTCTTCTGGTACTGTGTCTCCTGCTTTCCGGCTGCAGTACAGTCGCAGGGAAAGACAACGGAGCGTTTTCGGAAATGAAAAAAATCGGAGAACTTCCCCTGCAGTGGGCGGAGGAGTTTTCCGTTGACCGGTATGAAGGCGGGTATGATGTAGTCCGCGTCTCCGACGGACGGACGTATTTTGTGATACCGGAAAACGGCTCTGTGCCGGATTCGGTCCCGGAGGACTGGACCGTTCTTGCGAAACCTCTGCAGAACATCGATGTGGTGTCTTCTGCTGCCATGGATGTTTTTCTGAAACTGGATGCCATGGAATGCGTGGATTTTTCCGGACTGCCGGAGACGCAGTGGTACCTGCCGGAAGTCCGTGAAGCCATGGCAGAGGGAAAAATCCTGTACGGAGGAAAGTATTCTGCACCGGATTACGAACAGCTTCGCAGCCATCAATGCGGTGTCGCGGTGGAGAACACCATGATCTATCATACTCCGGAAGTGGTGGAACAGCTGGAATCTCTGGGGATCCCGGTGTTTGTCGACTGCTCCAGCGGAGAGAAGACCCCACTGGCACGAATGGAGTGGCTCCGTCTGTATGCCATCCTTCTGGACCGGGAGGAGCTTGCCGATCAGTTGCTGGAGGAGCAGGCGAACTATTTCCGGAATCTGGAGAAGATCCCGTCCACCGGAAAGACTGTTGCTTTTTTCAGCATCAATTCCAGCGGGGAAGCCGTGGTGCGTACCAATACGGATTATCTGGTATCCATGCTGGAGACGGCAGGCGGAAACTATGCCTTCTCGGAACTTGAGTCCAGAGGAAAGCACCTCGCCTCGACCGCGACCATTGCCATGGAGCAGTTTTATAAGACTGCCAAAAACGCGGATATCCTCATCGTCAATTCCGCTCTGACCGATCACTGCGATACTTTGGAGGAGCTGAAGGGAAAAAGTCCCATGTTCCAGAACATGAAAGCCGTTCAGAACGGATCCGTATATATCACGGAAGACAGCCTTTATCAATCCTCCATGGAACTGGGCGATATTACCGACGAGATGCACCGTCTCATTCAGGGTCAGGACGAGGGCCTGGTCCATTTCAGAAAACTACAGTAAAAAGGACGATTCGTATGGAAAGAGGTTCCAACGGAAAATTTAACGGAATCATGGTGCTCCTCGGACTGATGATCCTGGGAATGCTGCTGATGAATATCTGTATCGGCAGTGTCCGGATCCCGCTCCGGGAAGTGATCGCGGTATTCCGCGGCGGCACGGCGGATCCCGTCAACCGGGATATCGTTCTGCAGCTCCGATTCCCCCGGGCGCTGGCGGCCATGCTGCTGGGAGGGGGACTGGCGCTGTCGGGATACCTGCTGCAGACCTACTTTCACAATCCCATTGCCGGGCCGTATATCCTCGGAATCTCTTCCGGTGCCAAACTGATGGTGGCAGTCACCATGGTGGTACTGGCAGGCAATCTCCGGGCGTTCACCTCTGTGACCATGATCGCGGCCGCCTTTCTCGGCGCCATGATGGCCATGGGGCTGGTGCTTCTGGTGGCTCGCGTGGTACACAACATGGCAGTGCTGGTGGTAGCCGGTGTAATGATCGGATACATCTGTTCCGCCATCACGGAGATCGTGGTGACCTTTGCCGCGGATTCGGATATCGTCAATCTACACAACTGGTCACGGGGCAGTTTTTCCGGGATCACATGGAACAATGTACTGGCGCTCACGGTGATCACGGTGCTGTGTGTCATCGCTGCTGTGATCATGGCGAAATCCATCAATGCCTATCAGATGGGAGAGCAGTACGCCTCCAGCGTGGGCGTCAATGTCAAAGTGTTCCGGGTGCTGCTGGTACTGGTCTCCAGTCTGCTGTCGGCAACGGTAACGGCCTTCGCCGGCCCGGTATCCTTTGTGGGCATTGCAGTACCCCATCTGATCCGGACAGTCCTGCATACTGCGGACCCGAAAAAGATCATCCCCGGATGCCTGCTGGGCGGGGGACTGTTCTGCCTCGTTTGCGATTTTCTCGCCCGCACCATGCTGTCTCCCACGGAGATGAATATCAGCACGGTCACCGCCATATTCGGTGCGCCGGTTGTCATCGCCATGCTGCTTCGCAGGCAGAAGGAAAGGGAGGTGAGCGCATGAACGATCGGGCTTCCATCCGATGTGAGAACATCAGTGTGGGATACGGAGACCACGTGGTGGTATCGGATGCCTCTCTTATGCTTCACAAAGGGGAGATCCTCACGCTCATCGGTCCCAACGGCGCCGGAAAATCAACTCTTCTGAAGACACTGGCAAGGGTCCTTCCACTGAAAGCCGGAACCGTGTATCTTTCCGGGCAGGATCTCATGAGCTTTAAAAACAGAGAGCTCGCACAGAAGATGGCCGTTCTCCTCACCCATGGGAAGGATCCCGGTATGATCACGTGCCGGGAAGTCATCGAGATGGGACGGTTCCCCTATACGAATATGGCCGGAACGATCACAGCTTCGGACCGGACGATCGTGGAGGAAGCCATGGAACAGACGGGAGTGAGGGAACTGGCTCAGCGGGAGTATACCCGGATCTCAGACGGACAGAGACAGCGCGTCCTGCTGGCCCGCGCACTGTGCCAGCAGCCGGAGATCCTGATCCTCGACGAGCCTATCTCCTATCTGGATATCAAGTATAAACTGGAGTTTCTCACGACACTGCAGAGACTGGTCAAGCAACGGGACATCACCGTGGTGATGACGCTCCATGAACTGGATCTGGCTGCCCGGGTCTCCGACCGTATCGCCTGCATAAAAGACGGAAAGATCCATCGCATGGGAACGCCGGAAGAAGTGATGGAAGGCGATTACATGGAGACACTGTTTGATCTTCCCGCCGGATCCTACGATGCCGTTACCGGCAGTGTGGAGATGGAAAAGATCCCCGGGGCGAGCCGGGTGTTCGTACTGTGCGGCACCGGAAACGGGACCGGAGCATTTCGCGCTCTTCAGCGGCGCCAGATCCCCTTTGATGCCGGTATCCTCTGGCGCAATGACCGGGATCTTCCGGCGGCAAAAGCCCTTGCCCGGAGCGTGATCGAGACCGCTCCCTTTGCAACGGTGACCGACGAAGCGATCCGGCAGGCGGAGAAGATGATCGATGGCTGCGAAACCGTGATCTGCACATTGGAAGAAACAGACCGGATCCATCCGGCAGAGCACCTGCGGACCCTGATGTGTTATGCGGAGCAGCAGGGAAAACTGCGGGATATGGAGGATCTTTTCAATGGATGAGTATGTACTGAAAAACGGGAAAAAGCTGCGGCGCGGCCTGACCACCGGGACCTGCGCTGCGGCTGCGGCATCCGCCGCTGCC
>CADCMP010000007.1 GCA_902802565.1 Oscillospiraceae bacterium
GGGCCCGTCTTCACGCTGCAGATGTGCCGTTTTTGTCAGGAGCGGAAGTGCGGGCTCGGCATGATGAAGGATCTTTCTTCCCCGTTCATTGAATGAAAGCACGCGGATATACTCCGGTTCTCCACCTGCCATCTCTCTGGAGATTCCCAGGGCTGCAGCAAGAACAAGACGGCGGACCCGTGACAGTGCGATATTCTTGTGCTTTACGCTCATCAGCAGCTCCTGAAGGCTTCCGGTGGTCTGAATAGAGCGGTGGAACAGTTCCCCCACACCGCCGTCAGTCTCCGGAAGGTTCATGATCTCGTCTGAAGAAAGAAGCCGAAGACGGGAAAGGATCGCCTGCTCGATGGACTCCGTGTCCACAGGACCACGTCCCTGTCGGATTTCCCTCAGATAAACGCCGGCGGCATTTTCCGGCACATGATTCTTCCAGGCGTCTGCCGCCGGATCCTTTCCCAGGATCTCCCGGATCTCCTTGGCGGAACGGACCGTGCCATCGGCATAACTGTCATGGGAAGCCCCGGTACGGGAAACGGTAAACAGGTCCATCGGCGAATTTTTCCGGAGAATGGCCTTGGCATACTCCACTGCCAGAATGTTGTTGGGTTCATTGAGCAACTCCGCCAGATCCCCGGAAACGGCTGCCAGAGCAGCCTGCCGGGCACTGGCATAATTCTTGTTATGCCGCAGCTGATGCTGTAAAGCTTCCTCCATCTCCGGGGACAGCAGCGCTTCCGCCGCCTGCCGGATCCGATCGGCATCCCCGCACTCACTGCCGAAGGAGACAGCGGAGATCCCGCCCAGCCCGTGAAGGATGCTCACGGCGCCGGCAGCAAACGATTCCGCGGATGAACAGCACCAAGGCACGGGCAGTTCCAAAACGAGATCCGCACCTTCGAGGCATGCTGCCTCTGCGCGTGCATATTTGGAAAAACAGGCTGCTTCTCCGCGCTGAACGAAATCCCCGGACATCACACAGACGATGCCGGTATCTTCTCCGTATTTTTCCCTGGTTTTTCGTATCAGGAACTGATGTCCATAATGAAACGGATTGAATTCCGAAACGATTCCAACTGTATTTTGAAGCATTTTCTTAAAATACCTTGCCTTTTCAAAAAATTATATATAGAATGTGTTAAGTTACTTAATTGATTGTAAATGAAATAAGTATATTAATCAACGGAAAGGAAATCATCATGAAAATACTCGTTATCAATGCGGGAAGTTCTTCTCTGAAGTATCAGCTGTTTGACATGGAGACCGAAACAGTTCTCGCAAAAGGTCTTTGTGAGCGCATCGGAATCGACGGCCATCTGAAACACACCCCTCTGGTAGAGGGCAAAACCGTCTATGATGAAGACATCGCTCTTCCCACACACGCAGAAGCAATCACCGCTGTTATCGACAAGCTGGTCAGCCCGGAACACGGTGTGGTGTCTTCCATGAGCGAGATCGATGCAGTCGGCCATCGTGTCCTCCATGGTCTGGACAAGTTCTCCGGCTCCGTTCTGGTAAACGATGATGTTATGGCAGCCATCCAGGAAGCGGTTCCCTTCGGTCCTCTTCACAACCCGGCCAACATGACCGGCATCCGTGCCTGTCAGAAAGTCATGGGCGATGATGTTCCCCAGGTTGCAGTGTTTGATACCGCATTCCATCAGACCATGCCCGCCAAGGCATACATGTACGCGATCCCCTATGAGTATTACGAGAAGGATTCCATCCGTCGTTACGGTTTCCACGGAACTTCCCACCGTTATGTCGGCGGCCGTGTAGCCGAGATCATGGGCGTTCCCGAGAAAGATCTGAAAGTGATCTCCTGCCACATGGGCAACGGTTCCTCCATCGCAGCCATCGACGGCGGCAAGTGTGTGGATACCTCCATGGGCTTCACTCCTCTGGTCGGTCTTCCCATGGGCACCAGATGCGGTGACCTGGATCCGGCCATCATGCAGTTCATCATGAACAAATACGACCTCAGCATCGATGAGATGATGAACATCCTGAACAAGAAGTCCGGCGTACTCGGCATCTCCGGTGTCAGCTCCGACTTCCGTGATCTGGACAAGGGCGCTTCCGAGGGCAATGAACGCTGTGCTCTGGCACTTGACATGTTCCATTACTGGGTCGCCAAAGTCGTCGGCTCCTACGCTGCCGCAATGAACGGCGTAGACGCCATCGTATTCACCGCCGGTGTCGGCGAAAACTCCATCGCCACCAGAAAGGCGATCTGCGAATACTTCGGCTATCTCGGAGTTGAATTCGACGACGAGGCAAACAACTGCCGCGGCAAGGAACAGCTGATCTCCACCCCGGATTCCAAGGTGAAGGTCTATGTGGTTCCCACCAACGAAGAGCTGGTCATCGCTCGCGATACCAGAGATATCGTTTCCGGCAAATAATCCGATCGCAGGTATCAGGGGAAGAGTTTAAACGGCTCTTCCCTTTTTTATGTGTTTTTCACCAAAGGAATCCCATGGAAAAACCTGTTTTTCACCATAAAATATCATTGACTTTACATGATGGTTTGGTGTAAACTATTCAAGCCGCATTGAATAGGTATGAAGTATATGTCCCGTACATATCACCTGTGAGAGCGAGACCTGTTTAAGAAAGGATGAATACTTTGAAGGCAATTATCGTAACTGGCGGTAAGCAGTATACCGTATCCGAAGGCGATGTCATCTACGTGGAAAAGCTCAATGCTGCAGACGGAGATGCTGTTACTTTCGATCAGGTGCTGGCTATCGTAAATGGTAAGGAGACCGTTTTCGGAACTCCTGTAGTCGACGGCGCTTCCGTAAAGGGCAGTGTTGTAAAGAGCGGCCGTGGCAAGAAGATTCGCGTTTACAAGATGAAACCGAAAAAAGGTTACCGCAGAACTCAGGGCCACCGGCAGCCGTATACCAAAGTGCAGATCGATTCCATCACTGCATAATGGACTGAAACTGATTTTGACTAATGGAGGTGTAATTCCGAATGGCACATAAAAAAGGTATGGGTTCCACCAAGAACGGCCGCGACAGCAAGTCGAAGCGTCTTGGAGCAAAAAGAGCAGATGGTCAGTTTGTACTGGCTGGAAATATCCTTGTCAGACAGCGCGGAACGAAGATCCACCCGGGTACCAACGTTGGTAAGGGCAAGGACGACACTCTGTACGCACTGGTCGATGGCAAAGTTAAGTTTGAGCCGAAAGACAAGAACCGCAAGCAGGTTTCTGTCTACGAGATCGCTCAGTAATCAAAACTTGAAAGGGACGGGATATTTGCCCGTCCCTTTATCTTTAGCGAAAGGATTCCTCTCATGGCAACTTCTTTTGTAGATAAAGCGAAGATCTTCATCCGTGCCGGAAACGGCGGCAACGGCGCAGTAGCATTCCATCGCGAGAAATATGTGGCGGCCGGCGGCCCCGACGGCGGAGATGGCGGCAGAGGCGGCGACATCATTTTCCAGGTGGATGACAACATGTCCACACTGATGGATTTCCGTTATAAAAGAAAATATGTAGCGGGCAATGGCGGCAACGGTGCCGGCAAACGCTGCTCCGGCAAAGACGGTGAGACACTGTACATCAAGGTGCCCCGCGGCACTCTCATCCGTGATGCGGAGACCAATGCCATTATGCATGACATGTCCACCGGTGAAGACTACCTTGCCTGCCGCGGCGGAAGAGGCGGCTGGGGCAACAAGCATTTTGCCACTCCGACCCGTCAGGTCCCCAACTTTGCCAAACCCGGACTTCCCGGTGAGAGCCACGAAGTGTTTCTTGAGCTGAAGCTTCTGGCCGATGTCGGGCTCATCGGATTCCCCAACGTTGGCAAATCCACGCTTCTTTCCGTAGTCAGCAAGGCACATCCCAAGATCGCCAATTATCACTTCACTACCCTCTTCCCCAACCTGGGTGTCGTATGGGTGGATGACGGTGTCTCCTTCGTAATGGCGGATATTCCCGGAATCATCGAAGGCGCCTCGGAAGGTGCAGGACTCGGCCATGATTTTCTCCGGCATATCGACCGCTGCCGTCTCCTGGTGCATCTTGTGGATGTATCCGGAAGCGAAGGCCGGGATCCCGTGGAAGACTTTGACACCATCAATAACGAACTGCAGCAGTACAGTCCCGAACTGGCTTCCCGTGCTCAGATCGTAGTCGGCAACAAGACGGATCTTCTCGGGGAAGACCGTTCCGCCATCGATCGGCTGAAGGAATACGTGGAGAGCAAGGGCTTTACGTTCCTGGAGATGTCTGCCGCTACCCACAGCGGTACCAGAGAACTGATCCAGACCATCGCGGATCTTCTTCAGAAAGTTCCCGTCGTGGAGGCTTTCGAAGCGGATTACGTTCCGCCGGAACCCGTCATCGACACGTCGGAAGATCTCATCATCGATCACGAGGATGATTTCTGGAGTCTCGACGGTCCGTGGCTTCAGAATCTGGTGGCTTCCGTCAACTTCAACGATCATGAATCTCTCATGTGGTTTGACCGTATCCTGAGGGATGCCGGTGTATTTGACCGGCTGGAATCCATGGGGATCCAGGACGGAGATACCGTGAGCATCTATGATATCACGTTTGAATATCAGAGCTGATACTAGACAAAAAAAGATCCGGATGATTATCCGGATCTTTTTTTGGAGCTGGTAGGGTGACTCGAACACCTGACCTGCTGATTACGAATCAGCTGCTCTACCGACTGAGCTATACCAGCACACTTTTTATTACGCGCTTGCATATTCTAGCACACTCAACTGAAAAAAGTCAACTGTATTCCCCGTTTCCGCCGATTACTGATTGTAATTGAAAAAAGTAACATGATGTAACTGTTAATTCCGACTTTACATAAAAAATGTATAATTCAATTATTTCCTTCTTTTTTACCGCTTTTACTCATTTTCAGGGTGAATAATCCGTGTAAAAACAGTTCACATAATTATTAGCTATAAAATTTATTCAAATAGTTATCAACATTATGCACAGGGTTTTCCACAGTCATTTTTCGTCATATGCGGATATTTAAGGGTTTTTTTCCTGTCAACCCCCTTTGGTTCATATACATGTTACAAATAAGAAACAGTCATCAATTGACATAAAATCAAGTTGCGATAATAATGAATACCCTTTTCCCTAGGACTGTAGAAATCCAGAGGAAAAGGGTATGTTTTTTTGTTGATTTTATATATCCTTGGTGGCAAATGCATTCAGATCCGAGCTTCCGCGCGTCCCTGATAAATACTCATAGTATCCCTGACTGCCGATCATGGCGGCATTGTCGCCGCAAAGCTTCAGCGGTGGTACAAACAGCTCACAACCGGCCTTCTCCGCAGCTTCTGTAAAATCGCGTCGGATCCTGCTGTTGGCTGCCACGCCTCCCGCTACGGCGATCTTGCGATAGCCGAGTTCTGCTGCCGCCGTCATCGTTCGGGGCACCAGCGAATCGCTCACCGCCTTTGTAAAAGACGCGGCCAGATCGGCCTTATTGATGGTTTCTCCCGTCTGTTCGGCATGATGGGCGATATTGATAACCGCCGTCTTCAGACCGGAAAAACTGAAATCATAGGGTGAGCCGCTGACGTGGGCAACGGGAAATGTATACGCCGTATCATTTCCTCCCCGGGACAATTCATCGATGGGCTTGCCGCCTGGATAAGGAAGTCCAAGCACCCTTGCCGTTTTATCAAAGCATTCACCGGCCGCATCGTCCCTCGTTGCTCCGATGATGCTCATATCCGTATAATTCCTGACATCCACCAGCAGAGTATTCCCTCCGGAGATGGAAAGGCAGAGAAACGGGGGTTCCAGTTCCGGGTATGCGATGTAGTTTGCCGCTATGTGTCCCCGGATATGGTGTACCGGGATCAGTGGAACATCCAGGGCCAGAGCCGCTGCCTTTGCGAAATTCACACCCACCAGTACGGCACCGATCAGACCGGGAGCATAAGTCACCGCCACGGCGTCGATATCTTCTCTGGTCAGTCTGGCATCTTCCAGTGCACGCTGCGTCAGTATGGAAATGACCTCCACATGACTTCTTGCCGCGATCTCAGGCACCACCCCGCCGTAAATGGCGTGAAGGTCCGCCTGGGAAAAGATCTGGTCCGTTAATACCGTTCTGCCGTCCTCCACGATGGCGACCGCAGTCTCATCGCAGGAGGATTCAAATGCTAGTATCTTCATCCAATTTCCTCGGTTCCTTCAAAAAATAATGTCATCAGTATAGCATCTTCCCGGGGTTTTTCATAGTATCCCGGTCGTCGTCCCACTTCCGCAAAACCATGTTTCTCATACAGCGCAATGGCCGGATCATTGGAGGCTCGCACTTCCAGCGTAAGGAATGACAGTTTCCGTTCCCTTCCCCTTCGGACACACTCCGAGACCAGTTCCGAACCGATCCCGGCATGTCTTGCATCCTCGCGGACCGCCACATTGTTGATATACCCCTCATCCAGCACGCTCATGAAACTGATATATCCGAGAACATGCCCCTCTGCATCCATTGCCACGAAGAAATCATGCCTGTCGTCCGGAAGACAGGTGGTGAGAGAGTGTTCCGACCACGGATCGGAAAAGGTCTCCTTCTCGATCGCGGCGATCTGCGGGATCATTTCCGGGTTCGCCTGTACAATTTCGTATTGCATCATATCAGTGAGCTTCATGCCAGGTATGTCCGGTCTTGACTTCCACGCTCAGAGGCACGGAAAGATGGATCACATTCTCCATTTCCTCTGCAAGCAGTTTTGCTACGGTGTCAGCCTCTTTTTCCGGACACTCCACGATCAGTTCATCGTGTACCTGAAGGATCAGCCTGCCCTCCAGTTTTTCCTTTTTCAGACGGTTCGCCACATTGACCATGGCCAGTTTGATGATATCCGCGGCGGTTCCCTGAATCGGCATGTTCAGTGCCACACGTTCTCCAAAGGACCTGGTGTTGAAATTTGAGGACTTCAGTTCCGGCAGATAGCGGCGCCGCTGATACAGCGTTACGACATACCCGTCTTCCCTTGCCTTCTCCTTGATATCCTCCATGTACTGATGTACACCGGGGTATTTCTCATAATAGGCATCCATATATTCCTTGGCCTCTGAAGTGGAAACTCCGATGTCTCCCGCAAGAGACCAGGCGGAGATGCCGTATACGATGCCGAAGTTGACTGCTTTGGCATTGCTTCTCTGGCGGGGCGTCACTTCCTCCACCGGAGTATTGAACACCTGAGCAGCCGTGGCAGTATGGAAATCCACTCCGCTGAGGAAAGCATCCCTCATGGCGGTATCCTTGGAGATATGCGCCAAAAGCCGGAGCTCGATCTGACTGTAGTCCGCATCCACCAGCACATTGCCCGGTGCCGCGACGAACATCTTCCGGATCTCGCTGCCGAATTCCTTGCGGATGGGAATATTCTGAAGATTCGGCTCCGTGGAGGACAACCGTCCCGTTGCCGTCACGGTCATCTGGAAATTGGTATGGATCCGTCCGTCCGCATCAATGACCTTCAGCAGCCCGTCCGCATAGGTGGATTTGAGTTTGGTCAGTGTCCGGTAATCCAGGATGTCCTGAATGATCGGATGCTTGTTTCTGAGCTTTTCCAGTACATCCGCACTGGTGCTCCATCCGGTCTTGGTCTTCTTTCCCTGCGGCAGATACAGTTCATCAAACAGGACTTCTCCCAGCTGTTTGGGAGAGTTGATGTTAAACTCATGACCGGCATAGTTCCAGATCTGCTGCTGCAGCTGATCGATGGTCCCGATCATACTCTCGCCGTACTCATACAGAGCCGTGCGGTCCACCAGAAAACCTTCCTGCTCCATCTCCGCAAGTACTTTACAGAGCGGCAGTTCGATATCATAGTACAGTTTTCTCATGCCCTGTTCCCGCATGAGCGAATCCATGACCGGTTTCAGGGCATGGATCCCTTCCACTCCGGAGATCTCGCCGTCACAGTATCGCATGGTGAGCCGTTCCACGGAATAATCCGATTCCGAGGACTGCAGCAGATAACCCGCCAGCTCCGTATCGAAGATGAAACCGTCGAATCCGATCTTCTCATCCATCAGATGTCGCATCAGTTCCTTCAGTCCGTGTACGGTCTTCTTCACTTCTCCGGAAAACACATATTTCAGAAAGTCATTATAGGATTCACCGCAGTCGTTCCAACGGACGGAATATACGGCCTTTCCGTCGCACAGGAAGATCTGATCCAGATCCTCTCCCACAGAGAGCGCAATATAATCCTCGCCGGAAATGGTCTTTTTCAGCCAGTCCAGATCGGATTCCGTCATCTCCCGGAACTCCAGAGATTCCCGTTTTTTGGAGGATGCCGTCTCTTCTCCCGGCTCCAGGCCCCAGCGCTCGATGAACTTCTGGAAACCGAGACGGTGAAACAGATCATACAGTGCTCCGGAAGACGTCAGTTTCCAGACATTCTCCTTCGGATCGAAATCGATGGGAACGTCCTTCCGGATGGTAGCCAGATCATAGCTCATTTCAGCGCTCTCTTTTCCGGCCTCCAGTTTCTTCTTAATGCCGTCTTTCACATCCAGTGTATCCAGCTGACTGTAGATGCTGGAGATGGTGGAATAGTTCTGGATCAGTGCCGTTGCCGTCTTTTCTCCCACTCCGGGAACACCGGGGATATTATCCGAGGAATCACCCATCAGTGCCTTCAGGTCGATGATATGGATGGGAGCAAATCCGTACTCCTCCTGAAAGACTTCCGGAGTATACTCCGTCGTCGTGGTCTGTCCCTTGCTGCTCTTCACATGAAACACATGCGTCGTATCCGTTACGAGCTGAAAGGAATCCTTGTCCCCCGTCACGATGAGACAGTCCCAGTTTTCCTCCTCGCATCTTTTTCCCACCGTACCGAGGATGTCATCGGCCTCCCAGCCGGCACACTCATAACAGGAGATGCCCATGGTCTGAAGCACTTCCTTCAGAAGCGGCATCTGCACGACCAGATCCTCCGGCATGGGCTTTCTCTTCCCCTTATACTCCGCGTACTGCTTGTGACGGAACGTGGGAGCATGGACATCAAATGCCACACATACCGCATCCGGCTCCTGATCGGTCAGCAGTTTCTGAAGAATGGAGAGAAAACCGAACACGCCGTTTGTGGGTGTTCCGTCCGGAGCAGTCAGAAGCCGCACGCCGTAAAAGGCACGGTTTACGATGCTGTTTCCGTCCAGTATCATCAGTTTCATAATCGTATTATCCTTCCTTAACGGACATGAAATCCGTTCTATTTATCCGAATTCTCGCCACGGAGAAGTATGATCTGATCACGCAGCTGGGCCGCGATCTCGAATTCCAGCATCTTTGACGCTTCCCGCATCTGTTTTTCCAGCCGTTCGATCTCCCGTTTTCGTTCGAATTTCGTCATCTTCACACCGCCCTCTTTTCTGGCGGAAGAAGACAGGTCCGTGGAGATCTCCAGAAGATCACGAACGTCCTTGATGATCGTCTTGGGAACGATGCCGTGAGCCTTGTTATATTCATCCTGTTTTCTGCGGCGCCGCTCGGTTTCCGTGATTGCCGCATCCATGGACGGAGTGATGGTATCCGCATACATGATGACAGTACCTTCTGAGTTTCTGGCCGCACGTCCAATGGTCTGAATGAGACTGGTCTCGCTGCGGAGGAATCCTTCCTTGTCCGCATCCAGGATCGCCACAAGACTGACCTCCGGAATATCCAGACCCTCTCGAAGAAGATTGATGCCCACAAGCACGTCAAAATCGCCCAGTCGGAGATTGCGAATGATCTCCATTCTCTCAATGGCACCGATATCATGGTGCATATAACGGCATCGGATCCCCACGTTGGTAAAGTATTCCGAAAGATCCTCCGCCATCTTCTTGGTCAGTGTGGTGACCAGCGTACGCTGCCCTTTCTCGATCCTGGCCTGGATCTCTCCGATGAGATCGTCGATCTGTCCTTCCACCGGACGAACGACCACTTTCGGATCCAGAAGTCCTGTGGGACGGATCACCTGTTCCGCGATATTGCCGGAACGGCTCCGTTCATACTCACCGGGCGTTGCGGAAACATAGATCACCTGATTGAGACGGTCCTGAAATTCCTCAAACTTCAGCGGGCGGTTGTCAAATGCCGACGGAAGACGGAATCCGAATTCCACGAGATTTTCCTTCCTGGCCCGGTCGCCGCGGTACATGGCACGTACCTGCGGCAGCGTGACATGGCTTTCATCGATGAACATGAGATAATCGTCCGGAAGATAATCCAGAAGCGTCATCGGCGCGCTCCCCGGCGCTCTTCCCGAGATGATCCTTGAATAGTTTTCGATACCGGAACAGAATCCCAGTTCCTGCATCATCTCGATATCATAATCGGTGCGCTGACGGATCCGCTGTGCTTCCAGCAGCTTGTTGTTTTCTTCGAAGAACTTCACCCGCTCATCGCATTCCTGACGGATCTCCTCGATCGCACGCTTCATCTTTTCCTGTGTCGTTACATAATGACTGGCAGGATAGATCGCCACATGATTGAGATAGCGCTGGGTCTTCCCCGTCACCACGTTGATCTCGGAGATGCGGTCTACCTCATCCCCGAAGAATTCCACGCGGATAGCAGAATCCGTCGCGTAGGCCGGAAAGATATCCAGCACATCTCCGCGGACACGGAACATATTGCGTTCAAACGCGATATCGTTGCGTTCGTAACGGATCTCCAGGAGCTTTCTCATGATTTCTTCCATTCCGCGGCTCTGGCCGGGACGGAGAGAGATCACCATATTGGCATAATCGATGGGGTCTCCCAGTCCGTAGATACAGCTGACGGAGGCCACGACGATGACGTCCCGTCTCTCAAACAGGCTGGACGTGGCGGAATGTCTCAGACGGTCGATCTCATCATTGATGGAGCTGTCTTTCTCGATGTAGGTATCCGTATGAGGAATGTACGCTTCCGGCTGGTAATAATCGTAATAGGATACAAAGTATTCCACCGCGTTTTCCGGAAAGAATTCCTTGAACTCGCTGCACAGCTGTGCGGCCAGCGTCTTGTTATGAGCCAGAACGATGGTAGGTTTCTTTACTTTTTCAATGATCTTTGCCATGGTGTACGTCTTCCCGGAACCGGTCACACCAAGCATGGTCTGTTCCTCCAGACCCAGTTCCACTCCCTGTGCCAGCGATTCGATGGCTTCCGGCTGATCACCGGAGGGAACATATTCACTGATTACTTTAAACTCACCCATAATACACCTGAAACAATACAAATATATTTCTTTTGATTATACCATAACTGCATACTCAGTGAAACATCACAGCCTTCCAAAAATAAAAACAGACTCCATGTCCGGAACGTCGTTCCATGACATAGAGTCTGCAGTATGATTATTCGTTTTCCGCCAGTTTCCGGCCCATCAGGGTCCCCATGGCAGAAGCCATCATCAG
Source organism: Oscillospiraceae bacterium (assembly GCA_902802565.1). Lineage (GTDB taxonomy): Bacteria > Bacillota > Clostridia > Oscillospirales > Oscillospiraceae > UBA2922. The sequence goes on from CADCMP010000007.1 coordinate 11,408, forward strand.
GCCGCGTGTCCATCCGGAGGAATCTCCCAGACAGTGAAGGCCTTTGACGTTGGTGTTGAAATCCGTATCCATCTTGACCCGGTTGGAGTAGAACTTCAGTTCCGGTGAATACAGAAGTGTTTCGTAGGAAGCAAACCCGGGCACGACCTGGTCCACCGCCTGAATGAAATTAATGATATTGATCATGGCGCGGTACGGCATGGCCGCCGTGATGTCCCCTGCCACCGCATCGGGCAGCGTCGGACGGACATTGGACTGTGCCAGTTCTTTCGCCCAGGTACGTTTCCCGTCCAGGATATCACCGAAACGCTGTACCAGGATGTGTCCGTCTCCCAGCATGTTCGTCAGTTCTCCCACCTTCTGTGCATATGCTATGGGCTGGTTGAAGGGAACGGAGAAGTTGTGCGAACAGAGAATCGCCAGATTGGTATTCTCCGACTTCTTATCCTTAAAGGAATGTCCGTTCACGACCGCGAGATCGTTGTCGTAGTTCTCCTGCGCCACATAACCGCCGGGGTTCTGGCAGAAAGTACGAACCTTGTTCTTGAACGGTGCGGGGTATCCGATAAGCTTGGATTCATAAAGGACTTCATTGACTTCCTCCATGATCTCGTTTCGGACTTCCACACGGACACCGATATCCACCGTGCTGGCAACATGTTCCACATGATGTTCCGTGCAGATCGACTCCAGCCAGTCGGCGCCTCTGCGGCCCGTGGCAACCACGGTATCCTCGGCATAGAGCTCTTTCTCCATACCGTTCTCGGACAGGATCACACCGCTGCATACACCGTTTTCAATGATCAGGTTGCGGCATTCCACACCGAACAGGATCTCCACACCGTGATCCATCAGATATTTCTGGATCGCACCATAGATGTCATGAGCCTTTTCCGTACCCATATGGCGGATGGGACAGTCCACAAGCTTCAGGCCTGCTTTGATGGCATTCTTGCGGATGACCTTCGTCTTTTCCGGATCCCCGATGCCTTCCACGTGGGTATCAGCACCAAACTCCAGATAGATCTGATCACAGTAATCGATGGTCTCCTGTGCTTTCTCTTCCCCGATGAGAGTGGGAAGATCTCCGCCGACCTCATAGCTCAGGGACAGTTTTCCGTCGGAAAACGCGCCTGCGCCGGAAAAACCGGTGGTGATATGACAATAGGGTTTGCAGTTCATGCATTTGCCGGTGGTGGCTTTCGGACAGTGGCGGTTTTCGATCGCCTTGCCTTTTTCCACCATAATGATCTTTTTCCTGCTGTTCTTCTTGATCATTTCCAGAGCGGTAAAGATACCGGCCGGACCAGCACCGATAATGACGACATCGGTCTTCATGTGAGCACCTTCTTATTGCATAATAAAAGACCCGCTAAAACAGCAGGTCTTATTTGGAGCGGGCAACGAGGCTCGAACTCGCTACCTCCACCTTGGCAAGGTGGCGCTCTACCAGATGAGCTATGCCCGCGCAACGCAAGTTATTGTAGCATATTCCTATAAAAAGTCAAGAGCACACCGGGTAAAAAAGTGTGCTCTATCCATCAGTTTTTTACGACTTCCTGATAGGTCAGCGGTCCGGAACACCTGGAGTAAGCGGAAGTATCCCAGCGGTGATCATTCCACATCTCCTCATCGCTACGGAGGAAACCGGATTCCGTCCCCTGCTGGATGCACTGTGACAGATCGATGTGATAGTAATCGCTGCCGATCTGAACGATATTCCAGTAATGTTCCTTCTGATTATAGAAACCGTTTACCGTCTCGCACGGGATATCCATGGCGTTGCAGATGCTCTTCAGTGTCAGCGCAAGTCCCTGGCTGTTTGCCTCCTTCGTCACCAGACAGGAGTAGACGGAGTTTCCGACATATTCATCCCGGTATTGGCACTGGGAAGTGATTATATTCACCGCTTTGAGAAGACTCTTCTCCGTGAAATCATCCGCAGACTGTTCCGTGATCTCTCCGATCTTATCGATCACTTCCTGCTTCTTCTGCTGAAGATCCTGGGTGTCATCCCCATAGGAGAATTCCACCTCGACCAGACGCTGCAGGCCGGAACCGGAAAACATTTTCACCTGTATCATGGGTGCCGCCAGTGCGATCACCGGATTCTCCTCATAGGCGGAATCCACCAGTTCCCGGATTCCGTCCTCATCCAGAGAACAGTTCTTGATGAGCACCACCAGACGATCCACATAGGAATCGATGGCATGTTCGGCATAACTGGTCAGATCGGTGGAAAAGGAGATCGTCTTGATCTGCTCCATCTCCTCCGGACTTCTGGTATAGGAGATGGTGAGATCCGCACCTTCATGGGACACGATATGATTCATCTCATACTGGATCCCGCTGACGCAGTAAACGCAGAATGCATCGCGGGTACGCAGTCCCCAGCAGGCATTTTTCAGATCGGTGCTGATATCGCCCTCATAATTGTCGAAGACGATGGATCCCTGTTCCTGCCGCTGATGTACCAGATTCAGGATCGCAGCTTCCATCTCGAAATAATTGTGTACGGTACTGGAATCCTTATTCGAATCGTTGACGGCAACGGGATACTGTTCCACCACGGAGTATTCCTTGTCATACAGACCGCATCCGGAAAGGAGCGAGACTGCCAGAACCAGAGACAGCAGTGCTGTCATCCGGCGCAGAAACTGTGTCGGCATCTCCATTCCTCCCTTCCAAATTATCCTTCTATCAGTCCAGCAGGGACATCTGTTCCTCTCCCCGGTCCTCTTCCTTGATCAGTGCGCCCATTGCCGGGATGGTACGGGAACGGTACCGGGAGACATTCTTGATCTCCGTATCCTTTAGCAGTGCGGCATCCGTGACCATGTGCTTTCCGCGGCCGAATTTCATGCAGAACACGCCCTGCGTCGAGCGGCTGGTCTTGGCGGGGATCACGGACGTATGCACCACCAGTGCCCTTCCGTGATCGGAAAACAGTGTGATATCCGTCTCGTCGGTGAATGCCAGCACTTTGACCAGCGGCGACTTATCCGAATATGCGTTGATAAGACGTTTGCGGTTCGTCTTCGTTTCATAGACATCCATCTTGAAACGGGCCGCTTTTCCGTTTTCGAAAATCAGAATCAGATTTTCACGGTATTTCTTTGCGGGAAGGACCGCGAACACGTGTTCGTCTTCGTCCATGCCGACCTGTGCCGGAATATAGGTTCCCAGGGTCGATGCCTTGGTATCGTTGAAATCCGCAAGCTTTGCTTTATACAGATTCTGCTTGTCGGAGAAGATCAGGATCTCTTCCGTATTGTCGCAGTCAAACTGTGTCTGAAGACTGTCGCCTTCCTTGTACTTGTGCTCGCCGGACATACGCAGGGACAAGTCTGTGATCTTCTTGATGTATCCTTCCTTGGACACGAACACATTGACATGATAGCTGGGAACGGACTCCTCTTCGGAGAACTCCTCGATCTCATCGGCATAAACGATCCCGGTCCTCCGCGGCATCTCGTATTTCTTGTTGATCTCTTTCAGCTCATTGACGATGATCCGGTTGATCTTCGCCTTCGATTTCACGGTATCTTCCAGCTCTGCGATATCCTTTTCCAGCTGTTCCGTCTCAGAAGTCTTCTTGAGAATGTATTCGCGGTTGATATTACGGAGCTTGATCTCTGCGACGAATTCGGCCTGGATCTCATCAATGCCGAATCCCATCATCAAATTGGGAACGACATCCGCTTCCTTCTCGGTCTTGCGGATGATCTCGATGGCTTTATCGATATCGAGAAGGATCTTCTGCAGACCTTTCAGCAGGTGCAGCTTGTCCTTCTTCTGATTCAGTTCATGATACACGCGGCGGCGGACACAGTCCACGCGCCATGCAGTCCACTCATCCAGGATCTCATAAACGCCCATGACCTTGGGGTTGCCGGCGATCAGGATATTGAAGTTACACGGGAAGGAATCCTGAAGCGGGGTCATCTTGAAGAGCTTCTGCATCAGCTTTTCCGGATCCGTTCCGCGCTTGAGATCCATGGCCAGTTTCAGTCCGCCAAGATCGGTCTCATCACGCATATCATTGATCTCACGGACCTTGCCCGCCTTGATCAGTTCCGCCACCTTGTCCATGATGGCTTCGGTGGTAGTGGTATACGGGATCTCATAGATCTCGATGATGTTTTCCTTTTTCAGATATCTCCAGCGGGCACGCACCTTGAAGCTGCCGTGTCCGGTACGGTAGATGTTCTCCATCTCCGTATAGTCATAAATGATCTCCGCACCGCTGGGAAAATCCGGTGCAGGCATTACGGAAAGGACATCAAAGTCCGGATCCTTGATCCGTCCCATGGCCGCTTCACAGACCTCGTTGAGATTGAATCCGCAGATCTGGCTAGCCATGCCGACGGCAATGCCCAGGTTGGCAGAAACAAGTACATTGGGAAATGTCGTGGGCAGCAGCACCGGTTCTTTCATGCTTCCGTCGTAGTTGTCCACGAACTCCACGGTATCACTGTCGATATCCCGGAACAGTTCCGAGCTGATCGCCGACAGTTTTGCTTCCGTATAACGGGGCGCGGCATAGGACATATCTCGGGAATACATCTTGCCGAAGTTGCCTTTGGAATCCACAAAGGGAGTCAGCAGTGCCTCATAACCTTTGGAGAGACGGACCATGGTATCATAGATGGCCTGATCGCCATGGGGATTGAGCTTCATGGTCTGTCCCACGATATTGGCAGACTTGGTACGGTCGCCGCGAAGCAGGCCCATCTTATACATGGTATACAGAAGTTTCCGGTGGGACGGCTTGAATCCGTCGATCTCGGGGATCGCACGGGACACGATGACCGACATGGCATAGGGCATGTAGTTGGTCTCCAGTGTTTCCGTGATGGGCTGTTCCACCGTCTCCGCCCGCAGTCCGAGGACATTGGGATCGACTTCCGGTTTTTTTACGGTTTCTTTTTTCTTTCTGGGCATGGAATACTTACCTTCCGATTAAGATTATCTGTTTCTTTTGACTTTTTTACCCGTTACAAAGTTTCTGCGGCAGCGGGGGCAGCTGGTGGCTTTGGACACACCGAAAAAGATCTGCTTTCCGCAGTAGGGACATCTGCAGTAACGGAATATGTAATAAAGGGCGACGACCACCAGGAGCATGGCAATTCCTGTGGCGACGGCGCGGTACGTAGCCAGTTCGGCACCGCCCATGGTCAGCCCCAGCACACAGAACACCAGTGCGATCAGCAGGAGTGTTCTTGCGGTGGATACCGCTTTCTGAAATTTCATTGCTCTGCTCCTTCTTACGAGATGTCCGCCAGTTCAAGATACTGGTATCCGTCTTCCGCGATATGCTGCTTTCTGCCTTCCAGATTGTCTCCGAGAAGAAGGTTGAAGACCTCGTTCATGCGGTCCACATCCTCCGGCATGACACGGATCAGGCGCCTTGTCTCTGGATTCATGGTGGTGAGCCACATCATCTCCGGATCATTTTCACCAAGACCCTTGGAGCGGTTGATGGAACATTTCTTTCCGTCCAGTTCCGCAACGATATCGTTCTTTTCCCGATCGGTATACGCAAACCAGGTCTTATCCTTCGTCGTGATCTCATACAGAGGAGATTCCGCGATATAGACATATCCTTCCCGGATAAGAGTGGGGACGAGACGGTACAGCATCGTCAGGATCAGTGTGCGGATCTGGTAACCGTCCACGTCGGCATCGGTACAGATGATGACCTTGTTCCAGCGAAGGTTGTTGATGTCGAAATCGGAAAGATCCTTGGCGGTCTTCCCTTTCACTTCCACACCGCACCCCAGCACTTTCAGAAGGTCCGTGATGATATCGCTTTTGAAGATCCGCACGTAGTCGGCCTTCAGACAGTTCAGGATCTTTCCTCGCACCGGCATGAGTCCCTGAAAATCGGCATTGCGGGACTGTTTGCAGGCACCCAGTGCGGAGTCTCCCTCCACGATGTAGATCTCGCGCTCGTTGGGATCCTTGCTCCGGCAGTCCACGAATTTCTGAACGCGGTTTGCAATATCGATGGAACCGGTAAGTTTCTTCTTCATGCCGAGACGGGTCTTTTCCGCCGTCTCTCTGGACCGTTTGTTGATCAGAACCTGTTCGGCGATGCGGTCCGCTTCCGGTTTGTTCTCAATGAAATAGACTTCCAGCTGTTCCTTGAAGAAGTCGGTCATCGCTTCCTGGATAAACTTGTTGGTGATGGCCTTCTTCGTCTGGTTTTCATAGGATGTCTGCGTGGAGAAGCAGTTCGTAACCAGCACAAGACAGTCCGAGACATCCTGGAACGTGATCTTGGATTCGTTCTTCTGATATTTGCCGATCTTCTTCAGATAGGCATCGATGGCATATACGAACCCGTTTCTTGTGGCTTTTTCCGGGCTTCCGCCGTGCTCCAGCCAGGAGGAGTTGTGATAGTATTCCGTCACATTGACCTTATTGGAGAAACAGAATGCGGCGGAGATCTTCACCTTATAGTCATCACGGTCCTGACGGTCGCGGCCTTTCCGCTCGCACTCGATGAAAGTGGGAGCGGAGAGCGTCTGCTCCCCCGCGATCTCCTTGACGTAATCCAGGATCCCTTCCTCATAGAGGAAATCCTTGGTCTCAAACTTCCCGTTGACCTGGTTGCGGAAACGGAACGTCACTCCCTTGTTGACCACCGCCTGACGGCGCATGATATCTTCAAAATACTCGGGAGGAATATTGATATCCGTAAATACATCCAGATCCGGTCTCCAGCGGATGGTCGTGCCGGTCTTTTTGCGATCGGCAGGTTCCACCGTCAGTTCCTTGCCTTTTTTTCCGCAGACCTTTCCCTTCTTGAAGTGCAGTTCATACTTGTTCCCGTCACGCCAAACCGTAACGTCCATATACTCCGAAGCGTACTGCGTGGCACAGGAACCGAGGCCGTTGAGTCCGAGAGAATACTCGTAGTTCTCTCCCTCATTGTTACGGTATTTGCCTCCGGCATACAGTTCACAGAACACCAGTTCCCAGTTGAACCGTTTCTCATTCTCGTTCCAGTCCATGGGACATCCGCGTCCGAAGTCTTCACATTCGATGGAAAGATCCTCATAGCGTGTCAGCGTGATCAGATTGCCGTGACCCTCCCGCGCCTCATCAATGGAGTTGGAGAGGATCTCGAACACGGAATGCTGACATCCGTCCAGTCCGTCCGAACCGAAAATGACGCCCGGTCTCTTTCGAACGCGATCTGCGCCTTTCAGCTGGGAAATGCTGTTATTATCATATTTCGGCGATTTTGCTGCCATATATCAAAAACCTCTCTGACACAATATATTGTGTATAATTTACATAATACTTTAGTTTATATAGTATATAGAAGAAATACCAAAAATTCAAGTTTCCGAATTTTCCGTATCAAATTTATGACAAAATGAAAAACGACCTTTAAAGAAGCGTTTATCTTTAAAGGTCGTATTCATTTTTCACTTCATCCGGCAGACGAAAGATCACTGCAGGAACAGGAACACCAGAATGATCACCATTCCGATGCTGATCAGAAGAAGACTGGTTCCAAGCGTCGTACTGAAGGATTCGTCTGCCTCCTCCTGCGTCTTGTAGGAACTGAAGTACTCATCTTCGCCTGGGATGACGACACCGTTATTGTTGTTGCTGTACAGCAGCCGGCAGAAGCCGATACGGATCAGTTCCGGCAGTGTCGCAATACTCCTTGCGAGGAACGATCCCGCAAACGGCAGGATATGAAGAAGCAGAGGACGGTACACGTTCTTTTCCAGGTCCACCGATGCGGGCCACCGGTCGGTATATATACCGCCGCGGATCAGACATCGCCGGACAATGAGGAAATAGATCACAACGCCCGTGAGGATGGAGATCATCGATCCCTTCAGGATCTCAAACGAGAGGTAATGCACGGGATGCACAGTGCTCACAGCGAAGAACGGATCACTGAAGGAAGCGAGTGCTTCCATGAGAAACGGTGCGCAACCGAGGACCGGGATCAGCAGAGCAAACAGCCCGATGATCACAGCAGACGGAAGGCGGCACCACTTCCCTTTCATTCGGTCATAGACTGCCTGAACGTCAGGATCTTCATTTCGGTCCACACATACACAGACGAACAGGGTCGTCATATACGCAAAGGTGCATCCGCCGGAAATGAGGAACACCCATTCCGTGACGTGCATCCAGAACGCGGGACCGCCGCCGGACTCAAACAGATGAATGGTCTCCACGATACTCTCATGAAGGAGCGTCTTGGAAATGTATCCGCTGCCGCCGGGAATGCCTGCGAGGCCCCACAGGCCCATGAGCATGCCGAAGATCAGAAGCGGTTTGTTCCGTCCGAATCCGCGGACAGCATTGTATTCGCCGTCCGTGATATTCATGATCACAGCGCCGGCGGACAGGAACAGCACGAGCTTGAACAGTGAATGATTCATCAGATGAAGGACCATTCCATGCGCGGCAAATGCGTTTTCCTCCCGAAGCAGCAGACATGTGGCAAGCCCGGTGAGGACGAATCCGATCTGGCTGATGGAAGAACATGCAAGTGTCCTTTTGATGTTGGTGCTGAAGATTCCGAGAACTGCGCCCACCACCATCGTGATCAGTGCCAGTGCCAGCACAAGGAATCCGACGTTCCGGTCCCCGGCAAAGATCTGGGACAGGATCACCGCAAGCCCGAACACACCGGTCTTGCTGAGCACGCTGGACAGAAGCGTCGTTGCAGTGGTTGGTGCCATCGTATAGGACGGCGGCAGCCACGTGTGCAGGGGCCACATGCCGCTTTTGATGCAGAACCCCACCGTGGCCAGAGCGCCGGCAATATACAGAAGTTTACGGTCCGGACAGGCCGCGGCAAGAGCACGGATCTCCGAGATGCGAACCGTACCGAACAGATGATACAGCAGGAACAGTCCCATCAGAGTGACCAGACCGCCGATTACGGCATAGGCCAGATAGCTGTCGGCGGCATACCAGGAATCTCTGGTCTCATCATGTGCCACCAGCACCCAGGAGGACATGCTCATCATCTCGAAGAAGATGAGCATCGTGTACAGATCTGCGGCAAGGAACACGCCGATGGTGGCTCCTTCACAGATCAGAAAATACAGGTCAAACCGGTTTTTCTTCGTATCAGAACGATGAATGTCCAGTCCGTAAACCGCCACCGCGAACCACACGGTAGTGGTGATCAGGCAGAGGATCCATCGGAGGCCGTCCAGTTCAAACCCGATCCCGAGTCCGAACAGATTCGGAAACATGAACTGAAGACCGGCTCCCCTTGATCGGATCAGAAAGACCGTGATCAGCCATTCCGCCAGAACCGTAAGGATACAGACTGCGGACCGTGTCCGGCACAGGAACTCCTGTTTCCGGATCTCCCCTGTCCGGCCAAACATCCAGCAAACGATGCCGCCAATGATCGGAAGAAGCACCAGGACCGGAAGTCCAATGAAGTTATCCGCAACAATAGTCACAATCCAGTCTTCCTCCTTTCATATCAGGGACGCCCCGTAGGACGCGAGGATCCTCTGCAGCAGCGGCATGAAGAAGATCAGTCCCAGTCCGATGGCGGTGACGAGCCAAAGCGAAGCTTTCATCCGCATCCCGGGATCCGTGATCTCCGCCAGTTTGGACTCATCAAAGTCATTCGGCGGAAAATATCCCTCCATAACCACGCTCAGCAGGTACAGACCCGTCAGGAACGCGGAAATCGCCAGTGCAACGCAGCCGGTGATCGCCAGGGGCGTTCCCTGCAGGACCGCAGCCTGAGCGATGGCCCATTTGGACGAGAAACCGCACAGCGGCGGAATACCGATCAGTCCAACGGAAGCAATGGTGAACACCGCGAAGATCACCGGTGTCTTCTTCGCATAGCCGGTGTACTGATAGACATATTCCTGAACACCGAGGCTGGTCTCCTCCGTCCGGCACAGAAGAGCACCGGCGCAGAAGAACAGTGCGATCTTCAGCGCACTGTGTGCGATCATATGCAGGATTCCGGCGGCAAAACCGGCTCCTGAGCAAAGGGCGGCTCCCAGCAGAATATAGCTGAGATTCGAAACCGTGGAGTATGCCAGTCTTCGCTTCAGGTGCTGAAGACGAAGTGCCATGGTGGAAGCAAATACGATGGTAAATGCAGTGACTGCCAGCATCACGTTCTGTGCCACGGTTCCCGCGATAAAGGAGGCACCATAGCCGTAATACAGAAGACGCAGAACGGCAAACACACCCGCATTGACCACGGCAACAGCGTGCAGCAGTGCCGTGACCGGAGTCGGTGCGACGCCCGCAGTGGGAAGCCAGTCGTGCAGCGGAAAGATCGCCGCTTTCACACCGAACCCGAAAAATCCAAGCAGGAATCCGACGAGCAGCAGCGGACGGTACGCCGTCACGTCCGACGGGAACAGACTGCCGCCTGCCGAGAATGCCAGTGTTCCATGATTGGCAAGAATGATCATGCTGATAAACGCCATAGCGGCGCCGCCCATGGAATACAGCAGGTACTTCAGACCGGCATATTTCGCGATCCGGTCCATATGATGCATCACAAGAGGCAGAGTGCACAGTGTGAGCATTTCATAGAACAGGTACATAGTGAACAGATTCGCCGCAAAAGAGATCCCCAGGACGACTCCGTAAGTCATCGTGAAGAACGCGAAGAAACGGTTCTGCCCTTCCTCATGCTGCATATACTCGAACGCATAAAGATTCGTGATCGGCCAGAGGATCGCCACGATGGCAGCGAACACCATGGAAAGGCCGTCCACACGAAATGCAAGGGAGAAGTTCTCTCCGAAAATATTGAACAGTTTATAATAGCCGTTCAGTCCCAACCGCCATACCATGATCAGAAGCGCGATCACCAGTACGGAGATGACAGAACAGACGATCATCACGCCGGTGTTGCGGCTCTTCATATCGAAAGGCGGCTTTATAAACATCGAGATCCCGTATACCAGCGGGACAAGGATCAGTGCCAACAGCATCCAAACCATTTCAAAAGCCCCCTTCCCTTACAGCAAGCCGGCAAAAACGCCGGCTACGAGCTGATGGATCTGCCCCGGGAACACACCGAACAGCAGTGTGGCAAAGGCAAGGATCACCAGCGGAAGCTTGATATACCAGCCGCATCGCACGGATTCCGTTTCCGGATCGGGCTCATGGAAGAATCCCTTGCTGACCGGGCCCAGAAGATATCCCGCCGTCAGCATTGCGGAAATCAGAAGTACCGCAGCACCGATCCAGCCTGCGGCCGGGAACGCGGACAGACTGCCCTCCGCCAGATACCATTTGGAGACGAATCCGGAAAACGGCGGAATTCCCACCAGAGACAGACCAGCACAGGCGAAGCAGAACAGTGTCAGCGGCATAACCTTGCCGATGCCGACCATCTGATCCACTCTTGTCTTTCCGGTCTTGCAGATGATAGCGCCTGCAGCAAGGAAGAGACAGACCTTGCTCACTGCATGGAACACGGCCTGCATCAGCGCGCCGGTGAATCCCAGGGAATTGAACAGCATCAGGCCGAAGATCACATAGCTGACCTGGGAAACCGTGGAATATGCCAGCCGTTTCTTGAGGACCTTCTCCTTATAGGCCAGCATACTGCCGCAGAAGATCGTCGTAAGCGCAAGGATGAGCACGGTATTCTGTACATAGGTACCGGCCAAAGCGTTTACACCGAAAAGATAATACACCACCCGGATGATCCCGAGGACGCCGCTTTTCGTAATCACACCAGAGAGTACCGCCGAAGCAGGCGCCGGAGCTTCCGGGTGCGCCGTCGGCAGCCAGTCCTGCAGCGGGATCATACCGGCTTTTCCGCCGAATCCGATGATCATGCACAGTGCTGCAGCCAGCATCAGGCCGGATACGTTTCCGTCAGCATATCCGCCGGGAACGAAAGTTGCCCCTCCCGTCTGGGAGTAGACCACGAAGAATCCGAACAGAGCCAGCGCGGCGCCGAAAAGCGAATATCCGAGATATTTCATGGCGGCACTGCGGGAACGTTCCGTTCCTTCATGAAGGATCAGCGGGAAGCTGCACAGCGTCATGGTCTCATAGAACATGTAGTAGGTCAGCAGGTTTCCGGCATAGCAGAGACCCACCATCGCACCCAGGGTGCTCAGATAGAACACGTGATAGGTGTTGATTTTCTCGTGAAGATATTCAAATCCGAAGATCCCCGCGAGAAGGAACATGGCGGTAAACAGGACGGAAAACAGGATCCCCAGTCCGTCATTGACGAGAACGATCTGTGTGCCGTAAATGCAGGGAATCACGACGGAACCTCTGGTGAAGGCACAGCCGATCACGAGAAGCAGTTCCAGGACAAGTGCGGGAATGACCCATGTTCTGCTTGCGTTTCTCTTTGCGATCAGAGCGATCACAAAGGGGAACAGTATCGGGACGAGTAAAATCAAAGCCATTTATCCTCCCCCCTTACAGCAGCGCGACGCTATGCTGGAGCAGCCGTACCAGCGGCTCCGCAAAGCATCCCAGAACAACATTCATCACACACAGAGAGACGACGGCGAATCCGAAGGAACGGTCCGGCGAGATCGCATGTACCGCGACCGGTCCGTTTTCGTCCTGCACGTCCTCTTCCTCCGATTTCCAAATCTGAATCGTCGCCTGAATGAAGTACCAGGCGTTCAGCAGGCTGGAGATCGCAATGGCAGTCAGACAGGAGATCATCTCCCAGCGGGGGATCCCCAGTTCCAAAGCTGCCTGTCCCAGCGTTATTTTTGTGATAAAACCGGCCAGAAGCGGAAGGCCAACCATGGAAAGCGCACCGACGGTAAATCCGATGCCGGCAAGAGGACGCCTCCGTGCCATACCGCGCAGATCATGAAGGCTCTTCCTGTGCCCTGCCGTCTGGATCAGTCCGCCCGTGGAAATAAAGAGCAGAGACTTGGTGACAGCGTGTGCCAGGATCTGATACAGGGCAGCTGCCATTCCGGCGGTGCTGCACAACCCGAGTCCCACATAGATATAGCCTACCTGAGCTACCGACGAAAACGCGATCATCTTTTTGGAGTGATTTTCACGGACCGCGCGCACTGAACCGTAGATCATGGCGCAGATTCCCAGAACGAAGAGGATATCATTGACATTCAGCTGACGGATCTGCTCCATCGTGAACACGCGGCACATGACCTTGATCAGCAGAATGACATATCCCTTCAGCACCACTCCGGAAAGAATGGCGGAGGAAGATGTCGTTGCGCTTCCGTGTGCAGTGGGAAGCCAGGTATGGAACGGAAACAGTGCACTTTTGATCGCGAGTCCCACAAGGACCATACCGGCTACGACTGCCATGGGATAATGGAAGCTCCCGGCAGTGAACATCTTCGTGACGGAGGCCATGATATTCGGCATCAGCAGGTGTCCGCTGATGGAATACAGGATCGCCACGCCGAACAGGAACACTCCGCTGCCCACCATGCTCATGATCAGATAGATGATGGTGGCAACGATCGTCTGTCCGTTGTCCTTTGCCATCACGATACTGCAGGCGGCAATCGTCATGATCTCGATAAAGACATATCCGGTAAACATGTCGTTGGTGTAGCATAACGCAAATGTTGAGGCGGTGAGAAGATCCATCATGATGTAATACAGATTGATCTTTCCCGGGAGGATGTCCTCCTCCAGATCCCTGCCGCCGCCCAGCAGCGACATTCCGATCACGATGCAGAACACCGTGGCAAGAAGGGATTCAATCGGGCCCGAGCGCACCTCGTTGCCCCAGGGCGCGGGAAACTGTCCCATCGCATAGGTGAAGTATTCCCCGCGGATGGATGTATTGACAAATACGATCCCGTTCAGCACCGCGCAGACGGCAAGCATGACGAGAGTCACTCTTCTGCTTTTTCTTCCATCCTCCAGCAATGTGGTCAGGATACCGCAAAGCAGTGACAGGAAGATGGATATGAAAAGAAAGTTCTCATAATACAGATGCATATCAGTATTCCTCGCTCTGTTTCATCTTCCTGATGATTTCATCGATATTCAGGGTGTGATATTTCTTATACAGTCTCAGTGTCAGTGCAAGGCCGAAGGCCGTGAAAGACACGGAGACCACGATCCCCGTCAGGACAAGTCCGGCGGGAAGCGGATTGGTGTATACCTCGATGCTGGGCGCCGCCGACGGATCCGTGATAATGGGCGCAAGATGCCCGATCACACCGCCGTTGCACGTCAGGAACAAGAAGATGGCAGCATCCATGAATTCCATGGAGATGATCTTCTTGAACAGGTTCCGATTGAACATGAGTCCGCACAGCCCGATGACGAAAAGACATACTGCGGCCGCTTCATATCGGTTGATATCAAGATTGTGTAGCAATTGCAGAAAACTCATTTACAATTCTCCTCTGACGAAATATGTATAGAACGCATACATCGTGCAGGCGACCTCCAGGCCGACAGCTATGTTGATGGGAAGGATGATCCCCGCGGAAAGGAGACTTCCCGGGGTTCCCTTCGGAAAGATGTTTTCCAGACCGTTGGAGCCCACAAAGATCGTATACATGATCAGGGCCGCATAAAAGACCAGAGCCCCGACCTTGACCGCATGATAGACCGTATGTCCGAAGAACGTACGAACCTTGTTCACTCCGTAGGCATTCTCGCACAGGATCATGGCACCGCCGATGAGGCTGCCTCCGGCGAAGCCTCCGCCGGGCGAGAGATGCCCGTTGCAGAGGATATAGGCGCCGTAGAGGAGCAGGACCGGCATCAGCACTTTGGTTACATCCACCAGGACCTGATTCGGGATTTTCGCGTCCAGTTTGTCGCTGAGTCGCTGTGCGGCGCGGTCCTTTTCGGTTTCGTTCTTCCGATCGTTGGCCAGAAGCATGATCACTGCCGTCGCACCCAGAAACAGCACACAGCTCTCGCCGTAGGTATCGAATCCACGGTATACAAGGATGATATTTGCCACAAGGTTCGTCGCGCCCACTTCATCCATGCCCTGTTCGATATAGCGTTTTGCGGTTTCGTTCATCGTTACGTTTGACTCTGTACTGGTAGTGGGCATAAATGCCACGGTGAACATCATCACCACCAGCAGCACGAAACAGCAGATTACGGCGCTGATGCGGCTGACCGCCGAGATCAGTTCACTGCGGGAAGCACGGATCAGGGACGGGCCGTTATGATTTTCAATTTTTCTCGTTGATTCGGTAATGCTTTCGTCGTGGGCCTTCGGCTCCTTCAGATCCCGGGCATCGCCCTCGACCCACTGTTCCAGCTTTCGATACCATTTAGGTGCTTTCATTCCGTCTCATCCCCTATCCCTTCAAAATGATGCACTTTACGGATCGTCATCAGGTACAGGATCGTTTCGATTCCGACGCCGACGGCCGCCTCTGTAATTGCAAGATCCGGCGCTTTCAGGAGAAGCCACACCACACTGAGCATCGTTCCGAACGTTACGGAAATGATCACGGTGGGGAGAAGATGTTTTGTCACATTGACTGCGATGGCACATACGATCAGGCCGATCAGCAGAAGATATTCTATCGCTACCATCATTTCACCTCACAGTGTTCATCAAAATACGGATTCGTGATCACTTCCACACGGCTGATACGATGAGTGGAGACCGGTCCCGTGATCCACTGGAAAGCAAGGATCAGAAGGATCTTGATGCTTCCCCATCCGAATCCCTTGAGCAGAATGATGCCAAGGAAAATGCAGAGAGTGCCCAGGGTATCGACAATGGCCGCGGCATGGATCCGGGTCAGCACGTAATCGAATCTGTAGATCCCGATGATCGATATCACGCAGCACAGCGTTCCGAAACCGATCAGCACAGCGGCAACAGTATTCAGTATCATACGCCACCTCCGTTTTCCGGGTGTTCCTCATCGGAACCGAGTTCCATTTCGCTTTTCCTGCCATTCACATGGTTCTGCACGATCCGGCAGAGAACAATGACGGAAAGGAAACTGAGGATCGCAAACACGATGGCAACATCCAGGATATAGTCGGCATCCATGAAATATGCCAGCAGCACGATGATATTGATACAAAGCGAGCCGATGATATTTGTCGCCACGATCTTATCGGTATATCGTTTTCCCAGCACGGCATAGAGCAGAGTCACCAGAATGAGTGCGCTGAGGACCGCGATGGGATAAATCAGAAATTTCTGCATAAACGGATTCACGGATTTTCTCCCCCTTCCGTTTTTCTGTCCACCAGTCGGCTCATGGTCTCCTGCATCCGTATCAGCCGGCGGTTCAGCGCGCTGTCCGGAGTGCCTTCCTGAAACTCACTGTTCAGGGCGTGGACCATGAGATTGTTGTCGTATATGACTACGGTATAGGTACCCGGAGTGATCGTGATGGAGTTTGCCATGATCGTCTGGAGCTCTTCCTTCTCAAGATGAGAGTCGAACGTAAACAGACGGGGTCTGATCTCATACTTTTTGGGAAACAGGATCACCTTGATGGTCGCGATATTCGCTTTGATGATCTCCACGACCAGACAGAAGACATAGACGATCAGCTGTCCGCTCAGATACAGGATCATCTTCGTGTTCTGCTTCGTCCAGCCGCAGATTGCCACCGCAAACCAGGTCACGAATCCGCTGATCACAAGACCGAAGGCAACCACATCCCACGTGATCCTGCCGTTGAACAGCAGCCAGAACACGAAGAGAAACAAGAATATAGCCATAAAAGTTCCTCCATACAGTAAATCATCTGCAAAATGATGGAATATCTCAATCAGTAACGCCACCGTCCGTTAGACACGGGGAAAAAACGTGCCTCGGAACGCGCGCATTGAAATCTCACATGCATTCATGTTATTATTCAAATAATTATAACATATTTAAAGTTCTTAACTATATAAAAAGCATTTTCCAGAGAACAAAAATATCAACAAAAACAACCTTAAAAGATTGCCAATGTTGACAAACGACTGATCCCGGGAGGCGAAGTTTCATGGCTAACGAAGCCGTTATCGTTATCGCGATTCTTGCATTACTGTTCTTCCTGCTCTTCTTTAAACTCATAGGAAAATCCATGAAATGGATCTTCAAGCTCCTGATACATGCCATTTCCGGATTCATTGTGCTGTTTCTGGTGAACGTGGTCGGCGGGATCATCGGGATCCAGCTCGATCTTAGTCTGATCAACGCCATTGTGGTCGGAGCACTCGGAATCCCCGGCGTGATCCTCCTTCTGTTCATCAAGTATCTGTTATAAACAACAAAAACACCGCTGTACTGTGAAACACAATACAGCGGTGTTCTTTTTTCAGCTGATCAATCCGTGACGTACGGAAGCAGAGCGATCTGACGGGCGCGCTTGATGGCCTCAGTAAGCTGACGCTGATGAGGTGCACACACACCGGTAGTACGGCGGGGCAGGATCTTGCTGCGGTCAGACATGTATCTGCGAAGTTTTGCGGTATCCTTATAATCGATATAAGTAGCTTTATCTACGCAAAACTGACATACTTTTCTGCGTTTACGCATTTTGGGATTCGCGCTTTTATTATCCATTATGTTCTATCCTCCTACTTAGAATGGAAGGTCACCATCGTCGGACAGTTCCTGGAATGATGCCCCCAAATCGGTTGAGGGAGTCTCGAATGCCTGAGCCGGTGCGGCTGCAGCATAAGAAGAATCACCCTGCTCGGTTCTGACGTTGTCATCGTCGCGGCGTTTGCTCTCGCCGAAGTAAATATTATCCACTACAACTTCAGCACTCTGACGACTGTTGCCATCTTTGTCCTTCCAGTTGCGGATCTGCAGACGTCCGGAGACGACGGCCATGGATCCTTTTTTGAAATACTTCGTGACGAAATCTGCCGTATTGCGCCATGCAACGCAATTGATAAAGTCGACTTCACGATCTCCGGTATCGCGGTTTCCGAAATCACGTTCCACCGCCAGAGAGAAAGAAGCGACCGGGGTCTGACTTTGAGTATATCTCATAACCGGATCACCGGTGAGACGTCCCATGATCGTAATACGATTTAACATATCTCAGACTCCTTTTTACTCTTCACGCAGGGTAATGAGAGAACGAATAACACCATCAGTAATACCAAGAATACGGTCAAGCTCTGCGGGGAAATCCGGAGCG
>CADCMP010000008.1 GCA_902802565.1 Oscillospiraceae bacterium
AAATAAAAATCCGGGTACTTGTTTCGTACCCGGATGGTAATTATCTCATTGGACCTTACCTCATATTTTGTCCGTGGCTTTTCAGCCTTGCCAATCATGTTTCGCTTTCGCGATCTTCTGGTTGGTGTTTACCGGCAGGTTAGGCTCCATATTATCTAACATCGAATCCTGTTTCAACTCGCTGTCCTTTGGACTAAATCAGAATGAGATCAACATCTCTGCGTTTGTGGATGAGTTGATATTATTTCGCCCAGACCTGCCGAAACATGTCTGTCTGAAGTTTTATTCGTTTCAACGATCTGCGCTCCTTTCTGTTGATGTAGATATATATAGAAGATCAGCTTTGTTTGAAACATATAAACTGTTTCAAGCTGTTCTGTTCTCCTTGTACATGTATCTTAGCAAAGCGGACATCCAAAATCCATTGGCAAGTTGACATTAAAATAACAGGAACTCTTGTGAAAAATACTAGTGGAAAAAAGGAGGAACTGTGAGATATAATTACTCTTGTGGGCATCCCGGTTCCGGGAAGCCTGTTTTTTTGTTCCAGATTCTTCCATGCAAAAAAACGGTTGCATATTACAGGATCATGTATTAGACTGAATTCAATAATTGAATCGACCGGCCATTTAGAATGGATGTCTTCAGGGCGGGGTGAAAGTCCCCACCGGCGGTAAAGCCCGCGAGCCTTTCCCTTACGGAAAGTTGCAGATTCGGTGAAACTCCGAAGCCGACAGTATAGTCTGGATGAAAGAAGATATGGTCCGTGTAACCCTAGTATTACGTGGAATCATAGCACTCCCTGCACATCTGCAGGGAGTTTTTCTTTTTGCCTGAACGTCGAGGAGAGGAGGTTCTCATGACGGACCGGGAACAGTTCATGCACCGGGCTCTGACGCTTGCCCGGCTGGGAGAGGGACGGGTATCCCCCAATCCCATGGTGGGATGTGTCGTTGTAAAGGACGGACGGATCATCAGCGAAGGATATCATGAACGGTACGGCGGATACCATGCCGAACGCAACGCGCTGCTGAGCGCGGAGGAAGACTGCGAGGGAGCGGATCTGTATGTGACGCTGGAGCCCTGCTGCCACTACGGGAAGACGCCGCCCTGTACCGAGATCATTCTGGAAAAGAAGATCCGGCGGGTCTTCGTGGGGTGTCTGGACCCCAATCCCAAAGTGGCGGGAGGCGGGATCCGGATCCTCCGGGAACACGGGGTGGAAGTCATCACCGGAATCCTGGAGGAGGAATGCCTCCGGCTCAATGAGGTCTTTTTCCACTATATCCGGACGGAACGTCCCTATGTGGTGATGAAATACGCCATGAGTCTGGACGGAAAGATCGCCTGTCATACCGGGGACAGCAAATGGATCACCGGCGAGGCGGCCCGGGAACATGTGCACCTTCTTCGGAAACGGTATTCCGCCATCCTTGCCGGGATCGGAACCGTTCTGGCGGATGATCCCATGCTCAACTGCCGCACGGAAGAGGGAGTGGATCCCATCCGGGTGATCTGCGATTCCTGTCTGCGCATTCCGCTGGACAGCCGCATCCTGCAGACGGCTAGGGAGATTCCCACCATCATCGCCGTGGCGGGCAATACTTTGAAGATGCCCGGCGCCGCGGTGCAGGTCATGAAGATCCAGGAACTGGGTGCGGAAGTGGTCTCCTGCGGAGAGGACCGGGTGGATCTTTCCCGGCTGATGGAACTTCTTGGGAAACGAAAGATCGACAGTGTGCTGGTGGAAGGCGGAGGGAGCATTCACGGCTCCGTCCGGGATGAAGGACTGGCACAGAAGGCCGTGATCTATGTAGGGAACGTACTGATCGGCGGAGCGGCGGCACCGTCTCCGGTAAAGGGGACGGGAGCGGACCGTATGACGGAGACGGACCGTCTGGAGAATATCACCGTGGAACAGCTGGGCGATGATCTGTGCATCACCGGTTATTTCCCGCAGCATGAAACCGTGAAGGGGGAGTGAAGCAATGTTTACAGGGATCGTGGAGGAGACCGGAACGCTCCGGAGCCTGTCCCGGGGACAGAAGTCCTGTGTGATCCGCATCCAGTGCAGTACTGTGCTGGAAGATACCAAGATCGGAGACAGCATCGCCGTCAACGGCATCTGTCTTACCGTGACGGATATGGACAGCGGCGGATTTGCTGCCGATGTCATGAATGAGACCCTGTCCCGGTCCTCTCTGGGACAGACACGGCCGGGAGACCCGGTGAATCTGGAACGGGCCATGGCTGCCAATGGACGATTCGGCGGTCATATCGTGTCCGGACATATCGACGGGACCGGAGTGATACGGGATATCCGTTCCGATGACAATGCGGTGTGGTATACGGTGGAAGCACCGCCGGAGATCCTCCGCTACGTGGTGGAGAAAGGCTCCATCGCCATCGACGGGATCAGCCTGACCGTGGCCCGGGTGGACGACCGGTCATTTCAGGTTTCGGTGATCCCGCATACCAGAGCGGTGACCGCACTGTCCAGCCGACGGGTGGGTTCTCCGGTGAATCTGGAAAACGATATCGTCGGAAAATATGTGGAAAAACTGATGCAGCCGGCTCCCAGTGCGGACAGCACGTCTTCGCCGATCACCATGGAGTTTCTGGCTCAGTATGGATTTTAGATAAAGGGGATAGTACAATGGCAAGAGAATTCGGAACAATCGATCAGGCATTAACAGACCTGAAAAACGGAAAGATCATCCTGGTACTGGATGATCCGGACCGTGAGAATGAAGGGGACATGATCTGCGCCGCACAGTTTGCCACCACGGAGAACGTCAATATGATGGCCTCCCGGGCAAAGGGACTGATCTGCATGCCCATGAGCCGTCAGCTGTGTGAGAAGCTGGCGCTTCCTCAGATGGTATCCGTCAATACGGATAACCACAGCACGGCCTTCACCGTTTCCATCGACCACGTGGAAACCACCACCGGCATCTCCGCGGAGGAACGGTCGATCACCGCGCTGCGGTGCGTGATGGATGATGCCAAGCCGTCGGATTTCCGGCGGCCGGGACATATGTTTCCTCTCCGCGCCCGGGACGGCGGTGTTCTGGTGCGGGGCGGTCATACGGAAGCAACGGTGGATCTGATGCGCCTGGCCGGACTGAAGGAATGCGGACTGTGCTGTGAAGTCATGAGAGATGACGGGACCATGATGCGCAAGACGGAGATCCTGGAACTGGCGGAGGAACTGGATATGACGGTCGTCACCATCGCCGATCTCATTCAGTACCGTCTCGCCCGGGAGAGCATCGTCAAGCGGGAAGCGGAAGCGAAACTTCCCACCGACTACGGTGATTTCCGGATCATGGGATATCAGAATATCATCAACGGCGATCATCATGTGGCTCTGGTCATGGGAGATATCGCGGACGGGGAACCGGTACTGTGCCGGGTCCACTCCGAGTGCCTGACCGGCGATGTGTTCGGCTCCAAGCGCTGCGACTGCGGCGATCAGCTGCACCAGGCCATGCAGATCATCCGGCAGGAAGGCCGGGGCGTCATCCTGTATCTCCGGCAGGAAGGCCGGGGGATCGGACTGATCAACAAACTGAAGGCCTATGAACTGCAGGAGCAGGGCTATGATACGGTGGAAGCCAATGTGATGCTGGGATTCCCCGCGGATATGCGGGAATACGGCGTGGGAGCACAGATCCTCCGGGATCTCGGCGCGAGAAAGCTCCGGATCCTCACCAACAATCCCCGGAAGATCACGGGACTTGCCGGCTATGGAATCACCATCGAAGAGCGGGTCCCCATTCAGATCCCGGCACAGAAATTCGATTATAAGTACCTGAAGACCAAACAGGATAAGATGGAACACATGACCAATTACGTTTGAGATCACGAGAAAGAATAGATTGGAGGAAAACATCATGAAGACATTTGAAGGAAAAGTAGTAGCCGGAAAAGTACGCATCGGCATCGTTGCAGCGCGTTTCAATGAATTTATCGTCTCCAAGCTCATCGGCGGCGCGGAAGACGCACTTCTCCGCCACGGAGTGTCCGGAGATAATATCGATCTGGCCTGGGTCCCCGGCGCCTTTGAGATCCCGGTGATCGCCAAGAAGATGGCGGAGTCCGGCAAGTACGACGCGGTCATCTGTCTGGGCGCGGTGATCCGGGGTTCCACCAGCCACTACGACCTGGTATGCAATGAGACCAGCAAGGGGATCGCGCAGGTGGGGCTGCAGACCGGAGTTCCCACTCTGTTCGGCATCGTGACCACGGACACCATCGAGCAGGCCATCGAACGGGCAGGCACCAAGGCGGGCAACAAGGGTTACGACGCTGCCTGTTCTGCCATTGAGATGATCAATCTCATCCGTGAGATCGAGCAGTGATCATGAACGGCGGATTAAATCAGAGACCGGATCTTGTCATCTTCGACATGGATGGTCTGATCCTGGATTCGGAACAGCTGTTCATGGAGCAGGAGCGGATCGTCGGCCGGCAGTACGGCTACGATATGACAACGGAAAACTACATCTCCACCATCGGTACCGCCGGAGATACACTGAGGAAGATCCTGACTGACCTGTACGGAGAGGATTATCCCATGGAGATGATCTCCCGGGAGAGCCGGGAACGGGTGAACCGGATCATCGAGGAACAGGGACCTCCGGTAAAGCCGGGGATCGGTGCCTTTATGGAAGCACTGCACCGGCACGGCATCCCGTTCTGCATCTGCACGTCCACCGACACCGCTACCGCCACCCATTACATGGATATGGCGGGGTTCCTGCCGTATCTTCAGTTCCTCATCGGCGGCGAACAGGTGAAACGGTCCAAGCCGGATCCGGATATCTTCCTGCAGGCCTGCAGCAAAGCGGGCGTGTTGCCGGAACGCTGTCTGGTGATCGAGGATTCTCCCAACGGGATCCGGGCCGCACTGGCGGCGGGGATGCAGGTCATTGCCATCCCGGATCTGGTACCGGTACCGGAAGAACTGAAGGACCGGGTGACGGCGGAAGTGGTTTCCGCGGAACAGATCCCCGCACTCATGGATCTGAACTAACTCAATAGATTAGTTGTATCCGTGATGATTTGTGCTATAATATCTAAGGTCCTTTTTCGGGATCTCCGGCAACACATGCCGGGAACAGCACTTTGTTAAGAAGGAAAGGTTAAAAAATGGAACGTAGAGTAGGTACGGTCTCCCGCGGCATTCGCTGCCCCATCATCCGTGAGGGAGATGATCTGGCGGAGATCGTCGTAAACAGTGTTATAGAAGCATCCGAGGCGGAAGGGTTTTCCCTGCATGACCGTGATGTGGTCGCCATTACCGAATCCGTGGTGGCCCGTTCACAGGGCAACTATGCCTCCATCGACGCCATTGCCAAAGACGTCAAGGAGAAGACCGGCGGCGGTACGGTGGGCGTTATTTTCCCCATCCTGTCCCGCAACCGTTTTGCCATCTGCCTGAAGGGTATCGCAAAGGGCGTGGATAAGATCGTCCTCATGCTGTCCTATCCCAGCGATGAAGTGGGCAATGAGCTCATCTCTCTGGATAAACTGGATGACGCCGGGGTCAATCCCTATTCCGATGTTCTCTCTCTGGAACAGTACCGTGATCTGTTCGGTGAGAACCTTCACCCCTTTACCGGTGTGGATTATGTGGCCTATTACAGTGAGATCATCCGGGAATGCGGCGCCGAGGTGGAAGTCATCTTTGCCAATCACGCACAGGATGTTCTGACCTATACGGATAAAGTCATCGCAGCGGACATTCATACCCGCAACCGCACCAAGCGGATCCTGATGGCCAACGGCGCCAGTGTGGTGCTGGGTCTGGATGAGATCCTGAATAAACCGGTGGACGGCAGCGGATATAACGAGAAATACGGTCTTCTGGGATCCAACAAATCCACGGAAGAGTCCGTCAAGCTCTTCCCCAATGAGTGTACGGATCTGGTGGCAGCCATTCAGAGCAAACTGAAGGACCGTACCGGCAAGATGCTGGAAGTCATGGTCTACGGCGACGGCGCTTTCAAGGATCCGGTGGGCAAGATCTGGGAACTGGCAGACCCTGTGGTCGGTGTTGCCAGCACTCCGGGCCTGGACGGAACCCCCAACGAGCTGAAGCTGAAGTATCTGGCCGATAATGATTTCAAGGATCTCAGCGGCGATGCACTGAAAGATGCCATCTCCCAGCGTATCCGTGAGAAAGACGGAAACCTCGTGGGCAAGATGGAATCCGAAGGCACGACGCCCCGCCGTCTTACCGATCTGATCGGGTCCCTGTGTGACCTGACCTCCGGTTCCGGCGACAAGGGTACTCCCGTGGTCCTGGTACAGGGTTACTTCGACAACTACACCAACGACTGATCAAACGAAAAGACACGGCGCTCCTGAGGGAGCGCCGTTTTCAATTGGGGGAAGAAATCCCTTGTGATTGTTGCCCAATCCGATTATAATTTTAGACAGAACTAGAAGGAAAAGCGGGGTTCATTATGAGAAATACAAAAGTAATCTGCACGCTGGGTCCGGCCGTGGACAACGAAGAGTCCATAGAGGCTCTCATCCGTGCCGGCATGAACTGTGCCCGTTTCAATTTTTCCCATGGCAATCATGAATCTCATCTGGCGACCCTCAATCGTCTGAAGAGCGTAAGGGACCGTCTGGGTTCCCCGGTGGCAGCCATGCTGGATACCAAGGGTCCCGAGATCCGTGTGAAGACGTTTAAAAACGGTTCCGTGGAACTGGAAGCAGGAGCCCATTTTACTCTGACCAGCCGGGACGTGGAAGGCACGGAAAAGATCGTGTCAGTGACCTATGACCATCTGGCAGAGGAACTGAGCGAGGGCAATGTGATCCTGATCGATGACGGGCTCATCGGCCTTCGCGTGGAGAAGACCGACGGACAGGACATCCACTGTGTCGTGGAGAGCGGAGGACCTCTGTCCAACAACAAGAGCATCAACATACCAGGAGTTCATATCAATCTGCCGGCTCTGACGGAGAAAGATATCAAGGATCTGGAGTTTGCAGCGGAGAACGATTTTGATGCCATTGCCGCATCCTTTATCCGATCCGCCAATGATGTCAAGGCCATCCGCAAGGTGCTGAAGGAGAACAATGCTTCCGATATCCTCATCATCTCCAAGATCGAGAATCAGGAGGGCGTGGATAATGTGGATGCCATCATCAAAGCTTCCGACGGTGTCATGGTGGCCCGCGGAGATCTGGGCGTGGAGATCCCGGCAGCCCGTGTTCCCGTGATCCAGAAACAGATCATACGGAAATGTCAGGCGGCAGGGAAGATCGTCATCACCGCCACACAGATGCTGGATTCCATGATCCGCAATCCCCGTCCTACCAGAGCGGAGGTTTCCGATGTGGCCAACGCCGTTTTCGACGGCACGGACTGCGTCATGCTCTCCGGAGAGACGGCAGGGGGCAAGCATCCGATCGAGGCTCTGCAGACGATGGTGGAGATCGTGAAGGAAGCGGAACAGTCTGTGGATTACTGGACAATCTTCAACGATTCCAGACTGGCAGACCGGACGCAGATCAATGATGCGGTGACCCATACCTGCTGTCTGACCGCAAGGGATCTGCAGGCAAGGGCCATCATCTGTCCCACACAGTCCGGACATACCGCGCGGATGATCTCCCGGTTCCGTCCCGGATGCAAGATCGTGGCACTGACCATGACGGAACGGGTGCGCCGGCAGATGTGCTTTGTCTGGGGTGTGATTCCCGGACTGATCGGTCTGGTGGACACCACCGACCGTCTGCTGTCCTACAGTCTGGAGGAAGCCTACAAGATGCGTCAGGTGGATAACGGTGATACCTGCGTCATCACGGCAGGGATCCCCATCGGACAGACGGGCTCCACCAACCTCATCAAGGCATGTCAAGTGGATTTTAATGAAAACTGAAGCGATTAACAGGGAAGACCGGATCGAAGTGATCCGGTCTTTTTTTTGATGCGAAACCCCGGCAGCAGAAGCGGCCGGGGTTTTTGACTGAGTTTATTGTTCCATCAGTTTCAGTGCGGACTGAACCTGTACGGCGATGCCGATGGGGATACAGGCATCGTCGGGATGAAATCCGGAATTGTGCAGGACCTGCAGGGAATCATCCTCCGGTGCGGTACATCCCAGATGCCAGAAACAGGCAGGGCGGGCAGCGGCAAAGTAGGCAAAGTCCTCCACGGTCAGCTGCGGGGTGCTCTCCTGAATCACGGACTCCTCGCCCAGCAATTCCGCCGCGGCGGTACGAACGAGATCCACCATGGAATCGTTGTTGATAAGGGGAGAGTAGCTGGGACGGAAATGAACGGCAGCCGATCCTCCCAGTGTCGATGTAACGGAGTCACACACGGTGGTGATGCGGTCCCGGAGAAATTCACGTGTGGTTTCATCCATGGCGCGGATCATTCCGGTGAGCTGCACGTGGTCCGCGATCTGGTTGCGAACATTGCCGCCATGGATCGTGCCGAAGGTGCACACGGCGGAATCCGTCGGTGCGATATTTCTCGAGATGATGGCCTGGATATTCTGTATGATGGTCGCGGCCATGTAGATCGCGTCATTTCCCAGATCCGGCCGGGCTCCATGGGAAGAGGTGCCGTAGATATCCACGTTCACTTCATCGGAGCAGGCGTACATTTTGCCGTATTTGATCCCGATAGATCCTACGGGGAGAGACGGTTCCACATGAAGGCCGAGGACGGCATCCACATGAGGGTTTTCCAGACATCCGTCATCGATCATGCGCTGCGCGCCGCCGATGCTCTCTTCCGCCGGCTGAAACAGAAGTTTTACCGTACCGGGAAGAGTTTCGCGTATGGACTGAAAATAGGCACCGGCACCCAGCAGAACCGCAGTATGAACATCATGACCGCAGGCATGCATGACGCCCTCTTTCCGGGAACGGCATGCAAGATCCGGATTTTCCTCCTGAATGGGAAGGGCATCCATGTCCGCGCGAATGGCAATGACCGGGCCTTCCGTATTTCCGGTAATGACGGCCACCAGTCCGGTGTCGGCCACTCCGGTCTCGTAAGGAATTCCCAGTTCCGTCAGTTTTCCGGCGATATAATCCCGGGTGTTTTCCTCATGCTCCGAGAGATCGGGGTTCTGATGGATATGATGACGGGCCTCAACAGCCAGGGCGTCGATCCCCAGATTCTTTATTTCATTGAAAATGGCTGATTCCATATCCGATGGTCCTTCTTTAAGATTACTCCACAATTTAAACCGATTTGACAGTAGTGTCAAGGAACAGCTTGTTTTTCTGCCGGATCAGGAACCGGATGGGCCAGTCCAGGATCCAGGCGACGGCAAAGCACAGTGCAAGACCCCACAGGGTGACCAGAACCGGGTGGCCGGGCCAGTAGAGGATCGGCATGAATACCTTTTTCGTCGCTTCCGCAAAGAAGATGCAGTGAATAAACTAGATCTCCATGGAGACTATCCCCAGTTCTTCCAGAGGGAAGAGAAGGATCTTACGGGCCGGGATGCAGTCAAAGAGATTGACCAGACAGTAGATGAAGAGCGGGGCATAAATGATGTCCAGCCGGATGGTGAAGGGAACGATCTCGCCCTTGATGCGATTGGTCATGCGATGGTCAAAGTACAGCGTAGGGGCCACTTCAAGTCCCTCCTTTCCGGTTGCTGTTTCCATTTTACCATGACCGCGGGGGATTCAACAGTTAGAAATCTTAAGATTGCTCAAAAAAAGCACACCAGACGGTGTGCTTTTTGCATTCTTTAAAGGTGAACGAGGATCATGCCGCCCCGCAGGCTTTTGCCGGTGTTCCACAGAGAGGTGAAATCCATCCATTCCGCTTCTCCGTAAGTGACGGCCTGGACCTGCAGACCGTCGCCGCTGTCATCGTACCCGTTTAACAAAAACCAGTGCCATTCATATTCCTCAAAACGGGAGTCCTCGTGCTTGAGCATCAGGTACACCACAGGAAGTCCGCTGTCGATCTGGCGGCAGACACATTCCCGGGCCTCATCGCAGGAGACGCTGCCGGGAACCGCATCCAGATGAAGGCGACCGGCCATGTCCGTGTTGTCCCGGAGATAGGCACCCAGACCTTCCGTATACGTTTCCAGTTTCGTAATCCCGGAGAGCCGGGGATGAAGATAGGGCTTCATGATCTTTCCGAACTCCAGGAAGTGCTCTCTGGTAAGATCGTTCCGGTCAAAGGGGATCAGGGAATCGGAGTATCCGTTCAGGGCCATGACGATACACAGATCACACGCGGTCACGGCTGCGCATCCGCCTACGCGCATGACAAGATCCCGAAACCAGTCCTGATTTCCGCCGATGCAGTTTTCAATATGATAATGTGGCAGTTCCTTGCGCATGATATGCTCCTGATGAATTGGTGGTGGAATTATATCATTCCAGACAAAAATGAGCAATATCAGAGAATCTTTTTCCCAAAAACCAATATTTTTAACCGAAAACAGTTATTGAATTGACAGTACGGATGCGATACAATATACATATGAAAATATACAAAAAGGAGATCTATTCATATGAATAATGAACTTCTTCAGCAATATATCAAAGCGAATCCCAAGTGGAAACTGAAAGATGTCGTGGTGCAGCTGATGTACGATCAGATCATCAATCTGAAGATCCTCCCGGCCACGAAACTGAACATCAATCAGCTGGCACAGAACCTCGGGATCAGCCGAACTCCTGTTGCGGAGGCGGTGGGAGAACTGATGGAGAAGGGGCTCATCGTCAACCGCGATGATAATCCCGGCTATTATGTCATGAACCTCAATATCAATGACATGATCGATCTGTACCGCGTCCGTACCGCTCTGGAATGTGAGGCGGCTGCGGTTTGTACCGAGCGTGCATCCGCGCAGGTGATCCGGGAACTGGAAGAGCTTGCCGGTCATTTTACCCAGTTTGCCCAGAAACGGGATCAGGAGGGAATGACCGATGCGGATATGCCGTTCCACCGTCTGATCGTGGATTCCAGCGAGGATCCCTATATCGTCAAGTGCTATGATCTGATGGTGCCGTATCTGTCCATGTATCAGAAGGCCATGACCCGCGCAGTAGCGACGGACCGGGATAATCCCTGGTATTCCAGCGTGATCTACAATCATGAAGCCATTGCCAGTGCAATTAAGATGCATATTCCGGAACTTGCCCGCACGGCGATGAAAGACCACATCAATGCCAGCCTGAATTATTCCAGTTACACGAAGAATAACATCCTGTTTGGATGAAAGGCACCCGAAAGGGTTAATTGACCCTGCATTTTATGTATGATATATCTATAGAGTGCTTAGAAAAGCTGGATCGACCTGTGTGATCACAGGTGTGTTCAGAAATCAGACTTGCTTTGCACCGCGGCTTGAAGCCGCGGTGCTTTTAATCCCGGAGGTTATACAATGGAAGAGATCCTATCCATGGAACAGAAGCTGGATGAAATCGATGAACAGATCGTCAGACTTCTGGATCAGCGCCTTGCCCTGTCAGAGGCACAGGAGGAAGTAAAGCGGAAAAACCGGATCCTGACCCCGGATACCGGCAGAGAGAGGGAACTTATCGCCAAGGTGACGGAACTGGCCGGGCCGGAGACCAAGTACTGTGCGCAGTCGGTATTTCATGCCATTTCCGCGGCAGACCGTTCCCGAAGGAACGCGGTGGAGGCAGGCGACTCTCTGATGGATTCCATTCATCAGGCCCTGTCGGATACGCCGGACCTGTTCCCACCGGAGGCAATCGTGGCCTGCCAGGGAACGGAAGGGGCCTATTCCCAGATCACCTGTGACCGGATGTTCAAGACTCCGTCCATCATGTTTTTTGAATCGTTCTCTCACGTCTTCCGGGCGGTAGAGGCCGGGATGTGCCAGTACGGGATCCTTCCCATTGAGAACAGTACCGCCGGTTCCGTGAATGCGGTATACGATCAGATGCTGAAACATAATTTCTATATCGTGAAAAGTGCCCGTCTGAAGATCAACCACTTCCTGCTTTCCAATCCCGGCGCATCGCTGGACGGGATCCGGGAGATCATCTCTCATCAGCAGGCCATCAGCCAGTGCAGCAATTTCCTGTCCACGCTGAAGAATGTGGACGTTCATCCCGTGGCCAATACAGCCATCGCGGCCAAGACCGTGGCGGAATCCGGACGGACCGATATCGCAGCCATCTGTTCGGCGTCCTGCGGGGAAGACTACGGCATGAAAGTGCTCAAGGAAAATATTCAGGACAGCAACGGCAATTACACCCGTTTTATCTGCATTTCCAAGAATCAGGAGATCTATCCGGGCGCCGACCGGATCTCTCTGATCATCCGGGTGCCTCATAAGCCCGGTGCTCTGTACAATGTTCTTGCCAAGTTCTATGCGCTGGGCGTAAACATCCGAAAACTGGAGAGCCGACCCATGCCGGATACGGATTTTGAATTTGAATTCTATTTCGATGTGGAAAGTCCCGTCTACGCGCCGGAAACGGACCGGCTCATCCGGGATCTGGAAAAAGGACCGGAGACGATCCGATATCTGGGAGCTTACAACGAGATCCTGATCTGAAAAAACAAAAAAATCGTGCAGTCGATTGACTGCACGATTTCTGTTTATTCCGGGAATCAGTCGCCGAAGTAACGATCCAGAAGGCCTTTGAATGCCTTGCCGTGACGGGCTTCGTCACGTGCCATCTCATGAACGGTGTCATGGATTGCATCCAGGTTCAGCTCTTTTGCCTTCTTGGCAAGAGCGGTCTTGCCGGCCTCATGAACGGTGTCATGGATTGCATCCAGGTTCAGCTCTTTTGCCTTCTTGGCAAGAGCGGTCTTGCCGGCGGTGGCGCCGTTCTCAGCGTCGACACGCATCTGCAGGTTCTTCTTGGTGGAATCGGTGAGGACTTCGCCCAGAAGCTCAGCAAACTTGGCGGCGTGCTCGGCTTCTTCCAGAGCTGCTCTGTGATAGTAATCACCGATTTCGGGATAACCTTCACGGAAAGCCTGTCTGGACATGGCCAGATACATGCCTACTTCGCTGCACTCACCGGTGAAGTTCTCGCGGAGACCCTGAATGATCTCTTCGGGAGCACCCTGTGCAACACCGACAACATGCTCAGCGGCCCAGGTCAGATCCTCTGCCTGCTCGGTGAATTTCTCGCCGGGGCATTTGCAGATGGGGCAAAACTCAGGAGCTTTTTCTCCTTCTTCACATAGCCACAAATCGGGCATACCCATTTTTTCATGATAATGATCCTCCATAGGTAAAAATACTTTTGCTAATGCAATACTGCTGTTCATACTATACCATCTATTCCATAATTTCAGATGTAGTAAAAACTACAGTTTTGAAGTTTTTCAAGAGGAAAGAAAGATTAGTTGATCAGTCCCTGGAAGAATTCCACGATGGTGGCAACAAAGCTCTTCAGTTTCTCAGTGAAGTTATGTGCGGTGTTCTGCACATCAGACAGACGATGCAGGGCATCCTTCACGGAATTGACCCGCTCCATCAGAGCGTTGGTATCCAGTTTTTCCAGTGAACGGACCAGATCGATGAGCTTCTGGATCTGCTCCTCGGTAAGATTCTGATTGTAGTCGGAGGCAATGCTTTCAATGGTCCCGCGAAGCTCCTCATCGGACATGTTCCGGGTCTGATCCAGAATGGCCTTCAGATCATTGACGATGGCAGAGGTGTCTTCATCACCGATCTCATTGGCCAGTTCCGAGGACACGGCCAGTTCTTCCGAGCCGACCTGTTTTGCCGTCTCGTCCAGTTTCTTTCCGGTGATGCTCTCATAGGCCATGTAGATGCCGGTGAGGGCAGCGGTTCCGGAGACGGAGAAGGGGGCGGTGATGGTGACATTGGCATCTGTGATGCCGGCGGTGGTCAGTGCATTGCGGTAGGTGTCCGGGGTACACCAGGAGATGTTGCTGGTGGACACGTTCAGACCGCTTCCTTCGTTCAGTGCCTCGATAAAGATGCAGGAGATGGCTTTGGTGCCGATCATGCTTGCATCCACGGATTTGCTGAGATATGCCCGCTCATCATTGTTGGTGACGGTCAGTTCGGTGACTTCGCCGCGGTTGATGCGGAAGGTCTTATACACCTGGTTGATCTGTTCTTCATTCAGATCCGAGCCGATGGCGACACGGCTGGAGGAACTGTCTGCCAGCGCCAGTGACATGGATGAGAGCATCACGAGACAAAGCAGTACAGACAGGATCTTTTTCAATTTCATATCTTTTTTCCTTTCCGTTTTGATCGTTCAACGGGTGGGTGTGTTTCCTGAGAAACCACTCTGACCATATCATAGTGCGGCAGTATGGATCAGTTGTGAATGACCGGTGAACAATTTCGAAAAAGATTATGAATCGGCAGGGATCCCGTTGCCATAATCCCGCACGGAGAGAAAAAAGGATATGCATACAAAAAGGGATAAACAGTGCAAATTATCTTATAAAAATGAAAAAAAGACAGAAAAACGAACAAAAACAAAACGAAAAATAGTTTACATAAATTGGATACTTTGGTTGCGGGGCGGCGGGGTTCTATGCTAAGATAAACTCATATAAGTATGTGCATTATGCGGAGGAACGACGGTGTTTAAAGGTTTTTCTACAGATCGTTCACCGCAGGGACCTCAGGAGGACCGCACCCGTATCCCGTTTTCCCCGTCCGGGGAGACACCGGAGGAGACCCCGGAACCGGAAGAGAACGGTGTGATGAGTTTTGAGGAAGTCCTTGCTCAGTGGAAGAGACAATTGAATAGCGACTCTTCCGAGGAGAGCATGGAGGATGACCTGTCTCCGCTGCTGGAAGATATCCTCTCGGAGGAGCTGTCCGAAGCGGAGGAAGGGGAGGACCGAACGGAAACGGTGCTCCCGAAGGATGCGGGAAGACCTCTGACTGTATCGGATGTAGTAGGGATCCTTCGTCAGAGACGGAGAGGCCCCGAAAACCGCAGACCGCTGCAGGCCAGGTCTCTTCTGCGGAGTCTCAGTGAACCGCAGGGGTATGCGCCGGTGAATGCATCGGACGCGTTCCAAACCCTCTCCCGGGAGGCACGACATGAACTTCGCCACCTTTTGCGGAAGCTCCGGGGAGAAGGGAAAAAAGACAGGAACGATCAACCGGCGGAGCATTCTCCGGAAGAGGAGGAACTTCTCTGGGACGAGGAACACCGGACCCGTGTGGAAGAGGAGAAGAAGGCCAAAAGCCTGCGGAAGAAAGTCCGCAGGGGGATCCGCAACGCGCTCATCACCCTGATGATCCTGGCTACGCTGCTGGGAATCGGATACGGTCTGTTCGTTTTTTCGGATATTCCGTTCTTCGTCAAATGGAGGACACTGTACATCGAAACAGCCATGTCCACCCTGAATCATCAGTGGCTGGCGACTTCCTTTATTCCGCAGTCCATTATCGATGATGTGATGAATACGGCGGAAAAAGCCAATGAGGACCAGAAAAAGGTCCAGACCAGCTGGAACGACCGGGAAGAAGAAGGCACGGAGACCGGGCCTCTGGATAAGGATGCCTTTTACGACCGGTACTGGGAACTCAATGAAGATTTCTTTGAGGAGTGGCTGGATCAGCATCCCGATGCTCGGGCAATGGGATACGATAATCTCGTGATCGACAATCTGGACTGTGAGGATACTACGCTTCATACCCGTTACGGAGAGATCATCCGGGCACTGAATGTTCCGGAGAACGTTCTCATCGTACAGGTGAAGGGAACGGATTATGTGGGGACCCTGGCGACGGTCAAGGATCCCAGTCAGGTGATCATGAAGAAAGCCCAGGATTTCGGCAATGAGGGCGACCTCATCGAGACCTTCTGCAAGGATGAGGTGCTTGCCATCAACGGAAGCGGCTTCCTGGATGAAGGCGGGCTTTCCAACGGCAGCACCGTCGTGGGCAGCTTCGTCATGAACGGCGTGGATTACGGCACTCCCGACTACAACTATCTGTTCTTCGGGATGCAGAGAGACAACCGCCTCCATATTCAGTGGGGCGTATCGGAAACAGAGAAATACCGCTGGGCATTCCAGTTCAGTCCCGCCCTCATCATCAACGGCAAGATCGTGGTGGAGGGATCCTACGGATGGGGACTGCAGCCGAGAAGTGCCATCGGTCAGACGAAAAACGGCGATTTCCTCATGCTGATCGTCGACGGACGGCAGGTGGGATACAGTATCGGGTGTCTGGTGGAAGACTCCGCGAAGATTCTGAAAAAGCACCGGGCCTTCCAGGCGGTGAATATGGACGGAGGATCCTCCTCCATCATGGCCTATCAGGGAAAGATCATCACCAAAAACTCCAGTAAATCGGAGCTGGGACGAGAGATCCCCAACTCCCTCGTGGTCACCCATTCCCAGGCCGGTAACCGGCACAGCGGCGGGGAGGAGAAAGATGCTCCTCCGGAGGAGAACGACTCCGAAGAAACGGAAAACTAAAACAGGAAAAACAGAGGGCTCATGCAGCGGATTCACTGCATGAGCCCAAAATCATATGGAGTATATTATTTCGCTTCGTCGTAGAAGATGATCTCGCCGGGTTCTACCAGCCCCAGTTTTTCACGGGCGATATCCTTGATGGTATCGTCGTCTTCGCTGTGTTCCAGCTGGTACTGAAGATGCTTGTTCTCCTCGGTGACCTCATCGATCTTCTGTTCCAGTGCCGCTTTCTGTTCCTGTGCACGCTGGGTATGAGCCTTGATGGAAATCAGGGTCACAGAAGCATAGAGGATCAGTGCAATGGCCACGATACCGGCGATGATATGCATTTTTCTGTTTTTGCGGCTCTTGTTCATGAAAAGCCCTCCACAGAATTCAAAATTTACATAAGTATACGTATACGTATATTATTGTAAACCAAAAATCCGCGGATGTGAAGACTTTTTTTCAGAGGCCGTTTTCAGGATCCGGTACAAAAATCCAGGATCAGCTGGGCAATCTTCCGGTTGTGGATGATATAGGAGCCATGTCCTTCCTCAGGAAGGATCTTCATGACGGCACGGGGAATGGAGTCCGCAATATGACGGGTCTCCGATTCCAGGATCAGATCCTTCTCACCGGCCAGGACCAGAGTGGGGATCTTGATTTTTTTCAGGATGTCATCGGTGATATGGGGCTCCTTGATCATCAGCTTTATCTTGGGGTCTCTTTTAAACAGATAAATAGCGCGGAACAGGACACGGATCATCGTCGAAACGCCTTCCGGTGAAACGTTCGCACCGCTGACGATGAGACCGGTGACACGGTCGCACCGGGATGCCGTGAGCAGACCGACAATCCCGCCATCGGAAAAACCGTAAAAGAGGACATCGTGCAGATCCAGATGGTCCATCAGTGCCATCATGTCCCTGGACATGTCTTCGTAGTGCAGTTCGTTCACCGGGGTGCTCTGTCCGTGGCCCCGGGAGTCCACCGCATAACAGGTGAAATGCTCCTTCAGTTCCTCAATGGCAACATCGAAGATCGTGTGATCCTCTCCGTTTCCGTGAACCAGCAGCAGGGGACGCCCGCTGCCGGTTTTTTCATAATAGAGATCGATTCCGTTTATCTGCGCGATCATAGTTCCTCCTGCGAAAAGCGCCTCTCAGGAGAGAATGCTTTCGATATACTGATACCAGCTGGTATCCCGTCCGTAGGTCTTCCACTTGAGATATCCTTCGGTCTGACGCACCGTATCCACATCCCGGTCGGTGATCTCGCCGGCAAAGTAGGAGCGGTTCAGATCCATCATGAATTCCACCATATACTTGAAGTCCTCCTCCGGGATATCCCGGCCGGACAGACTGTCGGCGATCTGGCGTGTCATGCAGGTGGTGAAACGGTCCGTCGCCTCCTGCTGCAGGATCTCCAGATGGCAGGGAGTGTAGTCCCACTGGGAGCGGTCGGCTCCGAGGTTCAGGATCCCGTAGCGAAGAGGCGCCACGGAGATGCATCCGGTGGCGATGTCCGTCATACCGTCCTCTTCCACGGAATGCTGAATGTGGATGTGGGCGCTCAGGTTCAGCGTTACCCCGTATTTGCGGAGAAGGTTTTCCAGCTTGTCGTGATTGTTGATGATAAAGCCTTTTGTCATGAACTTGTTCTGGGCAAGTAGGCTCTGATGCGTGACGGTGATCACCGTCTTGCCGTCTTCCTTTGCCCATGCCAGCTGCTTTTTCGCCCAGGTGAGAGTGGAATCCAGAATGGATCCCGGATCGGCAGGGGTGTTGGCGTCCAGAAACATCAGTTCCACATCATCCGACAGGGAATAGACGTAGCTGAAGGAATCACTGTCCCGGGCCGCTGCCTGCTCCCAACCGAAGGCACCGCAGTCTTCCCGGAAATCCGAGAGGGAAATGGCCTGCGTTTTTCGGGCGTTGGAACCGAAATAACT
This sequence comes from Oscillospiraceae bacterium, assembly GCA_902802565.1. GTDB lineage: Bacteria > Bacillota > Clostridia > Oscillospirales > Oscillospiraceae > UBA2922. The sequence continues at coordinate 18,360 of CADCMP010000008.1, forward strand.
TCTGGCATAGGGATACAGCAGGTCATGGTTGCCGGGGATCACCAGCACCGGAATCCCGCTGTCCTGCAGAGTCTTCAGTTTTCCGCACAGCTCCTGCAGACTGATGCGCTCTCCGTTATATGTCAGGTCTCCGGGAATCACCACCGCATCGGGGCGGCGTTCCAGACAAAGCCGGATGAATTCATCCGCGATCGCTTCCGAGTATTCCGGGACTTTGCCGTCTCCCTGCTCCACGAGCTGACGGAACACGGTCCCGTCATCATGCAGGGAGGAGGCCAGATAATGAAGATCGGCGCAGATCCAGATCTCCAGAGGTTCCTTCGGACCGGTTCCGGCAGACTCCATGGTGGAGACCCGGGAACATCCCCCCAGAAAGGACAGGACGCAGGCGGTGGTTATGATTTTTTTCAGTGTATGATTACTCATCGTTTCCATCATTTCATCGGATATTTTGCTTCCCTGTATAAAAATGCATCAAAGTGACGGATACGGGGAAGGAGATCCATTTTATTTTTGTGATTTAGTGAGTTGAAAACAGTTCCTGTTTGCCCTATAATGACTGTCTGTGTCCTACTTTATTTATATTTTATATTATAAACGTCCATTCCGTCGTAGTACAGAAAAAACTTCCGTTTGGGGGCGAAAGAGGACACAGAGACAGTGAATATTCATTAATTAGTGAATATTTCAATAAAATATGCATAAAATTCCACTTTATCCTTGACAAAACAGAATTTGGGTGGATAATAGTTGCATAAATATACAACGGAGGCATTCTCATGAACAAAGAAGATATCAAAAAGGTCGTACTTGCTTATTCCGGGGGTCTGGATACTTCCATCATTATTCCCTGGCTGAAAGAAAACTATAATGATTGTGAAGTGATCGCGGTTTCCGGCAACGTCGGACAGGCCGACGAGCTGGAAGGACTGGAAGAGAAAGCAAAGAAGACCGGTGCTTCCAAACTGTATATCCTGGATCTGACGGATGAATACGTTGACGATTTCATCATTCCCACCATGAAGGCCGGCGCCATCTACGAAGATTATCTGCTGGGTACTGCGACCGCACGTCCCGTCATCGCCAAGGGTCTTGTGGAAGTGGCCAAGAAGGAAGGCGCAGATGCCATCTGCCACGGCTGCACCGGCAAGGGCAACGATCAGGTCCGTTTCGAACTGGCTATCAAGCACTTTGCACCCAATATGCACATCATCGCTCCCTGGCGTGAGTGGACCATCAAGTCCCGCGAAGAGGAGATCGATTATGCCGAAGCTCACGACATTCCGCTGAAGATCAGCCGTGAGACCAACTATTCCAAGGACAAGAACCTGTGGCACCTGAGCCATGAGGGTCTGGATCTGGAAGACACCGGCAATGAGCCCACCTATGAAAAGGAAGGATTCCTGGAGATGGGCGTTTCTCCCTTGCAGGCTCCCGATGAACCCACCTACATCGAATTGGAATTCGAACAGGGTGCACCGGTATCCTTCAACGGGGAGAAAATGAGCGCCAAGGACATCATCCTGAAGCTCAACGAAGTGGGCGGCGCCAACGGCATCGGCCTGCTGGACATCGTGGAGAACCGTCTCGTCGGCATGAAATGCCGCGGCGTGTACGAGACTCCGGGCGGCACCATCCTGTATCGTGCCCACGAGTATCTGGAGAGCATCACACTGGACAAGATGGTGCTTCATAAGAAACAGGAACTGGCCATCACCTATGCCGAGGTCCTGTACAACGGTCAGTGGTTCACTCCGCTGCGGGAAGCACTGCAGGCCTTCGTGGACAAGACGCAGGAGCGGGTCAACGGCAAGGTCCGTCTGAAACTGTACAAAGGAAACATCATCAAGGCCGGCGTATGGAGCCCCAACACCCTGTATTCCGAAGAGATCGCCACCTTCGGCGAGTCCGATTACAACCAGAAGGATGCAGAAGGATTCATCAACCTGTGGGGACTTCCCATCAAGGTTCAGGCCATCGTGGACGGCAAAGAATAATTAATCACATTAAAACAGACACTTGCCCCGTGCAGGACGTGCGGGGCAAGGATTTTCATATCAGAGGTTTTTTATTATGGAGAAAATGTGGGCCGGACGTACTGCCGGACAAGTAGACAAGATCGCCGATGAGTATAATTCCTCCATTGCCATCGACTGCCGCATGTATCGCGAGGACATCACGGGTTCCATGGCTCATGCAGCCATGCTGGGCGCCCAGAAGATCATCCCGCAGGAAGCTGCGGAACATATCATCGAAGGACTGGAAGGGATCCTGAATGATCTGGAATCCGGTGCGCTTGAGATCGATTACGACTGCGAGGATATCCACATGTTTGTGGAGCAGGTCCTGACTTCCCGCATCGGGGATGAGGGGAAGATGCTGCACACCGCCCGCAGCCGCAATGACCAGGTGGCACTGGATCTTCGCATGTACCTGCGAAGAGAATGTGCCGAGATCACCGCACTGGTGGAAGAACTGGTGGAGGTGCTCTGCAACAAGGCCGAGGAGCACAAGGACGTGATCCTTCCGGGGTATACCCATCTGCAGCGTGCTCAGCCCATCACCTTCGGACATCATCTCATGGCCTACGCCTCCATGCTCCTGCGGGATCTCAGCCGTCTGGATGATGCGGTGAAACGCATGAATGTTTCTCCCATCGGGTGCTGTGCTCTGGCGGGAACCACCTATGATACCGACCGTTATTTTGAAGCCGAGCAGCTTCATTTTGACGATATCATGCTGAACTCTCTGGACGGAGTCTCCGACCGGGACTACTGTGTGGAGCTCATGAACGACTTTGCGCTTATCATGACGCATCTGTCCCGTTTCTCCGAGGAACTCATCCTCTGGTCCAGCTGGGAGTTCAAATTCATCGAGCTGTCCGACAGCTATACCACCGGCTCTTCCATCATGCCCCAGAAGAAGAATCCCGATATGGCGGAACTGGTTCGCGGCAAGACCGGACGTGTCTTCGGCAATCTCATGGGCATGCTCACCACACTGAAGGGCATCCCTCTTGCATACAACAAGGATATGCAGGAAGACAAGAATTTCATCTTTGACAGCCTGGATACGGTGAAGATCAGCCTTCAGGTATTTATCCCCATGATCGATACCATGAGCGTGCGCTCGGACAACATGCTTCGGGCGGCACAGGAGGGCTTCATCAATGCCACGGATCTTGCGGATTATCTGGTGCGCAAGGGACTGCCGTTCCGCAGCGCCTACAAGATCTCCGGACAGATCGTAGCCACCTGCATCGACGAGGGCATGGTCCTGGAGACGATGCCGCTGGATGTGTATCAGGGCTTCTCCGATCTGTTTGAGGAAGACCTCTATGACAGTATCAGCCTGAAAAACTGCGTGGAACGCCGCATCAGTGTCGGCGGCACCAGTGTGGCCTCCGTGGAAAATCAGATCGAATATACAAGAGATGTGCTGGCAGCTCGTCAGCAGGATAAAGAGCAGGACTGAGATTATGACAAAAGTATTTATCGACGGCAGCGCCGGAACCGCCGGCCTGCAGATCCATCAGCGGCTGGAATCCCGGCCGGATGTGGACCTTATTACCATTCCGTATGAGAAACGCCATGATGCCGACGTGCGTTCCGATGCCATCAACGCTTCGGACGTTGCCTTTCTGTGTCTGCCGGACGACGCGGCACGGGAATCGGCTTCGCTGGTGAAAAACGATCACACGATCCTGATCGATACTTCGACCGCCCACCGCACCGAAGAGGGGTGGACCTACGGTTTTCCGGAACTGAAGGGGCATAGAGAGGCCATCATGGCCTCCCGCCGGATCGCCAATCCCGGATGCCATGCCAGCGGCTTCATCGTACTGACACAGCCTCTGGTCCAGGCGGGGATCCTTCCTCCGGAGGTAGGGGTACAGTGCTTCAGCCTCACCGGGTATTCCGGCGGCGGCAAGAAGATGATCGCGGAATATGAGGCTCCGGACCGTCCCGTGGAATTTGACAGCGGACGGGTCTACGGACTGACTCAGAACCATAAACACCTGAAAGAGATGGTCAAGATCTCCGGTCTGACTACACCGCCCATCTTCTGTCCCGTGATCGCCGACTACTACTGCGGCATGGAGACGGTAGTGACCCTGTTCCGCAAGGATCTGCGGGGAAGCGCAGAAGATATCCGGGAAGTGTACCGGAACCTTTACCAGGGACCGGTGGTCTTCTTCGATGAGGAAGGCAATGACCACGGGATCCTTGGATCCAATCAATTCGCGCAGCGGGATGACATGACAGTGACCGTGTGCGGCAACGATGACCGCATCGTCCTCATTTCCCGTTTTGACAATCTGGGCAAGGGAGCCTCCGGAGCCGCCGTTCAGAACTTCAATCTCGTGACGGGACAGCCGGAGACTGCCGGACTCAAACTGGGAGGAGACGTATGAGCTTTATCGAAGGCGGCGTATGTGCGCCGAAAGGATTTCAGGCATCCGGCGTCATCTGCGGGATCCGGCCGAATCCGGTGAAGAACGACCTGGCGGTGGTTGCTTCCGACGAAGCATGCACCTGTGCCGGAGTCTTTACCAGGAACGTGGTGAAAGCAGCGCCGGTGCTGCTGGACATGGAGACGGTGAAGCTGGGCAAAGCCCGCGCCATCATCGCAAACTCCGGCATCGCCAATGCCTGCGCGGAAGACTGTGAAGTCAACGCACAGAAGATGCAGCAGCTGGGAGCCGGCGCACTGGGTCTTTCCAGTGACGAAGTGCTGGTATGCTCCACCGGGATCATCGGACAGCGGCTGAATATCGAGGCCATTGAAGAGGGACTGCCGGGAGCTGTGGAAAAACTCAGCCATTCCCCGGAAGGCTCCGCCAGTGCCGCTGAAGCCATCATGACCACCGATACGGTGCGGAAAGAGCAGGCCACGGAAGTGCTGATCGGAGGAGTTCCGGTCCGCATCGGAGCCATTGTGAAGGGTTCCGGTATGATCCATCCCAACATGGGGACCATGCTCTGCTTTGCCACCACCGACTGTGCCATCTCCCGGGAGATGCTGGACAGTGCGCTGCGCAAGGCCTGCAACATCAGTTTCAACCGGATCTCCGTGGACGGAGATATGTCCACCAACGATTCGTTCCTCATTCTTGCAAACGGCATGGCAGGGAATCCTGTCATCAAGGAGGAAGGGGAAGACTATGACCGGTTTGTCGCCGCACTGCAGAGCGTCAGCTGTGATCTGGCCAGACGCATGGCGGCGGACGGGGAAGGTGCCAAGCACCTCATGACCTGTACGGTGACGGGAGCTGCCAGTGAGGAAGATGCAGAGACCCTGGCAAAATCCGTTATATCCTCCTCGCTGACGAAGGCGGCGATCTTCGGAAACGATGCCAACTGGGGACGTGTCCTTGCCGCCATGGGTTATTCCGGCGTGCAGTTCGATCCCGACGGCGTGGACATTTCCTTCCGTTCCGTGGGAGGAGAGATCCTGGTGTGCCAGAAAGGGCACGGTCTGGAATTTGACGAGGAACTGGCATCCAAGATCCTGACTCAGGACGAAGTGGAGATCCTCTGCGAGATGACGGAAGGGGACGGCGAAGCCACCTGCTGGGGCTGTGATCTGACCTATGATTACGTGAAGATCAACGGAGATTATCGGAGCTGAGATATGAATACATCATTATCCAATGCGGAACGGGCAGAGGTACTGACTCACGCTCTCCCGTATATACAGAAATACAACGGCAAGATCGTTGTGGTGAAATACGGCGGAAACGCCATGATCAGTGAGTCTCTGAAAGAACAGGTCATGGAGGATATCGTCCTGCTGACTCTGGTGGGGGTCAAAGTCGTGCTGGTACACGGCGGCGGGCCGGAGATGAACGATGCCATGAAGAAGATGGGGAAAGAACCCGTGTTCGACAATGGCCTTCGTGTCACCGACCATGAGACCATGGAGATCGCTCAGATGGTACTGGCCGGCAAGATCAACAAGACTCTTGTGAATCTGCTTCAGATGAAGGGCGGCCGCGCCATGGGTATTTCCGGAATGGACGGACGACTCATCGAGGCCACTCAGAAAAATGAAAAACTGGGATATGTGGGGGAGATCACCCACGTCAATGTTCAGCCGATTCTGGACCTGCTGGACAAAGGCTACATTCCGGTGGTGTCCACGCTGGGCTGCGACCGGGACGGCAATGCCTATAACATCAACGGCGATACCGCGGCGGCCCGCATCGCCGGCGCCATCGGTGCCGAGCGCATGATCATGATGACCGATATCAGCGGGATCCTGGAAGACAGGGACAATCCCGATTCTCTGATCCGCCGCCTGAGCGTTGCGGAAGCGGAGAAGCTGGAGGAGCGGGGAATCGTGTCTGGCGGCATGATACCGAAAGTAAAATGCTGCATTGACGCCATTCAGCACGGTGTCCGCAAGGTCATTATCCTGGACGGCCGTGTGCATCATGCCATCATCATGGAGATCCTCACCAATGAAGGTGCCGGAACCATGGTATACGGAGAGGAGTAATCGTATGAGTTCAATTCAGGAACGGGATCATCAGTATATCGCTGGAACTTACGCACGGTTTCCCGTGACCATCGTCAGCGGAAAAGGTTCCATTGCCGTGGATGAAAACGGCAGGGAATATATCGATATGGGCACCGGCATCGGAGTGGATGCCTTCGGATACGGTGACGAGCAGTGGCTCAGTGCCGTGGAAGCACAGCTTCACAAAGTCCAGCATACATCCAACCTGTATTACACGGAGCCCGCTGTGGAACTGGCACAGCTCCTGTGTGAGAAGACAGGAATGAGCAAGGTATTCTTCGTCAACTCCGGTGCGGAGGCCAATGAGGCCGCCATCAAGGCTGCACGTAAGTACCAGGCCGAACACAAGGGACCGGAATACACCACCATCATCACCATGAAGGACAGCTTTCACGGACGGACGCTTACCACGCTGGCTGCCACTGGTCAGGAACACTATCACGAGCTGTTTCAGCCGCTGACCCCGGGGTTTGTCCATGCCGATGTCAATGATATCGACAGCGTCAAAAAACTGGTGGCGGAACATAAGGTCGCTGCCATCATGTTCGAATGCATCCAGGGTGAGGGCGGAGTCGTGGATCTGGATCCGGACTTCATCGCCGGGATCGCAAAGATTGCCGAGGAAGAGGATATTCTGATGGTCGTGGACGAGGTTCAGACCGGAAACGGACGTACCGGAAAGATGTATTCCTATATGCACTACGGCATCTGCCCGGATATCGTTTCCACCGCCAAGGGAATCGGCGGAGGTCTTCCTCTGGCAGCATGCCTGCTCAGTGAGAAACTCTCCGGTGTTTTCGGCCACGGCGATAACGGCACCACCTATGGAGCGAATCCCGTGTGCTGCGCCGGCGGTGTTTCCGTCGTATCCCGTCTTACGGATGAATTCATGGAAGGTGTGGAGGAACGTTCTCGGTTCATCCGCTCCAAACTGGAAGGAGCCCCCGGTGTGAAAGGGGTTTCCGGCAAGGGCCTGATTCTGGGAATCAGCACGGAGAAACCGGCCGGGGAAGTGGTCCAGAAATGTCTGGAAAACGGCGTTCTGTGCCTGACAGCCAAGGATAAGGTCCGGCTGCTTCCGGCACTGAACATTCCCATGGATGTGTTGGAAAAAGCCGTCGCAGTGATCTGCGATGCCTGCGCTTGATCGAGGAGGGGACCCATGAGCCTGAAAGGAAAAGATTTTTTAAAACTGCTGGATTATACACCGGATGAGATTACAGAACTGCTGGATCTGGCCGCGGATCTGAAGGCAAAGAAAAAGGCGGGGATCGTACACCGCCTGAAAGAAGGGAAGAATATTGCCCTCATCTTTGAGAAGACCAGTACCCGCACCCGCTGCTCATTTGAAGTGGCAGCTCAGGATCTCGGCATGGGCAGCACCTATCTCGGACCCACCGGGTCCCAGATCGGGGTAAAGGAATCCATGGCGGATACCGCACGTGTCCTGTCCCGTATGTATGATGCCATCGAGTACCGCGGTTTTGAACAGAGCCGTGTGGAGGAACTGGCCAAATATGCGGAAGTTCCCGTTATCAACGGTCTGACCAATGAGTTTCACCCGACCCAGATCCTGGCGGATTTCCTGACCATCCGTGAGCATTTCGGAAAACTGGAAGGAATCAAACTGGTCTATATGGGCGATGCCCGTTACAATATGGGCGATTCCTTAATGGTAGGGTGTGCCAAGATGGGCATGCATTTTGTAGCCTGTGCACCGAAGTCCTATTTCCCCAACGAGGATCTTGTGAAGGAATGCGAAGCTGTGGCAAGCCAGACCGGAGCCGTGATCGAACTGAACGAGGACCCCATGGACGCGGTGAAGAATGCGGATGTCATCTATACCGATGTCTGGGTCTCTATGGGAGAACCGGTGGAAGTCTGGGAACAGCGCATCGGGGATCTTGCACCGTATCAGGTCAACAAGAAACTGATGAATACCGCAGGACCGCAGTGCCGCTTCATGCACTGTCTGCCCGCCTATCATGACCACAAGACCACAGTGGGAAAAGAGATGGGAGAGAAATTCGGACGGGATGCCATGGAAGTCACCGATGAGGTGTTTGAGGGACCGCAGTCCATCGTCTTCGACGAAGCGGAGAACCGGATGCACACCATCAAAGCCATCATGGCGGCAGTGATCTGAAAGACCGGGCGGGACTCCGGTCTTCCGGGATCTCTGCCTGATATGGGAAGGCTGGGTTCACAGAAAGGGATGGAAAGCGGTGAAAAGGACCGGAAAGTTCCTGTTTAACCATCGTTTTCAATTCACAACAGTTGAAAACAGCTTAATAATTAGCTATACTTTTAAAATACCGCTGTTGGCTCCGTGAGGACCACAGTGAAAAAAAGAATGGAGAGTAGAAACAATGGAGAATCGTGAACGGCTCGGCAGCCGTCTTGGATTTATTCTGTTATCTGCCGGTTGTGCCATTGGCTGCGGCAACGTATGGAAGTTTCCGTGGATGTGCGGACAGTACGGCGGCGGAAGCTTTATGGTGGTATACATCCTGTGCCTGATCCTGCTGGGTCTTCCGGTACTGACGATGGAGTTTGCCATTGGCCGTGCGGCACAGACCAGCCCTGCCCGTATGTTCCAGAAACTGGAGAAACCGGGACAGAAGTGGGGCATCTGGGGATATATATCTCTGCTTGCGAATATCGCACTGATGGCTTTCTATACGGTCGTAACCGGCTGGATCATTTACTATTTCGTGAAATTCCTTACCGGTTCCTATGAACTGCTGGGCTTCGGAACCATGCTTTCCAGCCCGTCCATCAACGTAGGCTATATGCTCGTTGCGGTAGTTTCCGCATTCGTGATCTTAAGTTTCGGTCTGCAGAAGGGTCTGGAGCGCGTGACGAAGGTCATGATGATCGCTCTGCTGTTCCTCCTGGTGGTGTTGGCGGTACACAGCATGACCCTGTCCGGTGCAAAGGAAGGCCTGAAGTTCTATCTGGTACCGGATTTCTCCAAGATCAACGGATCGGTCATCGTGGGAGCCATGAACCAGGCGTTCTTTACCCTTTCCCTTGGCATCGGAAGCATGGCCATCTTCGGAAGTTATATCAATAAGGATCATTCTCTCATGGGAGAGGCGACGAACGTCATCATCCTGGATACTTTTGTGGCTGTCCTTGCCGGTCTGATCATGTTCCCGGCATGCTTCTCTTTCGGACTGCAGGTGGATGCAGGTCCCAGCCTTCTGTTTAATACCATGGCCAGTGTTTTCAATAACATGGCCGGCGGCAGATGGTGGGGATCACTGTTCTTCCTGTTCATGGTATTTGCTGCTATGTCTACGGTCCTCGCTGTGTGCGAGAATATCCTCGCCATGGTCTGTGATCTTACCGGATGGAGCCGTAAAAAAGGCTGCCTGGTCTCCGGTATCGTTGTTGCTGTGCTGGCTCTGACCACAGCATTGGGCTTTAACGTGCTTTCCAACTTCCAACCCATTAAGGAAGGAAACAGTTGGCTGGATCTTTGGGACTTCTTTGTTTCCAACAATGCTCTTCCTCTGGGTTCGTTGATCTTTGCCCTGTTCTGCTGCAACAAGTTTGGATGGGGATGGGATAAGTTCCTGGCAGAAGCCAATGCCGGTACCGGCGCTAAGGTGCGCAACTGGATGAAACCAGTCTTCCGTTATTTCGTTCCTGTTGTTATTGCGTTCCTGTACATCTATGGAATGCTCGACTACTTTGGAATGCTTGCTTAAACGGCTAATGCTAATTCAATAGTGTAATTGGAACCAGACTGTCCTCGGACGGTCTGGTTCTTTTGTTTGTATTCGGTTTTTCGGTCAGCTGTGATACAATGGAAGCAATCAATGGGAAAGGTGAGCATCACTATGAGTATTCAGACCATCGCAGTTCTTGGCGCCGGTGCCATCGGCAGCTATTTTATCGACGGACTGAGAGAAAAGCTGGGGGATCACCTCTGGGTCATCGCGGAAGGAGAGCGTGCGGAGAGACTGAAGGAAAAGGGCATCGTGGTAAACGGCGAGACCCTCCGACTCAACGTTCGGACACCGGAGCAGGCCCATGGCGCCGATCTCCTCATCGTCACGGTCAAATACGGCGGTCTGTCGGGCAGCCTTCCCATGATCGAAAAGATCGTGGATGACCATACCATCGTGATGAGTCCGATGAACGGCGTGGACAGCGAGATGGTGATCGGGGAAGTCATCGGAATGGAGCATGTCGTCTATTCTCTGATGAGGATCGCATCCCGGCGCGTCGGCAATGAGATCCGGTATGATCCCGAAGTGACGCAAGGGGTGTATTTCGGAGAAACGGACGGCACCAGAAGTCAGCGGATCCTTGACCTGATGGAGCTGTTTGACGACACTCCGGTGCGCTATAGTATCTCTTCCGATATCCGGCAGGATATCTGGTATAAGTATGCTCTGAATATCAGCAAGAATATTCCGCAGGCCATCGTAGGCTGCGGATACGGCGGATATCGGGACAGCAGTCATCTCTCTTATATCAGCGATAAGATGAGGGAAGAAGTGGCTCAGGTCGCCTGGGCAAAGGGGATCGACATCCGTGACACGGACAATCCGGGAGCACACAATTCGCCCATTCCGGCGGAGGCACGTTTTTCCACCCTTCAGGATCTGGATGCAAAAAGAGAGACAGAGATCGAGATGTTCTGCGGAACTCTTGTACGCATGGGAAGAGAATTGGGGATTGAAACACCCTTCAATGATTTTGCCTACCATGTGATCCGGTGTCTGGAAGAGAAGAATGCGGGAAAACTGAAATAAAAAAACTGTGATCACAGATTTCTTTCAGTGATCACAGGTGATTACGATCAAAGACAAAGTCGGTAGCCTTTTCCCCAGACGGTGCGGATGACCTTCGGATGAGACATGTTCTCTTCCAGTTTCTTTCGAAGATTCAGAATATGGACCATAACGGCATTGTTGGAGCCGGGGAAGTATTTTTCACCCCAGACCTGTTCGTAGATCTCCGGGATGGAGGCAACTTCACCGTTCTTATAGTACAGGTATTCCAGAATATTCAGCTCCAGATCGGTCAGCTCCAGCTTTTCTCCGTTCTTCATCACGGTTCGCGTTTCGGGATTGATCTGGATAGAACTGGCGGAAACGATCTTGCCGCGATAATCCTGGAAACGCCGGATAAGAGCGGCAACTTTGGCAAGCAGCTCGTCTTCGGTGATGGAAATCTGGATGCAGTCGTCGGCACCCGACACATAGGCTGTCAGACGATGCTCATAGGAAAGATCACGGAAAACGGCAAGAACCGGACAGTTGGTCTTTTCGCGAAGTCCTTCCAGAAAGGACGGGATCTCCGCTGGAGAGGCCGGAACCCAGATCACGAGGTCATAATTGCCGTAATCCTGAATACGATGGAGCGCTTCGCCCACCGTTTCCGCTTCATGAACGGTGTAATCGAGAGGCATAAGACTGCTGCAGACAGAAGAGCGATAGGAATGATCCTGATCGATCAGCAGAATGTTTGCATTGTTCCTTTTCATTGATACCATCATTCTTTCTTTTAGATTTACCCGGTTGAAGAGGGAATATTAAGAATATGAGTATTTCTTAAGATTATTGTAATATTTTGGAAAATGGTGATTCAATTGTGGCCGCAGTTGTGGCCGTGGTTCGATGGTACAGATGTGACATTTTGTACCATGGAATGATGGATTTGCACACCTGAATACTAAGATGCACGAATTTTAGAAACTGGAGGAAGACCTATGAAGTGTTATAAAGGAACGATCCTTTCCGTAAACGGACAGGATGAAGTGTTTCACTACCTGGTTGAAGATCAGGGTACGATCATTTACGTGGGAAATGATCTTCCGGAGGAGTATCGGTCCGCGGAACTGGTGGAACTTGGAGATCGTGCACTGGCTCCGTCTTTTGTGGACTCGCATCAGCACTTTGCATCCTTCTCCACTTTTCAGGCAGGACTCAATGTGATGGAGGCAGGCTCCAATGAGGAAATCAAGGAAATGGTCCGTCAGTTCGTGGCCAGATCCAAGGGAAACACCCTCATTGCGTTCGGTGCTTCACCCTATTCCGTACGGGAAGGTCGCCTGATCCATCGGGAAGAGCTGGACGAGGTCTGTCCGGATAAGGAGATCATGGTGGTGAAATACGACGGCCATGCCTGTATCGTCAACACGAAGCTGCTCAATAAACTCAATGACAAAGTGAAGGATCTTCGGGGATATCATCCCGATACGGGAGAGATGAACCAGGAAGCGTTTTTCAAGTTTTCCGATTATATCACCAGTTCCATCTCTCTGCTGGAACTGGTGGCAAACATGCAGGATGCCGTGGATTTCATGGCGTCCAGAGGAATCGGTATGGTTCACACTGTCAGCGGTGTTGGTTATGCCGGAAATCTGGATATTACCTTTGAAAAGATCTTTGCCAGATCCCTTCAGAACGGATTCCAGCTTCGTGTCTTTCCGCAGCCCATGGATATCAAAGTCGCCACCAGCCGGAACCTGCCTCGCATCGGAGGATGTTTTGAAAGCGCTCTGGATGGATGTTTCGGTTCTCACGATGCGGCCATGCTGGAACCCTACTGCGATGAGGAGGGAGGAGACGGAGTCCTCTATTACAGTGATGAGAAGGTGACGGAATTCTGTAAGCAGGCAAATCGCGCGGGACTTCAGATCGAAATGCATGCCATCGGAGACAAGGCATTTGACCAGGCGACCCGGGCTCTGAAAGCAGCACTGGATGATCATCCGCGGGAGGACCATCGTCACGGAATCATTCATGACTGCCTGCCTACGGAAGAAGGCATCCGAATCTGCAGCGAGTATCATATCCAGATGCCGGTACAGAGCGCCTTTATCAACTGGAAACAGGAACCGGATGCGTATCTGGAATCCATACTGGGAAAGGAACGCGCAGGAAGACTGAATCCTCTGAAGACGTTCCGGGATTCAGGGATCCTCATTTCCTTTGGTTCCGACGCTCCCTGTACCACACCGGATCCCATCGTGTGGATGGACAAAGCGGTGAACAATGCCAATGCCGGAGAAGCGGTCACGGTTCAGGATGCGCTCCGCATGTGTACTTATAACGGCTACTATACCACCTTTGATGACAAACAGCGGGGAAGTCTGGAAGCGGGAAAGATTGCCGATATGGTGATCCTCTCGGCGGATCCCTATACCATCCCGAAAGAAGAACTGGGACAGCTGAAAGTAGAGAAACTCATCCTTCGAGGAAGAGAATATGAGAGCTGCAAACGTCCGGTGCTGGGTGCAATCTGGAAAGGACTCACATCCGGAAGCAGGGATTTCTGAGAAAAAAAGACCGATGGACCGGCAGATGCCGGTCCATCGGTAATATCTGAAAAAGTGCTATAAAATCACAAAAAACAGGGAATTTCTAATGAAATAACCCTGTTTCTTGGCACGGAGTAGAGGATTCGAACCCCCGACCTTCTGGTCCGTAGCCAGACGCTCTATCCAGCTGAGCTAACTCCGCATACAGCTCGTTTTCCCGAGTGCCTAGCTAGTTTAGCACAGTCGATAATTCATTTCAAGTAGTTTTTTGTATTTTTCTTTTGTGTTGAGCCGGAAAAGTTCCAAGACCTTCGATTTGATGTTGACACTGAAAACGAATCCGATTATTATTTTACTATGTAAAAGGGAGTAGCCCACACTGGATTCCGGTGTGATACGGCGACGTCAGTCACGGCCGGATAGGCCCGTTACCGTATTGAAAGAGTGCGAGACTTTTGCTTTGTATGTTGGTGCATGGCAAAGGTCTGTTTTTTTATGTTGAGGAGAATCTGAAAATGGTTTTAGCATTGGTGTTGTTCATAATAATGTATGTGCTGCTTCTGCTGTTTCCGCGGTATCGTCCGTGGATCGCACTGGGTACGGCACTGGTTTTTGTGATTCTTCAGATCATGCCGCTGCAGGAAATCCTCGGATCCATTAACTTTAATGTTCTGATGATGATAGCCGGTACGATGGGAATCGTATCCCTGTTTATCGAGTCGGGGATGCCATCTCTGATGGCAGACATTATTGTGGATAAGATGCCAAACGTCAAATGGACCATTGTGGCACTGGCACTGTTTGCCGGAATCGTTTCCGCATTTGTGGATAACGTTGCCACGGTTCTGATGATCGCACCCGTGGCCATTGCCATAGCCCGTAAATTTGAGATCTCACCCATCGCCATGGTCATTGCAATCTCCGTGTCTTCCAACCTCCAGGGGGCTGCCACACTGGTGGGCGATACGACAGCGATCCTTCTTGGCGGATATGCGGATATGACCTTTATGGACTTCTTCGTGTTTCACGGAAAGGCGGGTATCTTCTGGGCGGTGGAACTGGGCGCGCTGCTGACTGCAGGCGTGCTGCTGATCCTGTTCCGAAAGGAGACTCAGCCTACGGTAGGAAAAGACCGTACCGAGGTAAAGGATTATGTGCCGACGATTCTGCTGGCCGGCACGGTGGTGCTTCTGATCATCGCCTCCTTCATTCCCAACACTCCTGAGTACATCAACGGCTATATCTGCATGACTCTGCTTATTATCGGCCTGATCTGGAATGTGATAAAAAAACGGTCGCTTCTCGGCATCACGAAACCGGTCTCCGAGATCGATTACGAAACGCTCCTTCTTCTCACCGGTCTGTTTATCGTCATCGGCGGGATCACCCAAGCAGGTGTTATCGATGAGATCGCAAAGCTGTTCCTGAAGATCGGTAGCGGCAATCTGTTCGTGATCTATATGCTGATCGTCTGGGTCAGCGTGGCTCTTTCCGCATTCGTGGACAACATCCCGTATGTGGCGACCATGCTGCCTGTCGTGCAGGGAATCGCCGCCGGAATGGGCGTGGAACCCTATGTCCTGTATTTTGGCCTTCTCATCGGAGCTACGCTGGGAGGCAACCTTACTCCCGTAGGAGCGTCGGCCAACATCACCGCCATTGGTATGCTGCAGAGAGAAGGATATATCGTGAAGACCAGAGACTTCATGCGTATTGGAATCCCGTTCTCTCTGGTGGCAGTATTGTCCGGCTCCATCTTCGTATGGCTGGTCTGGGGAATCTGAATCAACGGAATAAATGCAAAACGATCGGATCCATGTTGATCCGATCGTTTTTTCAATATGGATTGTATTATTCTTCGATAAACAGAACGCCCAGACAGCGGGGGCCGCAGTGTGAAGATACCGTACATCCGGCATAGGTGTGATGCACTTCCTTGCAGCCGGATTTCTCTCGGATGAGTTCTTCCAGATGTGCGATGGTCTCTTCTTCAATCTCACCGGATTCCGTGAGGAAGATATGACCCGGACGGATCTTTTTTCCTTCCATGCGCTCCAGGATATACTGTTCATAAACATGGCTCATGTTGCCGCGATACTTTTTGTAGATATCCAGCTTGCCGTCGGCCATTTCTAAGCCGGGTTTGATCTTCAGAAGATTGGCACCGAATGCAGTCACTGCAGTACAGCGTCCGCCTTTCCACATGAACTCCAGCGTATCCAGAACGAAACTGGTGGATACTTTATGACGCAACTCATTCAGATGATCGGCGATTTCCGCAGCGGACATGCCGCGATCCCGGCACTCGGCACCTTCAATGGCCAGAAGACCGATACCCGTGGAGAGCATGAGACTGTCGATCACGTAGACGCCTTCCATATCCTCGGCTGCCAGACAGGCAGTGCTGTAGGAACTGGACAGTTCCGCACTGATATCCAGATGAACGACCTCATAACCCTGACTGGTGTATTTTTCAAAGAAATCGGAAAAGTCCTGGATGTTGGGAGCCGCAGTCTTGGGAAGACTTCCGTCTTCGTGGTAACGGGCAAACATGTCCATGGGAGTGAATCCCGCGCCATCCAGAAAGCTCTCTTCTCCGAGCGTGATGGTAAGAGGGATGATTCCGATATTATAACGTTCGATCAGCTCCTTGGACAGGTCCACAGTGCTGTCGGCGGTAATCATTACTGGTTTGCTCATGGTGTATCAAAACCCTTCAAATTCTTTATCTAAGGTGTTATTGTAACTTGAAAAAGGGTTGATGTAAATAGCTCATTCGAAGTTTTTCTCCGGCACGATGAAAACGACGGATAGGGGATTCAACCGGATCATCATGGAATGCGGATTCTTTCTCTTGTATTGGATTTCCCCATTGGATATAATGGAAAAAGATTTAAAGATGGAGGGTCTTTTATATGGACGCTAAAGTATATGAACTGCTGAATGATCAGATCAACAAGGAACTGTATTCTGCCTATCTGTATCTGGATATGGCCAACTTCTATGCCGACAAGGGACTTGCCGGATTTCAGAACTGGTTTACCATTCAGGCTCAGGAAGAACGGGATCATGCCATGCTGATGCTGCAGTATCTGCACAACAACGGACAGCATGTGGAACTGAAAGCCATTGCCAAGCCGGATAAGGAATTCAAGGATCTGATGGATCCTCTGAAGATGGCTCTGGAGCATGAGGAGTATGTCACATCCCTGATCAACGGCATCTATGCCGCTGCCAGCGAAGTAAAGGATTACCGCACGCTGCAGTTTTTGGACTGGTTTGTAAAGGAACAGGGCGAGGAAGAGATGAACGCCCAGGACAACGTTTCGAAAATGGAACTGTTCGGCGGAGATCCGAAAGGCCTTTACATGCTCAACTCCGAACTGCAGGCACGTGTGTACTCCGCACCGTCTCTGGTCCTGTAATTATTCTGATAGATGATCGTAATCCCACGGATGGATTTCCGTGGGATTTTTTGATGGAAAAAGCAAAAAGCGGGAGGGAAAACCTGAGGATGGATATTGCAGAAACCCCGGTTCGGTGATATGATAATAAGGCATTATGTAAACAAGAGATTATGGTGT
This sequence comes from Oscillospiraceae bacterium, assembly GCA_902802565.1. Classification (GTDB taxonomy): domain Bacteria; phylum Bacillota; class Clostridia; order Oscillospirales; family Oscillospiraceae; genus UBA2922. Next base: position 35,748 of record CADCMP010000008.1, read on the forward strand.
TTGTATGGAAAAAATAATCCGAAAATACTCTTATATAATAATAACGATCCTTCTTGTGGTCTCACTGGCACTGACGGCCTGTAGCCGTACGGATGACTTCGAACTGGGCAGCGCCTATGAAAACGGTTTTCTGGATGTGGCCTCGGATTCTCCGTTCCTGCCGTATATCGCATATGTGTATGAGAATAACTATATGCGGGGACCGGATGACAGTCATTTTCAGCCGCTGAAGGAGATCAATGTGGCTTCTGCCATGGCGATGCTCTGCAACCTGAACAATAACCTGCTTCGTGAAGGAGCCTCTTTCCCGGATACGGAACCCTGGTATGTGACTTACATCGACTATGCCCTGAAGCATAAGATCCTGGATAAGGAAGTGTCGAATTACGAGGCATCCATCACACGAGGTAAGTTCTGTCAGATGCTGGTGAACGCGGTTCCAAAGAAGATGCTTCCTTCCATCAACAAGGTGGATGACGACGCCATTCCCGATGTCCCCATGGACCGGGACGATGCCGAGGCGATCTACACGATGTACCGGGCAGGGATCTTCTCCGGAACGGATCAGATGATGAATTTCAAGCCGGATTCCAAGATCGCCCGTCAGGAAGTGGCAGCAGCCATCACCCGGGTGATGGCCAGCAGCATGAGAACGAAATTCAAACTGACGCTGGACAAGGATTCCGTAAAAACAGTGGAGCCGAAGGAGAAGAAGGCAAAGGACAACGAATACTTCACGGACGCCGCATTTATCGGCAACTCTCTGGTGGACGGACTGAAACTGTTCTCCGGACTGACTACGGCTGACTACTATTCCAAGACCGGTCTTTCTGTCTATAACGTCAAGGAGGAAGTCCTGGGCGAGATGGAAGGGAAAAAATACCATAAGGTCTATGTTGAGCTTGGCATCAATGAGATCACCTTTGAAGAGGATTACTTCAAGCGTCTCTACGGTGAGATGATCGATGCGATCCGGGAAATCCAGCCCGATACGGATGTCTATATCATGTCGCTGCTTCCCGTGACGGCGGAGGAGTCGGTATCCAGTACCAGCTTCAATAAGGAGAATATACAGAAGTACAACAAGATCCTGCGCAAACTGGCAGGAGAAAAGGGTTGCTATTATCTGGATGTTTATTCCGCTCTGGTCAATAAAGAAGGGAACCTTCCCTCAGACATGTCCTGGGACGGTATCCATCTGACGGCAGAGGGGTACGGCCTGTGGGAAAACTACATCCGGACCCACTATGAATGAACTGTCAGCAATAAAAAACTCCCTGCGAAAAGCAGGGAGTTTTGCTATATTGAGGATATTTCAGCAGATCAGAGTAATGCGGTGACGCAGACTTTCGATCTCACATCGCAGGGGAGAGACATAGTGTTCTCCGTCCATGGACCAGTCCAGCGGCTCCGTTGTCTCCAGAACGATCTTTTTTGCTTTGAAGAAATGGATGTTCTTGTGGGTCAGTTCACCGGACTGAATGGATTTGATGATGTTCTGAAACTCAATGGCATTTTTCGGTTTTTCCACCAGCCCGATCTCCATGATCCCGTCATCGCCCTGTATGATCTTGCCTTTTTTCGTCAGGGTGCCTACCACTCGGGTGGCGTTGCAGATCAGGCCGAAGAGGATATCTCCTTCAAAGACCATGTTGTTGGCGGTGACTTTAACATACTGGCTGCGAAGCTTTTTGAAATCCTTGACACCTTCCAGTAAATAGGCCAGCCCGCCCAGCATGTTCTTCTGACGCTGCGAGGTGGAATAGGAGATCCAGGTGAAGATTCCGAAGTCAGAAGCGTTGATGGAATAATGCTCGTTGTCGTAGGAGATCACATCCACGGGACGCTGATCGCCGAGAACGATCTGTCTTGCTGCTTTCAGCATATCGTTGGGAAGATCGTGGTAGGCGGCAAAGTCGTTGGTGCTGCCGGCAGGCATGAATCCCACAGGAACATAGATCCCTGCCTTGATGATACCGGTAGTGACCTCGCTGATGGTACCGTCTCCGCCGGAACATACGATCAGATCATACTCCTTGCCATACTTGATGATGATGTCGGATGCATCTCCGGACTTTCCGGTAACGAATACGGTTACCATATATCCTGCAGACTCAAAGATCTCAAGAACGGGTACGAGATTATGCCGTACTTCCGCTCTTCCGGCCACGGGATTGATAATGAGTAGCAGTTTCTTCTTTTCTTCCATAGTGAACTCCAGTAAAAAATGATATAGTAAGTATAACAGGAATTATCCCGAAAGTGTTAATTTTGGTGAAAAAAATGAATCAGGTAACAGAAAACATCATCGCATATATTCATACAGATTACAATGAAAAATTTGGAATTCCCCGTCAGAGCGGACTGGCACCCTCTGTGCAGGGAAGGATTGTTTTTCAGCCGGAGTACCGGGATCCGGAAGCGGTGCGCGGTCTGGAGGGGTTCAGCCATATCTGGCTAATTTGGGAGTTTTCCGAGAACCGCGGCAAAGCATGGTCGCCGACGGTACGCCCTCCGAGGCTGGGAGGAAACCGGCGAATGGGCGTGTTTGCCACTCGGTCTCCGTTCCGGCCCAATCCCATTGGTCTGAGCTGTGTGAAGCTTACCGAGGTGCTGCCGGATGACCCGGACGGGCCGGTGATCCTGGTGCAGGGACCGGATCTGATGGACGGGACACCGATCCTGGATATCAAACCATATATCCCGTATGCTGATTCCATCCCCGATGCTGCCAGCGGGTTTCTCGCCGATGCATCGGATCTCCAGGTCCGCGTGGTCATTCCGGAGGAGGTCCGTACTATTCTCGGTGAGGATCTGACGGCAAAGGTGGAAGATGTACTGAAGAATGATCCCCGTCCAACGTATCAGAATGACCCGGACAGGGTCTACGGAGTACTTTTCGGCGGATATAATATCACCTTTCATGTGGAGGAAGATGTTCTTCATGTACTGACAGCGGAAAAACAGTTGACATAATTGTGGAAAACTCTGTGGAAAATGTCAATATTTGAGTTAATTTAGTCCATTACGTTTTAATCTTCGTACATAGAAACACGTCCCGGAAACAATTCCGGGACGTGTTTTCTTTTGCTGTAAAAGATTGTCAGGCGGCAGGCTGCTGTTCCGAAGCTTCAGGGGATGCAACACTGTGATATCCGCGATAGTTGTCCAGATGACCGTAATCAAGTCCCAGGGGATTACCGGCATCTTCCGACGAAGTGGCTTTGGCGAAGGTGTTCAGAAAGTCCGCTGTGGTCATGGAGTGATCGACGGCATACTGGAGAAGAGTTTCGTTGTCCTTATTGGCAAACAGCTGCGGTTTCTTTTCATCGAGACGTATCGTTTCATTGGACGGACGCATGGTGCGAAGGCCGTTCTCGTTGCGTCCCTGCAGCACATAATAGGTGTCTCCGGCGGCGTTTGCCTTGGCGAGATCATAGCCGAGGGTTTTCTGCTGGTAAACGGCAAGTACTGCAATCAGACCGGCGCCTTCCGTAATCTTCCGGTTGGCACGGTTATAGCAGATAACGAAACGCATGGAGTCGAACTCGGTGCAGAAGTTGAAGTCACCGCTGGAATCCATGAAGCCTGCCAGCGGTCCGCAGCCATAGCGGGGCACAAGGGAATTTTCCACCGCAGTCACTTTGCCTTCCATGCCGGGGAGCGCATGAATGGGGTATTGCGACGGCTGCCAGTTTCCTCCGCCGAGATTATCCCAGGCGTAACCGTTTTCATAGTCGTAGGACGGTGCATAGACACCGTTTTCCATGGTCTGTGTCATACCGATCACTCCGGTGACACAGTCACTGAGACCGAATGCGTCCACGGCAGCGCGAACGCCGTCCAGATGAGATGCGGAACAGATCCACACATCGATCCCGTTGTCATGGAACGCCGTGAACATATCCTTGACGTCCTGTGTCACGGAGACACCGTTCTGAAATGCGCATTCGATCACACCCAGCAGGGATTCGATCTCTTTTGGAGATGTCCAGGTGATCCATTCGGATTCCACGGTTTCTTTCTCACTGCAGGAACGATAGAACAGATCGTAAACTTCGTCCTGTGTCATGCCGGTAAACCAGTATAGGATCCAGGCATAGTTGACCTCTTCCGGAGTGGTGTCTTCCACATGGTACAGGAAGGCACGCATCTTGGTGGCAAACTCCATCCACCACGGGTCGGCCTGCATGGCCTTTTGCGTCTCTTCGTCCACACCCGCGGCCGTGAATGGTCCGTAAGTGTCCCAGAGGTGGGAATAGGCGGTGGTGATATCTGCGATCCAGTCAGCGTTCTGATCGGCATTCAGATCCAGCCCCACAGCGAGTGCCGTCTCCAGTTCATGAGCATCCATGGCAAATGCCATGCGCTCGAGCTGGCAGACGATGGTCTGATATGTAATATCGAAAACGGCCGTGGTATTGTCAAAGTCGCTGACAACATAGGCGTTGCCTTGGTAGTCGGGACTGTCTTTGCCATACATGGCAACAAAATCCGCAACAGCCTGCCGGGTCTGGTCCGAGAAACCGACGGCATCCTTTTTGCCGCAGGCGGAAAGTGACAGAATCATCGCAAGGGCGATCAGAAGGGGGATTATTCTTTTCATGCGCTTCACCTTTCCGGTGCATGACTGCAGTTGTGCACCATTCTGTTATTATTTGGAATTCCAACAAAAGTATATCTCAAAAACAATTGAACCGTCTACAGGAAAACAGAAAAAAAGAAACTCTGATTCTTTCAAATCAGAGTTTCTTTTTGGCGCAGAAGGAGGGATTCGAACCCTCGAAACGCTTTTGACGTTTACACGATTTCCAATCGTGCGCGCTCGACCAACTACGCGACTTCTGCATGAGTCAAGAACGAAATTCCGGCGCAGAAAGGGTCCAAAACACAAAGAAAAAGGATGATTACTGCAGGGGTTTTATGATATACTTGGCAGGAACAGACCTCAGAAGAGGAGGAACATCCAATGCCTAGATTTTTCGTTGCCGGGACCAATCTGGCCGGCGGTATGGTTTATATACGGGGAAGAGATGCCGACCACATCCGAGTGCTTCGCATCCGTCCCGGAGAGATGGTCACGGTGTGTGACGGAGATGGTACGGATTATGAGTGCCGGCTTGTCAACAGTGAAAAAGGGGAAGCTCAGCTGGAGATCGTACGGAAAAAAGAGTGCGATACGGAACCTTCCATCGAAGTGACCCTGCTGTGCGGCCTTCCCAAGGGAAATGACCGGACGGACTATATCCTTCAGAAAGCTGTGGAATGCGGCGTGACCAACATCGGCTTTTTCCAGAGCAACCGCTGTGTGGCGAAGCTTGATGATCCGCAGAAGAAAGTGGAGCGCTGGCAGCGTATCGCCGAAGAAGCGGCAAAACAGTCCGGCAGAGGGATCATCCCGGAAGTGGCATGGGCAGGTGACTATGTCAATGCACTCAATGAGGCGATCCACTCGGAACTTCCGCTCATGATGTATGAGACCGGGGAAAGAGTTCCCCTGAATGAGGCACTGAAAAAGAGCGGAGAGGTCAAGACCGCATGTATCATCACCGGTCCGGAGGGCGGATTTGAGAGCTATGAGGCGGACATGGCAAGGAAACTGGGGATCCAGGTATGCTCCATGGGAAACCGCATCCTGCGTTGTGAGACCGCTCCCATCGTGGCACTGACAGCGCTGATGTACGAATCCGGAAACCTATCCTGAAGAGTAAGATAAAAAACAAGGACAGCAGTTTTTCTGCTGTCCTTGATCTTTTTTATTTGGTACCGAAAATTCGGTCGCCGGCATCGCCCAGACCGGGAACGATATAGGCGTTTTCGTTGAGTTTCTCATCCAGCGCTGCAATGTAAATGGGTACATCGGGATGATCCTGCTGCATGCGTTCGACACCTTCCGGGGCTCCGATGATGCACATCAGTTTGATGCGGGAGACACCGGTCTCTTTGATGAAGGAGATGGCAGCGGAGGCGGAACCGCCGGTGGCCAGCATGGGGTCAACGACGATGACATCGCGTTCCGCGATATCGGGGGGCATCTTGAAGTAGTATTTTACCGGCTCCTTGGTCTCGGGATCGCGGAACAGACCGATATGGCCGACTTTGGCGTTCGGGATCAGGCTTACCATGCCGTCCACCATGCCAAGACCGGCACGGAGGATGGGAACAACGGCCAGCTTTTTGCCGGAGATACGTCTTGCTTTTGCGACGGCAATGGGAGTTTCCACTTCAATCTCTTCCAGAGGAAGATCGCGGGTGGCCTCATAGCACATCAGCATTGCGATTTCACTGACCAGCTCACGGAATTCTTTTACACTGGTATTCTTATCTCGGAGGATAGAAAGTTTGTGCTGAATTAGGGGATGATCAAAAACACATACGTTATTCATATTCTTCTCCTTCAATTATTTAATTACTTATCCAAACGTGCCTGACGTTCCCGCTCCGCCTGGGAAAGACGAAGATAGAACGGAAGCAACTGATCGACATGAATGGAAGGCTTCTCCCTTGCAGCCATGGCGACGCCATAGGCGTTCTGCCACCGAAGGTTTTCCGGAGCAGCCCGGCAGGGAAGACCCTGTTTCTGCAGATGCGCTTCCGTCAGCGCAGTACCGTCCCCGATGAGAAACACGGGGCGGCCCAGCTGCCGAAGATGCTCGGAAAGATCTTCCAGAGAGATAGCACGGTCCTCACAGAGACGAACCGGTGCGCCGTTCCGGATCTCAAACAGAGCATTATAGACCTGACTTCTCCGGGCGTCCATGACGCAGCACACGGGATCGTTCTGGGCGCAGCCGTTCCAGGCCATGGCTTCCAGAGTGGAGACACCGACGCAGGGCTTATCCAGCGCCCAGGCAAGTCCCTTGACCGTGGAGATCCCGATACGGATCCCCGTGAAGGAGCCGGGACCCTGTGCCACGGCGAGCCGGTCGATATCCTTTATGGAGATCTCTGCATTCTTCAGCAGATCCTCTGCCATGGGAAGGAGCGTCCTGCTGTGGGTCAGAGCACTGCACTGTGTATATTGAGAGACCAGCACATCATCTTCCATGAGGGCCACGGAAGCGGGACGGGCAGAGGATTCAAAAGCAAGTGTCAGCATGATTCTCCGGCCTCCCTGATGGTGATCTGTCGTTCGTTATCCGAAAGCTTCTCGATGGTCACGGTATATTCGTCGCCGAAAAAGGCGTCTTTAACCTTCTCACTCCATTCTACCACGCAAACCGCATCCCTGCGAAGATAATCTTCCCAGCCGATATCAAAAAGTTCATCGGCATCATTGAGACGGTACATATCGAAATGGATGAGGGAACGGTCTCCCAGATACTCGTTGACGATCGTGAAAGTGGGACTGGATACACGGCAATCGAGACCCATGCCCCGAGCCATGCCCCGGACAAAAGCGGTCTTTCCGGCACCTAATTCCCCGTACATGGCCACAACGGAGCCGGAGGAAAGCTGCGCGGAAAACGATTCGCCGATGTTTTCGGTTTCCTCTTCATTTTTTGAATGAAAAACCTGCATAAAATACTCCAATACCCAAAGTTCCCGCCTATTATATCACCACGGACAGCGTTGCGTAAAGACAAATTATATGGTAATATAAATCGACTATTCTGAAGTAAAAGGCGGTGAGAATTATGCAGAAAGCATGGCAGGCAACAAAAGCCTTCTGCAAGCGTGCGGATATGCTTTTGCTGGGTTTGTGTGTACTGTGTTCGCTCTTCGGCATAGTGATCATCCGCTCGGCCACGTTAAGCTATGATGATTCCAGCCGATTCGTGTTTGTCCAGATGATACTTTCCCTGTTCCTTGGGATCGCACTGTTCGTTATCTTTACGATCCTGGATGCGGAGAACATCGCGGATAAGTGGCAGTACCTCATGGTCTTCAACGTGATCTTCCTTCTGATGCTGATTCCCTTCGGCGTGGACGCCGGTACCGGCAACAAAAGCTGGCTCCGGTTCTTCGGTATCGGAATTCAGCCATCTGAGGTGGTCAAGGTCATCTTTATCATCATACTGGCCAAGCAGCTATCATATCTGCAGAAATACAAGGATCTCAATGCACCCAGTTCTGTGGGACAGGTCCTGGGACACTTCATTCTGATCTTCGGCCTGATCGTCGGAATCTCC
>CADCMP010000009.1 GCA_902802565.1 Oscillospiraceae bacterium
TATGCTCCGATATGGATCTCTTGTTATTTGGAAGACCATATCAAACACCGGAAAGACACCTTCTTAATGCATTGGACAAATAGCATAAATTGTCCATACACAATTGGGGGAATTTCCGAAAACTCAGAAATATACGAAAAAGAGTTGACATCAAGTTTAGTGGAAAAATATGATAAAACCATAACCCTATTGTATTAAACAAGAGGAGAAAGGGGATAGAAAAAGAGAATGAACATGAAAAAGATCACCGCGCTGGTACTGGCTGTAATGCTGGCAGTTTCCCTGTGTGCACTGCCCGTCAATGCTCAGACCACCAGTGCAGCCACCGATGATCCCAGTAAACTGCCTACCATTTTTATGCACGGCTTTTTGGGATGGGGCGCGTATGATGATGCCAATGCACTCATTCCTTATTTCGGAATGACTTCCGGCAGCATCATCGACTACCTGAACAGCAAGGGATATGATACCTACGCTCCCTCCACGGGGCCGTTCTCCAGCTGCTGGGACCGCGTCTGCGAGCTGTATGCACAGCTTACCGGCACCCGCACGGACTACGGTATTGCCCACTCCAAGAAATACGGCCATGACCGGTATGGCAAGGATTTCACCGGAAGACCGCTGATCAAGGACTTCGTCTGGGATGCCGATCACCCCATCAACCTGGTGGGACACAGCTTCGGCGGTGCCATGAGCCGTACCTTCGTGGATATGCTGGTACAGGGACGTCCGGAGGAAGTGGAAGCAGCCAAGGCGGCAGGGGAGAAAGTCAACCCGCTGTTTGAAGGCGGAAAGAAAGGATATATCCATTCCGTCACCATGCTGGAAGCACCCAGCAACGGCTCCAGCTGCATCAATTCCGAACCGCCTGTGGCAAACGGAATCACCTCGCTGGCCTACTCCCTGACGAATATCCTGGATCTGACTCCCATCAGGGGATTCTATGATACGGATCTGGAACATTTCGGAATCTACGGCCGGGAAGGAGACTCTTTTGGCGACATGGTCAAACGGGTCATGTATTCCGATTTCTCCGAGCATCATGACAGCTGCCTGCAGGACCTCACCATCGTCCGTGCCTGCGATATGAACAAAGAGCTGGAGATGCAGCCGGATATCTATTACTTCACCTACTATGGAAACCGTACGCAGCGGGATCCCGTCGCCAATGTGTGTGTGCCCACCAACCGGCTGGCACCGCTGCTCTGGATCTTCGCACCGTCTATGGGTTCCTTTACCGGATATACGGAAGATTACTATTATGACGGCTACGGCGATGCCATGAAGAAGATCAGCACACCGTCCCAGTACCTGGGCGAGGACTGGCAGGCCAGTGACGGTCTCGTAAACGTCGCTTCCGGCTACTGCCCCTACTATGTCAATGACGCCGGCGAACGGGTCTATGATCCTCATGTGGATGTAGCGGACGGCACCCAGTCCTTCAAGAAGGGAATCTGGAACATCTTCCCGGAGAGAGACTTTGACCACCTCGGCATGGTAGGCGGACTGCTGAACGAGAATCCTGCCGAAGTCATGTCCTTCTATGATGAAGTGATGGCCAATATCGCCAACACCGCAAAGGAAGGCGACGGACGGGAAGAAGGATGCCCCAGTGCCAAGATGACCGACGTTCCTGTCAATGCATGGTTCCATGAGGAAGTGGACAACATGCTCACCCGCGGTGTCATGACCGGAACTTCCGCCACCACCTTCTCACCCAATGCGAACCTGACCCGCGGCCAGATCGTACAGATGCTTTACGCACAGGAAGGAAAACCGGCGGCCAAACCAAGTTCCTTCAAGGATGTATCACCAAAAGCCTGGTATGCCGATGCGGTAGGCTGGGCTTCGGAAAAGAACCTGGTGGCAGGCTTTGACAAGGATACCTTCGCTCCCGAAGCGGATGTAACGAGAGAGCAGCTGGCTGCGATCCTGAAGACCTATGCAGCCTATGCCGGAAAAGACACCTCCAAGAGTGCAAGCCTTGCAGGATTCAAAGATGCCGGAGACGTGTCCAAATGGGCAGTGGACGGCATGAAATGGGCGGTCGGCAGCGGCCTCATCGCAGGACGCGGCAATCAGAAGCTGGCTCCCGGTGCCACGGCGACCCGTGCGGAAGTGGCACAGATCATGACGAATTTCCTGAAATGAATCTGTAAATGACAATCGTATAAACGGAGAGGACACACCGCCAGGTGTGTCCTTTTTTTAAAAAGAAAGAGCAACACTCGTGTTGCTCTTGATACTTATCGGAAGTTTTCGGATCAGTCCACCGTGGAACCGCTGAGATCATCGTCCATGTAGGCTTCATCGCCGCCGATGTTGCTGGAAGATCCGCCGCCGGAACCATCGGAAGAACCACCGTTGCCGGAGGAATCGCCGCCGTTGTTCGTTTCACCGCTGTTGGAGTTTCCGCCGGAATTGTTGTTGGAAGATCCGCCGCCGGAGTTTCCACCGCCACCGGAGTTTCCGCCGCCGCTGTAGCTGGAACCGCCGCTGGATCTGCCGGAACCGCTGGAACGTCCGGAGTTGCCGGAGGTGTTGTTTCTGGCGGCAGCAGAGGGAGACGGGGCCGGAGTTGCTGCAACTTTAAGTGTGCTGCCCTGATGAGAAGCAAGCTCCTCAAGAGTGACGCCCTCTTCCTGTGCCAGAAGCGTGTTCACCTCCACCGTACGGGTGTTTTCCTTGTTGCCAGTGCTGTTGGACAGATACTCGATGTAGGCGACTCCGTCCAGCCAGATGGTGCAGTTTTCCGTATCGTTGAAGGGGAAACCGTGGAGAACGCACTCGGTACCGTCTTCCAGAGACAGACGAACATCGTATGTGACGTTCTTGTCATCCGACAGCGTATAGTACATAACCCGGCTTTCGTTGTTCTTCAGAGCATCACTGGCAGCCAGAAGACCGGCGGGGTATTCTTCCTCGGTGCTGGCTTTGACGGTGATATCCCGAATGTCCTGACCGGTCTTGTTCTTCAGCGTCACAGAGGTGTTGCTTCCGGCCTTGATTCCAATGACTTTCAGCGAATCGCCGGAATCATCGGTCATCGTCTCGGCGGAGGCATCCTCGGTGTCCGCGGGAGCAGACTTCTGACCGCATGCCGTGAGAAGCGACAGGGACAGAACCAGGATCAGAAAGACGGAAATGAATAATCTGTGTTTCATAATATACCTCTTATATATAATATCCGTTTACTACAGCTTATAATGTATCATTTTGCGTATTCAATGTAAAGTTACGAGTTTGTGAATTATCCGTAACAGCGCCGCCGCATGAGGTCCAGATCCAGATCTTCCGCCAGCACCCGGTGCTTCATGTGTTCGTACAGTTTCCAGGTCTGCTCCACATCCGCCATGGCCCGGTGTGCATTGCAGTTGGGGATGTGGCAGATCCGTCCCATGTCGCTCAGTTTATGGCTTTTCACACCGGGATAGAGGATCCGGCTGAGCCGGAGGGTGTCCACGAAGGAATTCGTAAACAGCACCCCGGTATGCTCCAGTGTTTTCTCATACAGGAAATTCACATCAAAATTGACGTTATGCCCGATGAGAATGGAATCTCCCACGTAGTGCAGAAATTCCGGCAGGACCTCTTCGATGGAGGGTGCGTCCAGAAGATCACTGTCCCGGAGACCGGTGATCTGAGTGATGATGGAGGGAAGGGAAACGGAAGGCCGGATCAGGCTTTCGAACCGGTCCAGTTCCTCACCGCCGACACAGCGGATGGCGCCGATCTCGATGATCTCGCATCCCACGGGATCCAGCCCGGTGGTCTCCAGGTCCACGACGATATAGTTGTCCGGCAGTTCCAGCAGGCTTTTTCCCTTGCCGATGCGTTTTCCGCTTGCCATACAGCACCCTTCCTTTCTTCGTTTTTTGCCATCTTATACGAAGTGCTCCTGTTTTTCAACCCGGCGGTGCAGGGAACAATAATTGTTTACAATTGACTTCTTGATTTAACGAACAAAACCGATAAAATGAGTACGTAAGAAAAACTAATTTTCAGATAGAAAGGGTTTGGTCTCATGGAATACAACTATGGACACAATGACTCGAACAAGGTCTATGTGAATGGAAAGCCCGTTCCCATGACCGCCGAACAGCAGCAGGCTTTTTCCGATCAGACATTCATCAATGATGTCATGATCCGCGCCTTCATGTACATGTTCATCGCCGTACTGTTAACGGCAGTGGTGGCAATGTACACGGCGACCTCCGGACTGTATCAGGTGGTGTTTGCCAATCCGGCCCTGCTGATCGTCATTATCATTGCGGAGTTTGCCTTTGTCATTGCGGGCAACCGGCAGGCGGCACGGAACAGCAAAGTCGGTTCCGCGGTATGTCTGTTCGGATACAGTATCGTAAACGGACTGACATTCTCCACCATTTTCCTGGCCTACAACCTGCAGTTCATCACCTTCGTATTTCTGGTGACCTCCCTGATGTTCGGCATCACTGCAGTCATCGGCGCGGTGACGAAGAAGAGCCTTGCCAGCTGGGGAAGCTACCTCATGATGGGTCTTATCGGACTGATCCTGGTGATGGTGGTCAATATCTTCGTGAAATCTTCCGGGCTGGATCTGCTCCTGAGCGTATTCGGCGTGCTCCTGTTTGTGGGACTGACTGCCTATGACACGCAGAAGATCAAGGCCATGGCGGCGATGAACACCGGTTATGAGATGAGCGTACTGGGACTGTGGGGCGCCCTCAGCCTGTACCTTGATTTCATCAACCTCTTCCTGTATCTGCTCCGGATTTTCGGAAACCGCAAATAAGATTAACAATGGGCTGATACGGCATCACAGATGTTTCTGTGGTGCCGTTTCTTTTATCTCCGAAAGTGGAAACGGACGAAAAAACACCTTGCCAAGTACAAGATTTTGTACTTGTTGGAGCAGGAACCACCATATCTGTATACTTTCCAATTTGCCCGTGATATAATGGCAGGGAATATTCAGGGGCGGGGCCCCTTAGGAAGGAATGCGTTTCTATGAGTATCAAGATTTTGGCAGTCGGTGACGTCTGCGGCGAACCGGGCCTGAGTTTTTTGAAGGAACGTTTGAAAGATTTTAAAAAGGAAAACGACATCCGGTTCTGCGTGGTCAACGGAGAAAACGCCAATGTGGTGGGCATTACCCCGAAACAGGCGGATCAGATTCTGCAGGCCGGCGCGGATGTCATCACGCTGGGCAATCACACCTGGACGAGGACGGAGCTGCGTCCCTATCTGGACGAACGGAACCGGATCCTTCGGCCGGCAAACTGCGCCCCCCAGTGCCCGGGCCGCGGTGTCGGCGTATACAGCCGGGATTTCGGAGACGTGGTGGTCATGAATCTCATGGGGAAATTCACCCTGGACGCCAACACGGACAATCCCTTTGTGGTGGCGGATGATTATTTCCAGCAGTTTAAAGAAAAGATCATTCTGGTGGACTTCCATGCGGAAGGCACCAGTGAGAAGATGGCCATGGGCTATTATCTGGACGGCAAGGCCAGTGCGGTGTGGGGGACCCACACCCACGTGCAGACCTCGGACGCCTGCGTTCTGGAAAACGGTACCGGCTATATTACGGACCTCGGTATGACGGGACCTTCCCGCAGTGTCATCGGCATTGATATCGAGCAGTCCATCGGAAAGTTCTTCGGCGATCCTCCGGTGCGGTACAACTCCGGGAAGGCACCGCATAAGATGGAAGGATGTATCTTTACCATCGATGAGACCACCGGACGCTGCCTGAAGGCGGAAAGTGTGCGCGTTGTATGAGTATACGGGTCCTGCATGCCGCCGATCTGCATCTGGATTCTCCCTTTGAGGCCCTTCCCGCCGGGAAGGCTGCCCAGAGAAGACAGGAACAGCGGCTTCTGATCGCGCGTATCGCGCAGGCGGTCAAGGACAACGGCGTTCAGCTGGTGCTTCTGTCGGGTGATCTTCTGGATACCGGAAGTGCCTACCGGGAGACCTCCATGACGCTTATCGATATCCTCGGCCGCATCGAGTGCCCGGTCTTTATCGCGCCGGGAAACCATGACTACTATTCGCTGCACTCTCCCTATGCCAAGCTTCACTGGCCGGAGAATGTGTATATCTTCAGTACGCCTCACGTGGAGTGCATCCCGATCCCGGAACTGAATGTCCGGGTATGGGGAGCGGCCTTTACCGAACCGCGCAGCGGACCGCTGCTGCGGGGGTTTGAGGCGGAGAAAGAAGAAAACATCATCGATATCATGTGCATCCACGGGGACGTGGGCAATGATGCCAGTCCCTACAATCCCGTCTCGGAAGAACAGATCTCCCGCAGCGGGATGGATTACATCGGATTCGGTCATATCCATAAGGCCAGCGGTCTCCGCCGGGCGGGAGATACCTTCTATGCCTGGCCGGGCTGTCCGGAGGGGCGCGGATTTGATGAGACGGGAAACAAGTCCGTCTACATCGCGGACATCACGGAGAACAACTGCAAGCTCCGCGGCATCAACCTTGCCATGCGCAAGTACGAGATCATGCGTATCCGTATCGCCGACGGGGAAGAGATCCTGACCAAGATGCCGGAGTATACGGAAAACGACATCTACCGGATCATCCTGACGGGACGGACCCAGTCTCCGCCGGATATCGCTCAGATGATGCAGCAGCTGGAACCCCGGTTCTTTGCGCTTCAGATCATCGACCGGACCAAGATGTCCCGGAACATCTGGGATCACTCCGATGAGAACACACTGCGCGGTGTTTTCCTGAAACGGCTGGTCAAGGCCTACGATGAGGCCACCACCGATCAGGAACGGGAACTGATCGAGCGTGCTGCCCGCTGGGGCATCGCCGCACTGGAAAATGAAGAGGAGGTGTCGCCTCTTGAAGATTAATCGAATGACAGCGACCTTCGGCCGTCTGGATAACGACACCATGGAATTCCATGACGGTCTCAACGTCATCGTCCGTCCCAACGAGAGCGGGAAGAGCACCTGGTGTTCGTTCATCCGGGCCATGCTCTACGGTGTGACGACCTCCGACCGGCCCCGGAAAGGATACATTCCGGACCGGATCAAATACAAGCCCTGGTCCGGCAAACCCATGCAGGGGACCATGGAGCTGACGAAAAACGGACGGGATATCGTACTGCAGCGGGAACATGATGACCGCCAGGGACCCATGAGAGCGTTTCAGGCCACCTATGCCGGCACCAGCGTGCCGGTGGAGGGACTGAACAGCAAAAACTGCGGTGAGATCCTGATCGGTGCGACGCGATCCGTTTTCACCCGAAGCGCCTTTATGGCACAGGGGAAAGTGACCGTGGATCACGACAAGGATCTGGAGCGGAGGATCTATTCCATCGCCTCCACCGGAGAAGAGGACGTCTCCTACAGCGAAGCGGATGCCAAGCTCCGCTCCTGGCAGAGAGCCCGGCGGTATTCCTCCAAGGGACGTCTTCCGGAACTGGAAAAGGGGATTTCGGACTACAAGAAGAAACTGTCCAACATGCAGGACGACCTCAATGAGGTGGACAGCCTGCGTCAGCAGCTGGATCTGGCAGACAGCCGCTGCCATACTCTGGATCACGAACTGAAACAGTCCCGTGATGTGTACCGGCAGGAACTGGAGGATTCTCTCCATCAGGCGGAGAAAGATCTGACGAAAGCAACGGAAGACTACGTTCATCTCGCCGGAAAAACAAAAGCGGATATGGCTGCCGTGCGGCTGAATCCTCTGCGGGATACGGATCCGGATGAGATCGCATTCATCGCCGAAGAAGACCGGAAGGAAGCGGAAGCCCTTCATGCGCAGCAGCAGAATGTGATGTCTCCGGCAGTACCCTGGACCGAGGCCATCGTGGCCGTCATCCTTGCCGTCTGCGGTTATCTGTTCCATCCCAATATCTACATCCTGGCCGGCGTGTTTGCCGTGCTGTTCGGATTCGCGGAGATCCTCTATCTGAGAAAGAAGAGCCTGGCTCAGGCAGCACTTCAGAAACGGATGGAGATCCTCTCCAAATATGATGTCAAGGACGAAGGGGACATCGATGTGTCGGTGGACCGCTATCTGTCACTGCTCAACATGGCCCGGGCCTCCGCCGAAGGGATGCGGGAGAGCAAGAAAGCCATGGAAGAAGCGGGACACCGCCGGGAAGATCTGGAAAAGAAGGTCCTGACCGGCTGGGATGACTCCGCCATCAGTGATCGCACGGCGCAGATCCGCCGGGCGCTGGACGCTTCTCAGCTGGACCGCGAACGGATCACGGCAGAGCTGGGACGGGCTCAGGGCAGAGCTCAGTCCTACGGAGATCCGCTGGTCATGAAGACCGCTCTGGAGAATATGGAACAGGAGCGGGATCTTGTTCAGATGGACTATGACGCCATTATGCTGGCACTGGACGTTCTGCGGGATGCGGACGAGGAGATCCAGACCAGCTTTACCCCGCAGCTGGGTGCCTGTGCCGCCGAGTATATGGCATTCATGACCGGGGGACGGTACGAGGGACTGTTTATCAACCGGGACTTTACCGTACAGACCGGCTCCGCCGATGACAACATGATGCGGCGCAGTGAATACCTCAGCGCCGGCACCTATGATCTCATGTATCTGGCGGTCCGTCTGGCAGTCTGCAAGCTGGCTCTTCCGGGGTCGGACCCCTGTCCGATCATCCTGGACGATCCGCTGGTAAACTTTGATCCGGAACGGGAGAAACAGGCCATCAAACTGCTGAAGGAACTGGCAAAGGAACGGCAGATCATATCAAACTGCTGAAGGAACTGGCAAAGGAACGGCAGATCATTCTGTTCACCTGCCGGGAACTGAGCGAATGACAGGAAGTCAAAGGAAAAACAGGACGTATCTGGGATACGTCCTGTTTTTCGGTGGAGATGTAGTTTTGAGAAAATGAAAAAGATTGTTCGTGACTGTTTCCTGATCACGGTTTCATTCTATTGCGGCAAGTTAAAAAGAACTTAAAACAGTTATGAAAAATCGGTGAATCCACGTTCGCATTGAAAAAAGTCGGGAAGCACCGTATAATGAAACCATCATTTATGAACTTGAGGTCATTTTCATGAGCAAGAAAGAACAGAGACAGATCAATCCCAATCTGGAGCGAAAGATCGATGAGGCCAATGAGTCGATCCATAAGGCGTGGCAGACGCTGGGCATCATCGATGTAATCCTGGGCATCCTCCTGCTGTTCGCCCGGCCGAAGATCGGCATCATCCTCCTAGGCGTGGGATTTCTGTGCGTCATTCTGTCACAGGCCTTCCGTCCGGAAGTGCAGCGCGCGCTTCGGGGAACCGGAAAGAAAGTGAAAAAGAAATAGCAAAAAACGAAGGGGTCCGGCATCTGTGCCGGACCTCTTTTTCATACCACTTGAAAGATATAGAATTTCAGATAATCGGTCTCCGGGACATCCCAGGATATGGGGTGGTCCGGGGACTGCTGTCTTGCCTCGATCTGTTTCAGCGTCACGTCCGCATCTTTGGCGGCGCTGTGAAGCATCTTCCGGAACAGCTCGTCCGTCATGAAATGACTGCAGGAACAGGTGGCCAGATATCCGCCCCGGGGAAGAAGCTTCATGGCCCGGTAATTGATATCCTTGTATCCGCGGATCGCATTCTTTACCGTTGCGGAGCTCTTGGTGAACGCGGGGGGATCCAGAATGATGAAATCATAGTCCCGTTCCTTCCGCTCAAACTTCTCCGTGAGAAGATCGAAGACATCGGCACAGACGAACTCCACATCCAGTCCGTTGAGCTCTGCGTTGTGACGAGCGGTGGCGAGGGCGTCTTCCGACACGTCCACGGCAGTCACGGAAGCGGCTCCCGCCCTGGCACAGTTCAGGGCAAAGGCACCGGTGTGTGTAAAGCAGTCCAGTACCCGGTGATCTTTCGCGATGGGCCAGAGGGCTTTCCGGTTGTATTTCTGATCCAGAAAGTATCCGGTCTTCTGACCGTTAAAGTAATCCACGTCAAAGAGGATCCCGTTTTCCCGGATGGTAACGTGCCCGTCACCGGAACCCCAGAAGAAACCGGTGGTCTGAGGCAGACCCTCCTTGGAACGGACCGCGAGATCATTGCGCTCGTAAACGCCGCGGATCTCGATCCCTTTCTCTCTGAGGATGGAAACGAGCATGGGGTAGACCGTCTCCTTGCGCTGTTCCATGCCGTAGCAGACACACTGCGTCACGAGGATATCCTCAAACCGGTCCACCGTCAGTCCGGGCAGTCCGTCGGATTCACCGAAGACCAGACGGCAGCAGGGAAGATCCTCGCCCATGACGGCGACGCGGTAGTCAATGGCATAGCGGATCCGGCGCTCCCAGAAAGACTCATCGAACCGGTCGTTGGGATTCCGGCTGACGATGCGCACCCGGAGCTTGGAATGGTCGTTGTAGAAGCCGGCACCCAGCCAGCGCCACTTCTGGGAATAGACATCCACGATGTCTCCGTTCTGGATCTCGCCAACAAGATCCGTGACCTCGTCACTGTAGACCCAGGGGTGCCTGCCCCGAAGGGCCCGTTCTCCCTTTTCGGTGATCTGTATTTTTGCATAAGGACGTTCGGACATGCTGTGCTCCTTCAGGAAATGTGTTAATGATGGCCTCTCCAAAGTTTTTTCCGCCACTCATCCCGGTAGCGGAGGATCAGCCGGTGGTAGAGCCGGTCGCACAACAGGAATGTGACGGAACCGGCGGCGAAGAGAAACACGAGAGACACAATGGTATACTCCCGGAACTCCTGTGCCATATCTCCAATGCCGAGAATGGCGATCATGAGATAATAGGCAAAGCCCGTGATGGCGAAAAAGATCAGAAGTTTCAGCAGGATCCGGAACCATCTTACCCGGATCCGGCTCATGGCGGGGATGATCACCGGCCACCATCCAAGAAAGGCATAGAGAAAGGCACTTTCCTTGTCCGGGGAGAGGATCAGGGCCAGCACCGCCACCGCGGCATAGGAGACCAGGGCGGTGGATGCTCCGTATTCCACAAAAGCCGGGATGAGGCAGGCGGCGGCGATCATGGGACTCAGAAAGGTCGCAACGGGGATCAGGCCCCCTGCCGTCATGATCAGAGCGGCCAGGGCACCCATCATGCCGCACAATGCCATTTTTCCCGATTGTTTTCTCATGTTATCCATGGGCCGATTATACTGGCTGGACCGGAAACTTGCAAGCGGATCTGTCCGTTACGGTCTTGCGAATTCAGTTTACATTATATATAATAAATTAATATTATGTAAATCAGGAGGTTCGCCATGAAGACCGTCTTGCGAGTGATATCCATGATCGTTCTGACGCTCGGCATCATCGTGCTGGGATACATCATGTGTGTTCGACTGTTCGGAGTGGACACCGCCTCCCGATTGTTTGAAGTGACGATGCAGGAGTCCGAGGAACCGTCTTCCGCCGATACGGCAGCGGAGGAAGAGGAAGCGGAAGAGACGGAGGCACTTCACTGGACGATCTCCTTCGTGGGAGACTGTACGCTGGCATCCAGCCAGTATAACAACGATTTCATCAACAAGGTAAACGGCGACTACAACTATCCCTTTAAGAATGTCGCGGATATTCTGAAAGCCGACGACTATACCATTGCGAATCTGGAATGCACGTTCTCCGACCGGGTGGGCCTTGTCTCCGACGGTACCTTCGCTTTTAAGGCACCTTCCGACTACGCTCGGATCCTTCCCGCCGGCGGGATCGATTTCGTGACCACCGCCAACAATCATCGGGACGACTTCGCAGATAACGGAAGGGTGGATACGGATATGGCACTGGATATCGCCGGGGTGCCTCACCGGGGCGATAACGAGACGTATCTGTTCAACATGGATGGCCACAAGATCGGGATCTACTGCTGCTATAATCACCTGTCTCCCACGGAGGAAATGGTGAAAACGGCCATTGATCAGCTGAAGGAGCAGGGAGCTTCCTTTGTGATCTGCGCGTTCCACTGGGGCGTGGAGGGATCCTATCAGCTCACGGAAGTGCAGGATCATATCGCCCATTACGCAGTGGAGCAGGGAGCGGACGTGGTGTTCGGCAGTCATCCTCACGTGCTGCAGAAGATCGAGAAGTACGAGGATTCCGTGATCCTGTACAGCATGGGCAATTTCTCCTTTGGCGGAAACACCTCTCCGAGGGACCGGGATACCGCCATCGTGCAGGTCGTACTGACCGAGGGAGAGGGAACGGACCTGGTGGCTTCGGATGTGCAGATCATCCCGTGCTGCCTTTCCAGTACCGATGGAGTCAATGACTACTGTCCGAAACCCTATGCGAAGGGAACTGCGGAATATGACCGTGTGCTGTCCAAACTGAACGGGACCTTTGAGGGTCCGGATCTCACCGTGGATTATTCCAATATCGGTTAAAAACCTTCCGAAAGGAATACACTATATGAACGTATACGATTTTGACAAGACGATCTTTTACCCCGACTCTACCTTCCTTTTTGTCATGTACTGCTGGTTCCATCATCCGCTGAAGATGCTGAAACACTTTCCGGCATTCTTTGTCATGTCCATAAAAATGGTATTTCATAAGGCAACGACCAAGGAGATGAAGGAAAAGCTTCTGGCGTTCCTGCAGGATGTGGACGATGTGGATGCACTGGTCAAGAAGTACTGGGATGACAAATGGGATCACTTTGAACCGTGGTATTTCAAACAGCAGCAGCCGGATGACCTGATCATTTCCGCCTCCCCGGATATTACGCTGAAGGAAGCGGCGCGGCGGATCGGGTTTTCCCTCATCGCCACCACCACCGATCCCGCCACCGGGAAGATCCAGGGGGAGAACAACAGCGGTGCCGCAAAAGTCGCCCGGTACCGGGCGGAGTACGGGGACACGCCCATCGAGAATTTCTATTCCGATTCCCTGAAGGACACGCCCATGGCCCGGCTGGCAAAACACGCATGGCTGGTGGACCGGGGGAAGATGACCCCCTGGCCGGAGGAAGAGCTGAAATAAGAAACCAGCACCATTTCCTGTTTTGGAGGAAACGGTGCTGATTTTTCGCCGTTTTCTGTGTAAACAATCTGTAAAATCTCGGAGTTTCGGATTTTCTTTAATATCCAAGCAGGAAAAGATGTGCTAAAATACATCATCGAACGGAAATCAACGAAAAGAGGTTGAGAGTTTGTCTCAGTCATTTCTTAAAAAGAAAATAGAGGAACCGGAACTGCCCGCAAGAAGGCCGCTGGAAGTGGTGGAGACCACTCCGGAATACGGTCTTACCGGCGCTCAGGTCCGTGCCCGGGTGAACGCCGGCTGGGTCAACACGCCGGTGGATCCTCCCAGCAAGACGACAAAGCAGATCATCCTGGACAATACCTTTACGTACTTCAACCTGATTTTCTTTATCCTTGCCCTGGCGGTCATTGCGGTGCAGCAGTGGCTGAACCTGACCTTTATGGGCGTCATCATCGTCAATACCCTGATCGGTATCTATCAGGAGCTGAAGGCGAAGGAGACGCTGTCGGAGCTGAGCATCCTGGCGGCACCCAAGGCCCAGGTCATACGGGAAGGAAAGAAGCTGGAGATGGACACCGACCGTCTCGTACGGGACGATGTGGTGGAGTTTTCAGCGGGAAATCAGATCTATGCCGACGCCGTGGTCATCCAGGGATCGGTGCATGCCAATGAGGCACTGATCACGGGAGAATCCGACGAGATCCTGAAGAACGTCGGGGACAAGCTGATGTCCGGCAGTTTCATCATCAACGGCACCTGCCGCGCAAGACTCACGGAAGTGGGCGCGGACTCCTTTGCGGCGAAACTGACGCTGGAAGCGAAAAAAGCGAAACCGGCACGCCAGTCGGAAATGATGCGGTCTCTGACGAACCTCATCAAATGGATCGGTATCTTTGTGATCCCGCTGGCCGTGATCATGTTCATCAAGGAATACACATGGCTGGGCCGGGATGTGGCCACTGCGGTCACTTCCACCGTCGGCTCCATCATCGGAATGATCCCGGAAGGTCTGTACCTTCTCACATCCATCGCACTGATGGCGGGCGTCATCCGCCTGGCGCAGAGGAAGACGCTGGTCCACGACATGGACTGTATCGAGACTCTTGCCCGTGTGGATGTGCTCTGTGTGGATAAGACCGGCACCATCACGGAAAACAAGATGATCGTTGAGAATACGGTGCCGCTGGAGGATGAGTATTCCATGGAATTCGTGGAACAGCTCATGTCCAACTACACCTTTGCCATGCAGGCGGACAACGACACCATGGTGGCACTGAAGAAGTATTATACCGGTCAGGCTTCCAGGAAAGCCACCCGGATCATGCCCTTTACCTCCAAGAAAAAATACGGAGGAGCCACTTTTACCGACGGAAAGACCTATCTTCTGGGAGCTCCCGAGATCATTCAGGGCGGCTTCTGTGAAAAGAGATATGACGAACCGGTGGACCGTTATTCCGCCCTGGGCTGCCGTGTGCTGATGCTGGCGGAATACGAGGGAACACTGGATGACGAGACCCTTACGGGGAAAGTCATCCCCATTTCCCTGATCCTTCTTTCCAACAAGATCCGCGACGAAGCGCCGGACACCTTTGCCTATTTTGAAAAGCAGGGCGTGACGGTGAAAGTCATCTCCGGAGATAACCCCGCCACGGTGGCGGAAGTTGCCGGACGGGCAGGGATCCCCAATTCCCACCAGTATGTGGATGCCCGTACGCTGACGACGGAAGAGGAGATCCATGATGCGGCAGACCGGTTTACCGTCTTCGGCCGTGTCACACCGGATCAGAAGAAGCAGCTGGTGCTGGCACTGAAAGACCACGGGCATACCGTCGCCATGACCGGTGACGGTGTCAACGATGTACTGGCGCTGAAGGAAGCGGACTGCTCCATCGCCATGGCTTCCGGCAGCGACGTGGCGAGTCAGGCATCCCATATCGTACTGCTGGACTCCAACTTCGCATCCATGCCCTCTGTGGTGGCGGAAGGACGCCGTGTCATCAACAACATCGAGCTGTCCGCCTCACTGTACCTTTGGAAGAACATCTTTACGTTCTGCCTGGCACTGATCACGCTGGCCTTCACGCTGCCGTATCCGTACTCTCCGGCGCAGATGGCGCTGGTAAACGGTCTGACCATCGGATTCCCGTCCTTTGTTCTGGCACTGGAACCCAATGAGGATCTTATCAGCGGAAGGTTCCTTCGGAACGTGATCCACCGTGCGCTGCCGACGGCAATGACGGATCTGGTCCTGGTCATCGGGATCATGCTGTTCTATCTGGCCTTCAATATCAACGACGGGCTTCTCAGCACCATCTGCACCGGTGTCATGGGCATCGTGGGACTGATGATGGTATTCCGGACCAGCCAGCCCTTCAACACCATCCGCAAGGTGATGTTCGTCGGCGTGACCGTCGTGTATGCCTTCTGTTATTTCGTGATCCCCAAGTGGTTCACACTGACGCCGCTGAACTTCAAGGGCGCACTGATCCTCATCGTCTTTGCGCTGTTCTCCTGGCCGCTGTTCTCCATCTTCAATAAATGGAACATGCAGATCAAGGAGATGAATCAGAAACGGCGGGATGAGAAACTGGCCAAGAAGCAGGGAAGCACCGTTTCCGTGAAAAGAGACGAGAAGCCGGAGAAGGCCGAGCCCTCGATAGTCCGGGAGGAATCGGAAGCCCTCTGGAATGACGATGCGTTCCTCAAAGACAGTCCGGAAGTCCAGCCGATCTCCACCGGGATCGTGCAGCCGGATGATGTTCGTCCGGAACAGGTCCCTACACGCGGAGAGATCCCTGTCAGTGAAGACGAATGGATCAAGGACAACTGAAAAACAAAAAGAAAGACAAGCAGCTCATCATCGGGCTGCTTGTCTGTTGTTCTTGTCATGATGCATTTAAAGGGGGATGTCTCCCAGCTCCTTGAACAGGGAATCATCGTCATCGATCCACTCCTGAACATTCAGGGTGATGTAATCGTCCGGACCTTCACCGACCCGGATGATGACCTGTTCGATACCGGCGTTGATGATCATGCGCTTGCACATGGAGCAGCACATGGCATCGGCCAGCAGAGAATTGTCCTTGCCGCTGCGGCCGGCAAGATAGATCGTGGCACCGATCATATCCCGGCGGGATGCGGAAATGATGGCATTGGCTTCCGCGTGAACGCTGCGGCACAGCTCATAACGCTGTCCGGAAGGGATGTTCATCGCTTCCCGGGCACACTTTCCGATGTCGGAACAGTTGAGCCTTCCGCGGGGGGCACCGTTATAACCGGTGGAGATGATCTCATCATTTCGTACGATGATGGCACCGTATTTTCTTCTCAGACAGGTGGCGCGTTCGGAAACGGAATCCGCGATATCCAGATAATAATTGATTTTGCTAGTACGTGAATCCATGATTGGAACTCCTCTTTCATTATTAGGAACATGATAACAATCCTGTCATGATGCGTCAAGGAAAACGGATCAAAATCGTGACGGGAGCCGAGCGCGGACGGAGAACCTCATTGCAGGGAAAGAACAGGAGAAAACCGGCTGGCTTTCCGATTTGACTACCCATATGCCCTTTGATATAATCTCGGTGGAAAAATCCGTATTTTTGCACAGGTAATTGTAATGGCAACAGATAAGAGAAAAAACAAATGGGTCGCCATCATTCTCATCGTCTGCACCGTGCTGCTGGCACTGTATGTGATGATGGAACTGGATCACGAACAGGTCGTGACGGCGTTTGCCTCCATGAAACCGGTCTGGATCCTGGCACTGATAGGATGCATGCTGCTCTACTATGTGTTTGACGCTCTGAAATACATGTTCGTGACACAGTCTTTCGGTTGCCCGCAGCCCTTCTGGGACAGCCTCACCACGACGATGCTGGGCTTTTTCTATTCCGCGGTTACACCGCTGGCATCCGGCGGTCAGCCGTTTCAGATCTATCACATGCACAAGAAAGGGATCTCGGCGGGCACATCGACTTCCGTGATCTGTATGGTGTACATGTACTGGAAGATCGCTCTGGTCTCCCTCGGAATTCTTGGATTCGCGATTTACAGCCGGGTGCTTCTGGATTCCGGCGCAGCATGGGTCCCGTTCCTGATGCTGGGACTTTTTCTGCAGATCCTTGCCTTGGGTGCCGTTGCCCTGTCCGCGCTGAAACCGCAGTGGCTCATTGCCATCGGGACGATCGTGCTGAAGGGAATCTTCGGCGTGGAGCTGTTTACCTCCAGAGGACTGGAGCCTTCTCACGCCATCAACAAACTCAAGCGGTTTGTGGAGGAATACCACACCGCATATGTGGAAGGATCCAAAAACAAAAAGCTTATCGTGTATTCACTGGCATGTGCTTTCGTGGAATGCATCGCCTACATGTCCGTGGCATACTGCTCCTACCGTGGATTCGGCATGTCCGGGCAGCCCTATTACCGGGTCATGTTTTTACAGGTGCTCCTCTATCTGGGTGCAAGTCTGGTTCCCACACCGGGTGCTGCCGGTGCCAGTGAAGGCGGATACATGATGATCTACCGGGGCCTGTTCGGCCGGCATCTGACGATGAGTATGCTGGTATGGCGCCTTGCGACCTATTACATGACACTTCGGACCGGATGGATCCGAGACGGAAGAGAAGGAGAAAAGAAAGACACCGCGCATCGGAAGAACCGCACAGCGATCCCGTCGCGGAATAAATAATGCAATGACAGCTGCAGCAAGCTCCTGAATGATTTCAGTGAGCTTGCTGTTTATTCTTTGTTCGTTTTATGATACTATCATAATAATCGTAATAATAATGTGAGTGGAAAGTATTTGTATTTTATCAGAATTGGAGATTGTTCATGTTTAATAAGTATCGCGGACAGAACCAAATTAAAAATCAGAACAGTCCCTCGGACCGTCATGAGCGAATAGAGAAAAAGCAGCCGGAACCGGCGGCAGTGGAAAAGGAAGTACCGGAAAAAGCAAAAAAACCGGTCTTTCCGTCTTCCCGTGAGAAAAAACCGGCTCCGGTGGCAACCGCACGACCCGGAGCGGACAATGATCTTCTTCGTCAGCAGGAAGAAGACGAGTGGTTCCGGAAATTTAAAGGGGAAGCGGAACCGGTCATAAACGAGGAACCGGCACCGGAAGAACCGCTCTTTGACGATGTGACGGATGCAGAGAACGATCTGCCGTCCGATGACGGACATGACGAGGAAATCACTCCCGAAGCCGAAATCGAAGAAGAGACCCTGCCGGAGGAAGATGCTTCGTATCAGAAGGAATCGGAACCGGAAGAGACCGAAGAAGAACCGGAACTTATCGAACCGGAAGAACCGGAAGAATCGGAAGAAGAGCCGGAACCTGTGGAACCGGAACCGGAGATCGAAGAACCGGAAGAAACTCCGGAAACATCCGAAGAATCGTACTCCGAGGAAGTATCCGCGCTGGAGGAGGAGCTTGCCGAAGTCGAAGCGGAGGCCGGTTCGGTTTCTCCGCAGGGCGTTCTGGAAGAAGCGATCCCCGTGAAGATGTTTGAGGATCTGGAGCGGGAAGAAGAGGTCGCGGAAGAAGAACCTGCGCTGTCCCCGGAAGAGGACGATGAAAAATGGATCCAGGATCTTCTGACGGATATCCAGGAGAAGACGGGAACGGTTCCGGAAGAGGAAGAATCGCCGGTACCTGCCGCTGCAGTGACAGAGTATGAAGGCGCGGAAGCGGGCGATGAATCCGACTGGTATCAGTCCACGCCGCTGATCCGTACCGCGGCGCTTATCGTGCTGGATCTCACGGAAGAGGACGAAGAGTACGTCGAGGAAACGGACGAAGATAAGGAAGCCTACCAGTCCGACGGCGTTGCCGGAGAGGAATGGCCGGAGGAACCCGATACCGATGAGGTGCTGACGTCCATTGATGAAGTCATCGAAGACATGCCGGAAGAGGAAGTCGAAGAAGTGACCATCGATGAGGTGGACGAGAAGCTGGCAAGTCTCATGGAAGAGGAACCGAAGGAAGAAATTGATATGGATGCGGTACTGGATAATATGGATCGCATCATCCAGCAGACGGAAGCGACTCCGGTGCAGTTCGTGGAGGAGACCGCTCCTGCACCTGCCCCGAAACCGCGGCCGAATCCCAACCGAAACCGCAAGAAGAAAAAGAAAAAACGCTGAACGGCACTATGAGTGAGAATTATCAGTTAAAACTGGATAAAGAGATCGAATCATTACATGGGGAGCGGCCTGAGCTGCTCCTCCATTCTTGCTGCGGCCCCTGTTCCAGTTATGTGCTGGAATATCTGACTCAGTATTACAAAGTGACACTGCTGTGGTACAACCCGAACATCTGGCCTCCCGAGGAGAATGACAAACGTCTGTATTATCAGAGGAAGATCATCGATGCTCTGGGGCTGAAGGACGAGGTGTCCATCGTGATTCCGAAATACGATCATGAGCGTTACCGGCAGGCGGTCTCCGGTCTGGAGACGGAACCGGAAGGCGGACTGCGGTGCACCGAATGCTTCCGGCTGCGTCTGCACGAAGCCGCCGGAGCGGCAAAAAAACTGGGGATCGGACTGTACTGCACCACGCTGACCGTATCCCCGCATAAAAATGCGGAGAAGATCAACACGCTGGGAGAGGAGATCGGACGGGAATATGGTGTCCGGTTCCTTCCCTCCGATTTCAAAAAGCGGAACGGCTATAAGAGGTCCATCGAACTGTCCCGGGAATATGATCTCTACCGGCAGGACTACTGCGGGTGTGAGTTCGCCTGGCGGGGAGAGAACGGGGACGGAGCGTGTCCGGTATGAGACTCTTTGTATCCATCCCCATGACGCATTCAATGAAACAATCTCTGACGGAGCTCCAGAAGGAAATGGTCCGGAAGGACTACCGGGGAAGCTACACCAGAAAAGAAAACCTTCACATGACAGTCGCGTTCATCGGAGAGCATGAGGATCCGGATGCTGTCCTGCGTGCCATGGAACGGGTGCCGGTCCCGTATGTGACACTGGAGCTGACGAAGCTTGGTCATTTCGGCCAGCTGTACTGGGCGGGGACCCGGGAGAATCCGAAACTGGAGGAATATGCTCTTGCGCTGCGAAATGAGTTCCGGAAAGACGGGATCCCGTTCGATCCCCATCCGTTTCTGGCGCATATTACCGTTGCGCGGCGTGTCATTGCGCCGAAGGACGCCGCGGTGACAGTGCCCCGCGGGCATATGGAGTTTCGCCATGTGTGTCTGATGGTATCGGAACGGGGAGAAGACGGAAACGTGTTTTACCGGGAAATCGGAAGAGTCACCCGAAAATAAGAAGGAATACTCCCGGAATGGTATTATGTAAACCAATTTCCGGAATGGGTTTTAACAGAAAGGAAAGATCATATGGAAGTGGAATATCGTCCCCAGGGGACCTGTTCGTATCTGATGCATGTTGCCGTGGAAGACGGAATTGTCACGAAAGTGGAAGTCGAGGGGGGCTGCAACGGCAACCTTCAGGGTATTTCCAGGCTCGTGGTGGGGATGAACGCCCGGGATGCCATCGAAAAGATGGAAGGTATCCGATGCGGGTTTCGGCCTACTTCCTGCCCCGATCAGCTGTCAAAAGCATTGAAAAAATGTCTCGAAATGGCTTGAGCGGTTAACATAATACCTTTTTGGATAATTATTAAGGAACCTTAAATCAGGGTTCCTCTTCTTTTTTAAGGAACTATCCATAATGCACAATTTTCGGCGCCGAACTTAGATATTTTATACAACGCAAAATATTGAGATAAGTAAACTATCGTTAACACAACATATTGTAATTAAGCGGTGCAAGTTCAAAAAACAAAGCTGTTTAGCACCTTCGTTTGTGCAATATATAAATTGAACCGGTTTTTTATCAGCCGATATAATCGTTGGCGAAAGAAGGTTGAAACTGTCTGCCACAGGCAGATCCTGTCATGATTATTCATTCCGTGACTATCTGTCGCGGGATCCATAAAAATGACTTCAGGAGAAGGTTATGAAAATGAAGCGAACAACCATCGCTTTGATTCTGATATCCGCACTGGTCCTTTTGGTAATCGCATTACCTGCCGTTGCTGAAGGGAGTACGGGAGATGAGGTCCTTCCGGTTTATGTCAACGGACTGCTGGAAACCCGGTGTGTTCTGGTGAACGGACAGGCTTATACCTCAGCGGATGAGATGGCGTCGGTCTTCGGGCTCGACGGCAGCGGATGGTATGATTTTGATACCGGGGATTCGGAATTCTCCGGAGATAATCTGCTGATCCAGTATCATGGCGGAAACCAATACTGTACTGCAAACGGGCGGTACCTGTATATGCCGGAAGGTATTAAAGAAGTGGAAGGCGTTGCCTATTATCCGCTTCGGGTTCTGGCGAAGATATTCGGATTCGGCCTTGTGTGGAATGCGGAACTTCGTGGAATCGAACTGGATACCTCGAACAAGGCTCTGCTGGAAAACGGTGACTCCTATTACGGAGCCCGGGAGCAGGATCTTCTCGCCCGCATCATCTGGGCGGAATCCGGCAACCAGCCGCTGGAAGGCATGATCGCAGTGGGCAATGTGGTGTTAAACCGCGTGGCCAGCGAACGATTCCCCAACAGTGTCTACGATGTGGTCTATCAGGCCGGTCAGTTTGATCCGGTGCGCAACGGCAGTATCAATACCACCCCCAGCGACGAGGCGGTGCTGGCATCCTATTTTTGCCTGGAGGGCGTCAATACGGTAGGAGACGCACTGTTTTTCCAGAATCCTTCCTCGTCGGGAGTGATCTTCAGCGGTCTGTCGTATATTGCCACCATCGGGGATCATGTGTTCTACCGATAAGTTGAAGTTGAAAACAAAATATGATAGCATGAGGTGCATTCATCAGGAATGCATCTCTTTTTATTATGTAAGGTGGTGAGGAAAATGAATCTGGAGGAATATCTGGAGCAGGGACTGGCGGAATGGAAGATCCCGTATGACGGTCAGACACTGGATCGTTTCCGTCGGTACTATTCGATGCTGGAAGAGACCAATAAGGTCATGAACCTCACGGCCATTGAAGGGGAGAAGGATACCGCACAGCTTCATTTTCTGGACTGTGCCGCGCTTCTGAATCACGCCGCTCTGGAAGGGAAGACCGTTGCGGATATCGGCACCGGTGCCGGATTTCCGGGAATGGTGCTGAAGATCCTCTGCCCGGAGACGCGGTTTGTCCTCATCGACAGTCTGGATAAGCGCATCCGCTTTCTCCAGGAAACCTGTGAAGCGCTGCAGCTGACGGACATCACCTGCGTGCATGCCCGAGCGGAGGAACTGCCGCAGGAGTTTCGGGAGCATTTTGATGTGGTGACTTCCCGGGCCGTGGCAAGACTGTCGGTATTGGCAGAACTCTGTATTCCCTATACCAGACAGGGCGGTCAGTTCATCGCAATGAAAGGGCCGGACTGCGGGGAGGAGATCACGGAGGCCCGGGAGGCCGTCCGGAAGCTGGGGGGAAAACCGGCAAGGAAAGAGGATTACACCATCCCCGGAACGGATATCACCCACAGCCTGGTGTCCGTCTGTAAGGACGGGATCACCTCCCGGCAGTATCCGCGGCGATGGGCACAGATCAAAAAGAGCCCTCTTTAACAATATAAGGCGCGAGAGGGGACTGTCCTCTATGGGGACAGTCTGTTGTTTTTTCCGTGGATGCGGGAAGAAGATAACCCAAAAACTTGCCACTGAACAGCAACTCATGATAATCTCTTCTTAAGAAACGTAATTAGAATCAGGATGGTCGCATGTTTCCGACTGTTATCAGAAGGGAGACGGACTTATAAAAGAAACAGGAAAAGGATCCAAGATGCAGAGAAAAGAACGAAAAAGAATGTCAAAGAAAATGAAATGGCTCATCGCGATACTGCTTCTGGCAGCCGCAGCATTCTGTGTGTGGTTTTTCGTGATCCGTGACAAAGACGATGCGGGGAAACCGGTGGACATGACGGATGTTGTGGTGAGACAGAATCTGGACACGACCTACAATACTTCCGGAACGCTGGCCCTGAAGAACCAGAAAGCGGAAAACGCCATGACGGACGCTTCCGCTTCCTATCGTGTGAAGGAAGTCAATGTCAAGGTCGGCGATGCGGTGAAGGCCGGTGATGTGCTCTATACGCTGGATATGACCGATGTGGAAACACAGCAGTCGGTGGCAAAACAAAAACTTGCCAACACGCAGGCCCAGAATGATCTGGCCACCAAGGCGGCAAACCGTGATCTGTCCAGCGCCAAGGCAGCGCAGAGCCAGACTGCTGCGGATTCCGCCGCAAGCGTGAAAGCAGCCAATGAGACCGTGAACAAAGCACAAAGTGCACTGTCTGCTGCGGAGAAGGAACTGGCGGAGGCCAAAAAACAGGAACAGGAAGCTTATGATAACCTGAAAAAGCAGGCTGCCTCAGCTGGTGAATCGGCGAATACAGAGGAAGCAGACGACGCGGATGATGCAAAGGCAGTCTATGAGGCGGCAGTCGAGAGAAGAAAGACGGCACAGGAATCGGTCCAGTCAGCACAGGATACCCTGGCAACCGCCAATGCAGGTCTTCGAGAGGCAAATTCTACTGCAAAGAGCAATAACCGGACCGCGGCAGACGATGTGGCTGCCAAACAGGATGCGTTAGCCAATCAGAAGCTGACGAATCAGACCAGCATTGCCGATCAGCAGCAGGAGATCAAGAAAAATGAAGAGATCCTGAAGCACGGCGTGGTCAGAGCATCGACAGACGGGACCGTAACGGAAGTGAATGTTCAGGCCGGCAGTGTCTATGCCGGCGACCGGGCTGTGGTGATCGGAGACGTCTCCCATCTCATGGTTTTGGTTGAAGTGGAGTCTTCCCACGTTCCTGACATCAAAGAAGGAATGACTGTAGAATTTACCACGGATGCCACCGGGGAGGAGATCCTGTCCGGACTGGTGACCTTCGTGTCTCCGGTACCTACTGCGGGAACCGAGACAACGACTACGAATGCCGACGGTACGACCTCCGTGGTGCCCGCTTCGGAGTCCTCATCCTCCGGAGGAAAGGTGACGCATCGCGTGGAAGTTTCGCTGGGCGATATCAATGAACGTCTGCGGGTCGGGATGAAGGCAAAGGTAAACTTTATTTTGGAACGCATCCCGGATGTGCTGTGTGTCACAACGGAAGCGATCCAGTACGATGAGGATGGCAGCAGTTACCTGATGGTCCAGGATCCCGAGACGGAAGAAAAAACAAAAGTTCCGGTGGAGACCGGAATGGTCAGTGACACTTACACGGAGATCGTATCCGGGGAAGTGAACGAAGACGATATCGTAGTTTATACGATCGTTGATTCGGGAGAGGGCGCAGACAGTGATGCACTGGAAGGGATCTATTGATCATGAGTCTGATCCGACTTGAAAACATTATAAAAAAATATCACGAAGGAGAAGAAAACGAACTGGAGGTGCTCCATGGCGTAGGTCTGAACATCGAGGAAGGAGAGTTCGTTTCCATCGTGGGGGAATCCGGTTCCGGGAAAAGTACGCTGATGAATATCATCGGTTTGCTGGACCGGCCGAATTCGGGTTCCTATTTTCTGAACGGGCAGGATGTCAGTGAGACGACGGACAATGAACGGTCCCGGATCCGCAATCAGCAGATCGGTTTCGTGTTCCAGACATACAACCTTATTCCGCGGACAACGGCGGTGAGCAATGTGGAGGTTCCCATGATGTATGCCGGTGTGCCGAAACGGGAGCGCACGGAGCGTGCACAGTGGCTGTTGGAACGGGTTGGAATGAAGGAACGGATGCAGCACCGTCCGGAGGAACTGTCCGGCGGACAGAAACAGCGTGTGGCCATCGCCCGTGCCATGGCCAATTCTCCGGCGATCCTTCTTGCGGATGAACCCACCGGGGCTTTGGATTCCCAGACCGGCCGCAGCATCATGGATCTGTTTCATGAATTAAACGAAAAGGAACACCGTACCATCGTTCTAATCACCCATTCTCTGCCGTTATCCGAGGAGACCCAGAGGATCCTGACTTTAATGGATGGCAGAATCATCGGGGACAGAAAGGGCAAATATGCTTCTGGAAAACACTAGTCTGGCACTGGCCAGTTTACAATCCAATAAGCTTCGTACCATGCTGACGATGCTGGGAATCATTATCGGCATCGCTGCGGTAATCGCCATCGTTACCATCGGAAATTCCATGACGCGAAGCATGCAGGAGATGATGGCATCCTTCGGAGTCAATAATATCGATCTGTATGCCTTCAGCGAAGGGGAAGCAGAAGAGGAACAAACACAGCCGTTTTCCTTCAAGCAGGAGTGGCTTGAGGATATGCTGGAGGAATTTCCCGGAGAGATCAAGACGGTCTCTGTGGATTCCAGCATCGGTTCTGCAACTCTGGAGCACAACGGGAAGACTGTCAATACCGATGTCATTGGCGTCAGCGCCGGGTATCTGGTTGCAAAAGACGTGGAACTCATCGCAGGCAAGTCCATTTCGTCCATGGCATACAGCATTGGGACATGGGACTGTATCGTCTCCGATCTCTTTGTGGAACTGGCTCTCGGTGTATCACCGGAACAGGCAGTGGGAAAGTCTGTTGAACTGAATCTCAGCGGCAGCGGTTTGCAGGAGCTCCATATTTCCGGTGTCTATCATTTCGACTTTGACTCCTGGGTCATGAACTACGGTGATCGGACTGCAAAAAGAGAAGAAGTCAGTACAGAGGTTTACATTCCCTATCGAACGGCGCAGGAGTTTATGGATGCGCCGGATGAACTGTCGTATTTCACTGTAGTTGCCACAGAGGGGACCGACACCACGGATCTTGCGGAACGGCTGATGAAGTTCTTCAATGATAAGATCCCGGATGAGACGCATTATACCTGCGAAAGCTACAGTATGCAGTCGATGATAGATGAGAACAACAAGTCGATGGGACAGATGACGTTGGCAATTTCTCTTATCGCCGGAATTGCATTGCTGGTAGGCGGGATCGGCGTGATGAACATCATGATGGTTTCCATCACCGAACGCACGAGAGAGATCGGAACCAGAAAAGCGCTGGGAGCCCCCAACAGTGCAATCCGCATCCAGTTTATTACGGAAGCCATCATCCTCTGCCTGATCGGAGGGGTCATTGGAATCGTCTTAGGAATCATTTTCGGGATGATCGGATCCAAATTAATGGGCTATAACGGTGAAATAGCGGTATGGAGCATCTTCTTTGCGATGGGCTTCTCCATGCTTATCGGCGTTTTCTTCGGATACTATCCGGCCAATAAAGCGGCAAAGATGGATCCTATCCTTGCTTTGAGTTACGAATAATGATGGAAAACAATCAATACAGGGTGCTTGGCGGCACTCTGTATTTTTATTCAATACTTCTGAGGTAAATAGTCCTTGCTTTATTCCGCTAATGTGCTATTATATTAGCGAATTATCAAAAACTAAGCGGAGGTTTCGTTATGAAAAAATATTTTGCACTGCTTCTCGCATTGTGCATGATTTTCGTCCTGTGCGCCTGCGGCGCCGCAGAGACGACTGCTCCGGCAGAGGATAGCGCAGATACTGCAGCTGCAGATGTCAGCTATGTGATGCTGGATGAACCCATTTCCACCGAGCAGTATGGAATCGGATTCAAGAAAGGCAATGAAGAGCTTCGTGACGCTGTTCTGGCTGGTGTTTATCAGCTGTTTAAAGACGGTACCATGGAAGAAATCGCTGCAAAGCCGGATTACGATCTGGTCGACATGATCTGCCTGGATGAAGCAGATGCCATCGAGTTTGATATGGACAGCGCAAGCCCCGAGATGAAGGCTCGTGCAACCCTGATCGTCGGCTTCGACGCAGAGTATCCTCCTTACGGATACAAAGATGAGAAGACCGGAGAATACACCGGCTTTGATCTGGAAATGGCCGAGGCGGTCTGTGAAATCTACGGATGGGAACTGAAAAAGCAGCCCATCGACTGGGACTCCAAGGACATGGAACTGGAATCCGGCTCCATTGACTGCATCTGGAACGGCTTTACCATGACCGGACGTGAAGAGAATTACACCTGGTCGGATGCCTATATCGATAACAGCATCGTGATGCTGACCCGCAGCGATACCGGTATTGAGACTCTGGCGGATCTGAAAGGAAAGAACGTTGTCACCCAGGCCGGTTCTTCTGCACTCACCGCACTGACGGAAGGCGATGCCACCGATCTGGCAGATACCTTTGCTTCTCTGGAGCAGACTCCGGACTATAACTCTGCTGTGCTCGGACTGGACTCCGGACTGTACGATGCTGTGGCCATCGATATCGGTGTTGCTCAGTACTACCTCAACGGAGGAAAAGCCGAATAATACTTCGTTGATCGCATAACAACTCAGGACGGCGGGAGCCCCGCCGTCCTTTTTGTGATTTCATGATGAGAGAGGAGAAATCGGATTGACTTTTCAGCAAATGTGTACACAGCTGCTTGAAGGCCTGGAGATGACGCTGATCATCTTCTTTCTTGTGGTAATATTCTCACTGCCTCTGGGACTGATCGTCTGTTTCGGACGTCGGTCGAAGTTCAAGCCTCTGAGCTGGATCGTACGTGTATTTATCGATATTCTTCGGGGAACACCACTGATGCTGCAACTGTTGGTGGTCATGTACGGACCATATTTTCTCTTTGGTATGAGACTGAATCCGACCTGGCGATTTACAGCATTGATAATCGGTTTTGTCATTAACTACTCCGCCTATTTCGCGGAGATCTACCGTGCAGGCATCGATTCCATCCCCATCGGCCAGTATGAGGCCGCTGAGGTGCTGGGATATACCAACAGACAGACCTTTATGAAGATCATTCTTCCCCAGATGGTGAAGCGGGTCATTCCTCCGACGACCAACGAGATCATTACCCTGGTGAAGGATACTTCCATGGCCTTCGTTCTGGCAACGACACCGCCGGAGATGTTTACGCTGGCAAAACAGATCACTGCCGCAGGACGTATGGGACACGGGGCAAAAAGCATGCTTCCCCTGTTTATTGCAGGTGTGTTTTATTTCGTTCTCAATGCCATCGTATCCTGGACCATGGGCAAGCTGGAAAAGAAACTTGCCTATTATCAGTAAGGAGGTGGTTCTGTGATTCTGCAAATGAACAACATCAAAAAATCCTTTGGAGATCTGACTGTATTACAGGACATCTCCATGCAGGTTAATGAAGGGGAGGTCATTTCCATTATCGGGCCTTCCGGTTCGGGAAAATCCACCTTCCTTCGCTGCGCCACTTTCCTGGAGACCATCGATTCCGGTGAGATCAATTACATGGGGACCAAAGCTGCCTGGACCGGAGCAGACGGAAAAGCGGAGTATCTGCATAAAAATGAACTGAGAAAAGTGAAGAGCTGGTACGGACTCGTATTCCAGCAGTTCAATCTGTTTCCTCATTACACGGTGCTGAAGAACCTGATGGATGCACCCATCCATATCCAGAAGAGGGAGAAGAAGGAAGTGGAAGAGGAGGCCCGTGCACTGTTAAAGCGCATGGGACTGGAAGACAAGGCGGATGCTTATCCCTGCCAGCTGTCCGGCGGACAGCAGCAGCGTGTGGCCATCGCCCGTGCCCTTGCCATGAATCCGGAAGTGCTGTTCTTTGATGAGCCTACCAGTGCTCTGGATCCGGAACTCACCGGTGAAGTGCTGAAAGTCATCAAAGCTCTGGCAGAGGACAAAATGACCATGGTCATCGTGACTCATGAGATGAGTTTTGCCCGGGCCGTGTCAGACCGCGTGATTTTCATGGACGGCGGTGTTATAGTAGAGCAGGGAGATCCCGAAAAAGTCTTCGGCAATCCTTCCGAAGAACGAACCAAGCAATTTTTGAGGAACTACAATCGATGAAAACCTTTGATATCACGTACAAGACATTCGATCCAACGGGAAACCGCACCATGCTGGTGACCTCTCCCGTGGAACGGGATGATCAGGCAAAAGCGGCCGGCGGCATCCTGGACCGTGACCGGTCTCTGGAGCAGGTGGCCTTCGTAGAAGGCGAAGGCGGTTCCCGCCGTCTGCAGATGATGGGCGGAGAGTTCTGCGGCAATGCCACCATGAGTTTTGCCTCCATGCTGGCGGCGGAATCCGGCGTGGATTCTCTGGACACGGAAGTGGAAGTCTCCGGATGCGACGGGAAGGTCCCGGTGCATGTGGAGAAAGACGGAGAAGGATGGCTGGGAAAAGTCACCATGCCCCTTCCCAACGAGAGCAAAGTAAAGAATTTTGGACGGTATAAACTTCCCATCGTCCGCTTTGACGGCATCACCCATACCATCGTTACGGAGCGACTTCCCAAACCTCTGGCGGAGATGCTTATCCGGGAATGGGCCAACAAGATCCGTGTGGACGCTTTCGGGATCCTGCTGATGAACGAGGACTACACCGAGATGACGCCCATCGTGTACGTGAAGTCCACGGATACAGTGGTCAAAGAGAGTTCCTGCGCCAGCGGCACCGCCGCAGTGGGAGCCTATCTTGCCATGGAGAGGAAAGAGCCGGTCAGTCTCACCATTCGACAGCCCGGCGGAGAACTTACCGTGGAAGCGGATGTGGCGGACGGGAAAGTCACGAAGCTCATTCTGGGCGGACATGTCACGTGCGTGGACGAAGGACAGTTTGAAGTGGAAGAGAAGGTCTTCCATCTGAAACACGACTGATAGATTTCTTCAGGTAAAATGGAATTCACAAAATAAACTTGATTCCAAACCCGATTTTCAGTATCATGATAACGCGCTTCCCGGGAAGCGCGTTATCATGATTTTTTTATTTCAGGGTGAGAAATATTGAGAAAACATAAAGGTTTTACCATCGCAGTGGCCATCGTGCTGACGCTCTGCATGAGCATTTCGCTGTGCGCCTGCGGCATTGGATCCGGTTCCGGCCGCTACAAGGTCGTCAAGACACTGTCCAAGGACAACTGCTATATCGGATTCCGCAATGACGATCAGATCGCCTATTATATGATGGGCGCCCTGAGTATGCTCATCGCGGACGGCACCGTTACCACCATCGCCCAGAAGTGGCTGAGCTCGGACCCGGTCTCCCTGGAGGGAAACGCGGAAGCTCTCACGAAGAAGGAGCTGAAGGGACTGGAGAAGCGTACCGTCATCATCGGTGTGGATGAGAACTCCTACCCGCTGGCTTTCCGTCAGGAAAACAGCTACGGCGGATTCAACGTGGAGCTGGCACAGGCGGTGTGCGACAAACTGGGCTGGAAGGCCACCTTCCTTTCCATCGAACCCGCCAACACTTTCATCGAGCTGTCCTCCGGGGACGTGGATGTGGCATGGAACATGCCCATGGACAAGGACGCCAAGGAGTTTTCCCACTACGGCCCGGTCATGTCCAACAGTCTGGTCATCGTCGGCCTCTCCGGTTCCAGCCGGCGGGTCAGCGGTCATTCCCTGGTGACGGATACTTCGGAAGAAGTGAAGGCGGCACTGGCGGAAAAAGAGGCTCTGGCCAATTCCTTTTCCCGGGTCACCCGCATCACCGGCGGAACGAGAGAATGCTTCGACAAACTCAACGGCGGACAGTGTGACTATATCGTATGCACCCACTATGCCGTGGAGAGCTACAACCGCTCCGGCGGAAACCCGGACTTCTCCGGGGCCTCCGGTTCGGCACAGTACATTGCACCGACACCCACTCCCGCACCTTCCGTGGCCACTTCTGCCACAACGGAGAAAGCGGATGAGTATACTTCCTCCGATGACGGGGACAGCGAGAGCGAAGAATAAAAAATACGGCATTTCGTCTGAGACCGAAACGGTCCCGGCGGAATGCCGTTTTATACTGTGTGATGCCGCCGTCAGGCGGTCTTTTTTGTCCTGCCGGTATCCGGGAGCCGGAACAGGAGATTTCCCGCATGGGGGATCTTGTTGATGAGGGCCACGGAGACCCAGCTTGCGATCATGACGATGACAAAGTAGATGAGGACGGCCAGAGGCTTTTTCAGCACGGCGGCCAGATCCAGATACCGCACGCACAGCATCAGAAAGATGTTGTGGATCAGGAAGATGCCGAAGGAATACTGAGCCGTCTTCTTGACAAGAGAATTGTATTTTCCCTCCGATGCCTGCTGCAGCAGATCAAAGAAGATCACGCACATGGGAGGCATGGTGAAGAAGTCACACCACAGGTAGAAGGTGTCGTGGCAGATCCCCACCTGCGCGTAGATGGAAAAGACCAGAAGCGCCAGGAACACCGCGATCTTGATGCCGTTGGAGACCTTCCAGCGAAGACCCTTGTACAGATAGTGTCCGAGGATCAGATACAGACCGTAGTAGGTCCCGGAGAAGTCCATCACCAGCTGGTTCCAGATGATCTCGGCATCGGGATCGGCAGCCAGCAGGAACTGATTGATGCTGGGAACGATGCAGCACATGGCGTATACGAACAGCATGATCCACATCATCTCCCGGTCGGAGACTTTCTGAACGATCATCGCCACAAAGGGAAGGAAGATGTAGATCCCGATGATCATGGGCATGTACCAGGAATGAGACATGGGAACATGCCGCAGAAAGAGCATCTGAAGGATCACATCGCCGACGCCTTTTACTTCGGCGGGATCGTAGAACAGGAGAAAGAGGTTATAGATCACGATCCAGATCTCCCAGCAGAGAACGATGGTGAGCAGGTTGTGCTTCCAGAACCGGACACGAAGTTCCCTTGAGCTGTAGTCCCGGTGAAGCAAAAGATAACCGGAGCAGAAAATAAACAGGGGAACACCGGCTCTTCCGATGGTGGCCAGTGTGTATCCGAACAGGGTGGAGAACGTTCCCCAGTCACCCATCTCTCCCATGCCGATGGGATACATGCTGTTGATGCAGTGGTTGATCACCACGAGGAAGATGGCGATGAATTTTATGAAATCGATGGAGTAATTGTATTTGCGCTCTGCCATATACGTTTTGCTCCTTCTGAAAGATTCTTAACTGAAACGGAGACCGGCTCGGATGGCCGGTCTCCGAAATTGCGTCAGGTTCTTACTGCAGACCGTAATCCTGCAGCACTTTTTTGACCGTATCGTTGTTTTTGGAAACGATGTAATACACCAGATCACCGGAGGTGCCGATCATCGCGTTGCTGAGTTTCTCCACCTGATCCGGGGCATAGCTTTCATAGCTCTGCACCTGAGAGGACTGACGTGCCTTGCAGGCCTCCGTCACGGCGCTGGCCTGCTCCGGAGAGCTGACCCGGAAGATGGCAACCTCCTCGGGAGTGGCCATGGAGGAGAAGTAGACGCTGTAATCGGACACGGTGTCTTCTTCCAGCCCGTATACCGACAGTGCCTGACCGTTGGTGTTTTCTGTCTGCACATCGGTAAACACACCGGTGGCTACGATATCTGCCGCCAGCTCATGAACGTCCACGGCCTCCCCGGAATCTGCCGTGCCGGAATTTCCGCATGCACAGAGCAGGAATACCAGAAGCAGTGAAAGCGTCAGGCTGAGAAGTCGGCTGCTGTATTTCATTCGATGGGTCCTTCTTTCCAAATGTTATTCTCAGGCTTCGATGGTACGGCCGCAGATGTAATCATACATCTCCTTATACTTGGCCGCCGTCAGATGGATGCCGTCGGTGTTGTCTTCAGATGCCAGATAGCCGTGGAGATCGGCAAACTGTCCCCATGTATCCAGGTAATAGTAACCGTTGGCCCACAGGACTTTGAACAGTGCCTGGTTGTGTGCGACGATGTTCTGAACACCCAGGGATTCTCTCCGTGCGACGGCCTGTTCGCTGGCAGGCATGACGGCCATGACGTACATGATGGCGTCGGGCTGAGCCTTTGCGATATCCGCCAGCAGTTCTTCGTACTGGGCAGCCCAGTCCTTGGCGGGAGCGGTGAGGTCGTTGATGCCCATCATGACATAGACCTTGGCATATTTCTTCGCGGCCAGGGCATCCATCAGAGTGGTGGATCCGCTGGGAGTGGAGATGGAGATGCGCTTTGCGCTTCCCACGGTCATGTCGTCGTTCACCAGCCAGTCGGCAACGGTGCCGATCTCGGTGTTGAGCTTCAGACCGTTCAGAAGAGAGTCGCCGATGAAGACGGCGTCTTCAAAGTAGGATTTGTCCACGGGATTGGATTCGTCGATGATGGGGAAGAATCCGCTGTAGGAACTGCTTGCCTCTTCCGCATCGTCGGAGGGAGCCGGTTCCGTGCCGCTGTCCGACGGAGTGGTGATGCCGGATTCCAGATTGGTGACCGCTTCTTCCAGCTTGCTGTCGGTGCCGGAGAACTGGACATAGGCCACGGC
The DNA here is from genome assembly GCA_902802565.1 of Oscillospiraceae bacterium. Classification (GTDB taxonomy): domain Bacteria; phylum Bacillota; class Clostridia; order Oscillospirales; family Oscillospiraceae; genus UBA2922. The sequence goes on from CADCMP010000009.1 coordinate 33,252, forward strand.
GCCGATGGTTGCCAGCGTGGCGATGAGAGCAATGACGCGGATCCAGATATCCGCTCTTCCTTTATGCTTTCTTTTCATAAATCTTCACTCCTTCGTAAGATTCAAAAAAACGGTTCCTGCACCGGATCGGGTGACGATCCGGCAGAATGCCGTCTTTGGGATTCACATATGGACAGGAGAGGAAATGATTTCCTGCTCTTGTAGGAATTATAAGTTTAAGAGCACGCGGATGCAAGGGAGAAAAGGTATATTTTTTGTTAAGATTTCTTCCGGCGGGCGGGAAAGCGACGAAGGAACGGGAAAATGGGGGAGCCTTTTTGGAAAAAGATACGAATCCCCGGCCGCGGGGGAGGGAAAAGCCGGTGCGTTCATTGACCATACTTCTGTAAAATGGTAAAATACTATGATTCTGTTTATTTATATTACAGAGAATTTATTAGATAGATGACGGGAAAAGGAGCAAGACCGATTATGTGGATTTCCGATCAGTGGCAGGACTTTGAGCTCATCGACTGTTCCGGCGGCGAAAAGCTGGAGCGATGGGGCAGCTATACCGTGGTCCGCCCGGATCCTCAGGCCATCTGGCAGACCCCCAGAAACCGCAGCGAGTGGAATCGGCAGGGCGGTCATTACAAACGCTCCAGTACCGGCGGCGGAAAATGGGACCGGGGAAACCTTCCCTCGGACTGGACCATCGGATACAAGGATCTGACCTTCCAGGTCAAGCCCATGAACTTCAAGCATATGGGACTGTTTCCGGAACAGGCCACCAACTGGGATTGGGCCATGGAACAGATCCGGAACGCAGACCGGGAGATCTCGGTGCTGAATCTGTTCGCCTATACCGGCGCCGCCACGGTGGCCTGTCTGAAAGCCGGCGCGTCCGTGTGCCATGTGGATGCCGCCAAGGGCATGGTGGCCTGGGCCAAACAGAACGCGCAGGTCTCCGGTGTCATCGACCGGCCGGTGCGCTGGATCGTGGACGACTGTGCCAAGTTTGTGGAACGGGAGATCCGCCGCGGTCATCATTACGATGCCATCATCATGGATCCGCCTTCCTACGGCCGCGGGCCGGGAGGAGAAGTGTGGAAACTGGAAAACGATCTGTGGGATTTCGTGTGCCTGACGGCCAATGTCCTGTCGGACGATCCGCTGTTCGTTTTAATCAACACCTATACCACGGGCCTCAGCCCGTCGGTACTGACCTATATGTCGGAGAGCATCTTTACCAAACGATTCGGTTCCGGTGTTTCCGACAGCCAGGAACTGGGCCTTCCGGTGACGGAATCCGGTCTGGTCCTGCCCTGCGGGTGCAGCTGCCGCTGGCAGCACCGCGACTGAAGGAGTCAATGATTTATGAGTGTGATCATTCAAACTGAAAATCTGCATCACCGTTACCCGGATGAGGAAGAGGATTCCCTGAAGGGCGTGGATCTTTCCATCGAGAAAGGTAGCTTCGTGGCCATCCTCGGGCACAACGGATCGGGCAAATCCACTCTTGCCAAGCATTTCAACGGCATCCTCACTCCCACGGAGGGGAAGGTGTGGATCAACGGTATGGATACTTCCGATGATGAAAAGCTTCTGGCCATCCGCCAGACGGTGGGAATGGTGTTTCAGAATCCGGACAACCAGATCGTCGCCAATGTGGTGGAAGATGACGTGGCCTTTGCTCCGGAAAATCTGGGAGTTCCCAGCGAGGAGATCCGCCAGCGGGTGGACAGTGCCCTGAAGCAGGTGGGAATGTACGAATACCGCATGCATGCGCCCCATCTCCTCTCCGGCGGACAGAAGCAGCGTGTCGCCATTGCCGGCGTCATCGCCATGGAGCCGGAAGTCATCGTGCTGGACGAACCTACGGCAATGCTGGATCCCAAGGGCCGGAGGGAAGTCGTTTCCACCGTTTCCCGGCTGTGCCGTGAGAAGGGGATCACCGTGGTACTCATCACCCATCACATGAACGAGTGCGTGGACGCGGACCGTCTTGTGGTCATGTCCGGCGGACGGATCATCGCCGACGATACTCCGGCGAAGGTCTTTTCCCAGGTCTCTCTCATGGAGAGCGAGGGGCTGACCGTACCGGCGACGACACAGGTGCTCAATACCCTCAATCAGCAGGGATATGACTTCCCGCTGGAAGCACTGACTGTGGAACAGTGTGCTGCGGCCATTGCCGCGAATCTTAACGCATAAAGGATCTTCGATTATGTCCATCATCAAAGTGGAGGATCTCTCCCATGTCTACAGTGAGGGAACTCCGTTTGAAAAAACTGCTATCCATAACATCAGCCTGACCATTCCCGAAGGGGAGATGGTGGGGATCATCGGTCATACCGGATCGGGGAAATCCACCTTCATCCAGCATCTCAACGGACTGCTGAAACCCACATCGGGGACCATCACACTGGATGGCAGAGATATCTACGAATCCAAGCAGTTCACCCACGACGTCCGGTTCCGGGTGGGACTGGTGTTCCAGTATCCCGAGTACCAGCTGTTCGAGGAAACCGTCTACAAGGACATCGCCTTCGGCCCGTCCAACATGAAGCTCTCCGAGGAGGAGATCGATGAGCGGGTGCGGGAGGCGGCAGCCTTCGTACGCGTGGAGGAGGAACTGTTTGAGAAATCCCCGCTGGAGCTGTCCGGCGGACAGAAGCGGCGTGTCGCCATTGCCGGCGTCATCGCCATGCGTCCCTCGGTCCTGATCCTGGACGAGCCCACCGCCGGCCTGGATCCCGGAGGGTGCCAGCAGATCCTGCAGAACATCTGCGAGTACCGGGAGAAATCCGGTTCCACGGTCATCCTGGTCAGTCACAGCATGGATGATGTGGCCCGTATCGCCGACCGTCTGGTGGTGTTTTCCAAGGGCAGCATCCTCATGGAGGGTACCCCCGAGGAAGTGTTCTCCCATCCGGATGAACTGACGGAAGTGGGACTTTCCGTGCCGGAACCCACCTCCATTGCCATGGCTCTGAGAGAAAAGGGCGTGGATCTTGGTTCTGCCATCTATACGACGGATCAGCTGGTATCGGCCATTACCCGATGGAAGGGGGGACCGGTATGCTGAGAGATATCACCTTAGGTCAGTATTTCCCCGGAGATACCGTTGCCCACCGTCTGGATCCCAGAACGAAACTGGCACTGGTGGTCCTGTACATCGTCGGGCTGTTCATGGCGAAGAACTGGATCTCCTACGGCCTGGTGTTCCTGGTGACCATCGCCTGCATGGCGGTATCCCATATCAAACCGAAGACCCTGATGAAGGGCTTGAAGCCCCTGATCATCATCATCGTGCTCACGGCGGTACTGAATCTGTTCTATACCCCCGGCACGCAGATCATCGAAGGTGTTCCCATGACCTGGGAGGGCCTGAAGAAGGCGTTCCTGCTGGTGATGCGCATCCTGATGCTCATTTCCGGAACCTTCCTTCTGACCTATACCACGAGCCCCATCGCTCTGACCGATGGTCTGGAAAAGGCCATGAACCCGCTGAAGAAGCTCCGTTTCCCGGTGCATGAGATGTCCATGATGATGTCCATGGCACTGCGCTTCATTCCGACGCTGACGGAGGAGACGGACAAGATCATGTCGGCGCAGAAGGCCAGAGGAGCGGATTTCGAGACCGGAAACCTCCTGCAGCGCGCCAAGGCACTGATCCCCATTCTGGTGCCGCTGTTCGTCTCGGCGTTCCGCCGTGCCGATGAGCTTGCCATCGCCATGGAGAGCCGCTGCTATCACGGCGGTGAGGGAAGGACCCGGATGAAACAGCTGAAGTATGCCGCAAGGGATGCGGTGGCTTACCTCCTGGGCATCCTGTTTGTGGCGGCCATGGTGGTGCTGCGTCATTACGGACTGTAAGAAACTATGAGAAATATCGCTCTGAAATTACGATACGACGGCTCCCGTTATCACGGGTGGCAGGTACAGAAAAACGAGATCTCGGTGTGTGAGACCATGGAGCAGGCGGTGGCAGCCACCTGCGGAAAGGCTCACGTGATCGGCTGCGGCCGTACCGATGCCGGCGTGCATGCCAACCGGTACTGCGCCAATTTCCGTACCGACAGTACCATTCCCGTGGAGCGGATCCCGCTGGCCATCAATTCCCGGCTTCCCATGGATATCGCCGTGCTGGATGCTGTGGAGGCGCCGGAGGAATTCAATGCCATCGGATCGTGCATCAAGAAAGAATACATCTATCGGATCCACAATACCAATATCCGGGATCCGTTTCTGGAAAACCGGGTCTGTTTCTATCCCCAGAGACTGGATCTGGAACGAATGAAAAAGGCCGCGGAAGCCTTTGTGGGGACCCATGATTTCAAGGCCGTACGTTCCGTGGGAACGGAAACAAAGACCACGGTGCGCACCGTACACTGGTGTGAGGTGTCGAAACAGGACGATCTCATCACGGTGGCCATCTGCGCCGACGGCTTTCTGTACAACATGTGCCGGGCCATCGTCGGGACGCTGGTGTACGCATCCTACGGCAAACTGGAGCCGGAGGAGATCCCGGAACTGCTGGAACTGGGAGACCGGAGACTGACGGGACCCACCATGCCGCCTCAGGGGCTGTATATGAACCGCCTCTGGTATGACGGGATCGTGGGAGAAATGATGATGCGGGACGGGACGCCCGATGGTGCGCCCTTGCAACCTGTGATAGAATAAAACTACGAATCTCAACGGATCCCGGGATGGAAAAGGAAGGGAGCAGACCTATGAGTGAGCATGAAGCACAATCGAATCATGTTCGTATGAAGCCTCGTATGATGCTTCTTCTGGCTGCCCTGCTTCTCGTGATCGTTGCGGCTCTGATCATCGTATTAAACCGGAACAGCATCGGCGTGGCCCTGTCCTCCGGACACCGCTCCAGAAGCAACCGCAAGCCCTTTACCTATTCCAGCGCCGCCCAGATCGAGGCGGATGCGGTAGGAAACGGACTGGCCATCGTCTCCAACAACGGAATGGAGATCCTGGACTCCGGCGGACGGCTTGCCATGAAGGAAGTCGTGGCCATGAAGAAACCGGCTGTGACGGCATCCACTACCAGTGCCGCCGCCTTCGATATCGGGAACACGAACCTGATCCTCGGGGACTTGCACGGAACCAGCCATGTTCTGAAACTGAAGAATAATATCCTCACCGCGACAATGAACAGTGACGGATATCTGGCCGTATGTACCGAATCCAACGGATACCACGGGCAGGTGACCGTATACAACACGCAGGGACAGGAAGTGTACCGTTGGTATTCCGGAGAGGCATATCTGCTCACCGCACAGGTGTCTCCGGACAACCGTTATCTGGCTACGCTCTGCGTGGGCAACAAGGGCGGTTCGGTGCATATCATGCGTCTGGACAGTCCGGACGAAGTGGCCCAGTATGAGGCGGAGGAGACCGTGGTCACGGATCTCCGCTGGCTGGAAAACAACCGGATCTTCCTGCTGGAGCGGGAGAAGTGCACCGTGATCGGCCGGGACGGCCGGCCCGTCGGCAGTCTGGAGTTCGGGGACAAGGTCGTGACGGCCTTTGACTACGGAGACGGATTTGCCGCCATCATGCTCTGTGACTATATCTCCGGAAAGAACGGAACGCTCATCAGTGTGGGACCGGACTGTACCATTCTGGGACAGGTCGCCGTCACCACCGGGCTTCAGGCACTGGATGCCTATCGCGGTTCCGTGGGACTGCTTTGCGGAGACGGAGTGCATAAATATACCAAGACGCTGTCCAAGGGCGGCAATGCCGACAGTGAAGCCGGTGTCATCGACCTGGTGGTGCGTTACAATTCGGATGTGTTCCTGATCACGCAGAATACAGCGCTGATCCGGAATTTCTGAGGGGGATAGAAAACCGTGAAAATAGCCATTGATATTGTCCTGCTCCTGGTTCTGATCTGGGGCGTGTACAACGGATATAAGCGGGGACTGGTGAATGTGATCATCGCGCTGTTTGCCACCTGCCTCGCCATCTTTGCCGGCAGCATCCTGTCGGCCACCTATTCCGGCACTCTGATGCCGGCCTTTGAGCCCTTCGTGGCAGGCCTTGCGGATACGGTGGAGGAACAGACTCTGGCGGATATCGGCTACGGCAATTCCGTCGTGAACATGAATGAACTGATCAAGCAGCAGCCGGAGATGAAACAGAAATACTGCAAGGCGCTCTACATGGAGATGGGCATTCATGAGGGCAGAGCGGAAAAGATCGCCGAAGAGGCCGCCCAGCTGGTGGATACCAAGGACATGAAGCTGGAAAACGCCGCGGTGCAGACCCTTTCGGAGAAACTGCTCTACGTGCTGGGAACGGCACTGGCCGCGGTCCTCATCCTCATTCTGTTCACGGCTTTCGTAAATCTCGTGAATCTGAGTTTCCATCTGCCCAACGGGGAAAAGGCGGAAAAAGTCGGAGGCGTCATCATGGGCATCGTGCTGGCGGTGCTGATCGCCACCCTCATCTGCTGGTTCCTCAGTTTCTTCGGAGGCTTCTTGGGTAAGGAGACCCTGGCCGAGACCTATCTGGGCCGGGTATTCCTGAAACTGACCTTCCTCACGGACTGGCTTTTATAATTGGAATCGGAACACTGCAGCAAGTGATCTGCAGGCAACCATAGACGACAGGAGCATAGTTATTATATGAATCCAACCATGTGCACACAGTGCGGCAAGAACGTTGCTGTGATCTTCATTACGAAAATCGAAAACGGTGTACAGAAGCAGGAGGGACTCTGCCTGCGCTGTGCACGGAAGATGCATATCAAACCGGTGGATGACGTCATCGAGAAGATGGGTCTGACGGACGATGACCTGGACGCATTGTCGGGAGATATGATGAATGCCTTCTCCGGCATGGAGAATCTGGCGGATCTCGCGTCCGCCGGTGATGATCCCGACGGAGACAACGACGAGGGGAAGACGGCGACGTTCCCGTTCCTGAATCATCTGTTCGGTGAGAGAGGCGGACGGGAAGACAAGACCGACCGGAGCGGTTCCCAGGAAAACAGCGACTCCTCCGAGCGGAGGGAATCCTCCCGCAACGGCAGGGGAAAGCGGAAGTTCCTGGATAACTACTGCATCAATCTCAATCAGCGCGCCCGGGAGGGCAAACTGGACCGGATGATCGGCCGTGAGGAGGAACTGGAGCGGGTGATCCAGATCCTGAACCGACGTCAGAAGAACAACCCCTGTCTCATCGGCGAGCCCGGCGTCGGAAAGACCGCCATCGCCGAAGGACTGTCCCAGCGCATCGTTTCGGGAAATGTTCCCTTCAAGCTGCAGGACAAGGAAGTCTATCTGCTGGATCTTACGTCTCTTGTGGCAGGAACACAGTTCCGCGGCCAGTTTGAGAGCCGTATGAAAGGTCTCATCGAGGAAATCCGGAAACAGGGGAACATCATCCTCATGATCGATGAGGTCCATAACCTGGTGGGCGCCGGAGACGCGGAGGGCAGCATGAATGCCGCCAACATCCTGAAACCGGCCCTCTCCCGCGGGGAGATCCAGGTCATCGGTGCCACCACCTTTACGGAGTACCGGAAACACATCGAGAAGGACACCGCACTGGAGCGCCGCTTCCAGCCCGTTACGGTCAATGAACCTTCCATCGATGACAGCATCAAAATCATGGAGGGCATTGCCCACTATTATGAGGATTTCCACGAAGTGGAGATCCCCAAGGAGATGTGCCGCGCGGCGGTCATCATGTCGGAACGGTACATCACGGACCGTTTCCTGCCGGACAAGGCCATCGATCTCATTGACGAAGCCTGTTCGGATGTCAATCTGAAAAACAAGGAACTTGCCCGCCGGGAACAGGTGGAAAAGGAGATCGCCGATCTCGCCCTGGAACAGGACCTGCTGATGCAGGATACCGAGCAGGAGCATTATGAGCGTCTGGCGGAGATCCGCAGCGATACCATCCGGCTCAATGAGGAACTGGATCAGCTGAAGGCCAAGGGAAGACCGAAACTTACCATGGACAACATCGCCCGCATTATCGAGCTGTGGACGAAGATCCCCGCCTCCACCATCAAGGCCGATGAGCTGGAACGGCTGGCCGCACTGGGCGACCGTCTGAGAGAGCATATCGTGGGTCAGGATCCGGCCATCGAATCCATCGTTTCCGCCATCCGCCGCAACCGCATCGGTCTGGCTTCCAAACGGAAACCGGTAAGCTTCATCTTCGTGGGAAGCACCGGCGTGGGCAAGACCGAACTGGTCAAACGTCTGGCGGAGGACATGTTCAATTCTCCCGAATCCCTGATCCGTCTGGATATGTCGGAATTTATGGAGAAGTTCTCCGTTTCCCGCATCATCGGCTCCCCTCCGGGATATGTGGGATACGATGAAGCCGGTCAGCTGACGGAAAAGATCCGCCGGAAACCCTATTCCGTGGTCCTCTTTGATGAGATCGAGAAAGCACATCCCGATGTGATGAACATCCTGCTTCAGATCCTGGACGACGGCCGCATCACCGATGCACAGGGACGTACGGTGAATTTCGAAAACACCATCATCGTCATGACCACCAATGCCGGAAGCAACACCAATGTGGGTACTGTGGGATTCGGCGGAAGCAGCGAAGACAAGGACAAGGACCGCACCATGAAGGCCCTTCAGGACTTCCTGCGTCCGGAATTTCTCAACCGCGTGGACGAGATCGTTTACTTCAACCGGCTGACGGAAGAGAATTTCCGCAACATTGCGGTACTGATGCTGGAAGAAGTGCGCACTGTCATGGAAGAGCACGACCGCAGCTTCGAGTGGGACGACAAACTGGTGGATTATCTGGTGAAGAAGAGCTACTCCGAAGTGTACGGTGCCCGCAACCTGCGCCGTACCATCCAGAAGGACGTGGAGGACGCCATCGCTTCCGAGATCGTGGAGCGCCGCGGAGAGACCATCACCCGCGTGTCGGTATCCGCCGACGACGAAAAAGTCATCGTCACCTGCAAGTGAACTATTCCCGCCCGGTCCTCCGGGCGGGTTTCCAATAGAACATCACGAGACAAAATGATAGGAGGCACAACAAATGTCCGATCGTATTGAAATCATCAAAGGGGATATCACCCGCTCCAAAGTGGATGCCATCGTCAATGCCGCCAACACGTCCCTTCTGGGCGGCGGCGGAGTGGACGGCGCGATCCACCGTGCAGCCGGTCCGGACCTGCTGAAGGAATGCCGGACGCTTCATGGCTGCGAGACGGGAAAAGCAAAGATCACCAAGGGCTATGACCTGATGGCAAAGCACGTGATCCACACCCCGGGTCCGGTGTGGCATGGCGGAAGCAAGGGAGAACCGGAACTGCTGAAGAGCTGTTACCAGTCCTGCCTGGAACTCGCCTCGGAAAACGGCTGCCGGACCGTGGACTTTCCGTCCATCTCCACCGGTGTCTATCATTTCCCGCTGGAACAGGCATCCGTCATCGCGATCCGCACCATCTCGGATTATCTGAAGGATCATCCGGAGATCGAGAAAGTACGCATGGTCTGCTTTGACGAGGGAACGAAGAAGTATTATGAGGAAGCACTGGCCTCCATCGAAGGATGAAGGAGAAGCTGCTGATCAGCGCGTGTCTCACCGGGGAGAACTGCAAGTACAGCGGAGGCAACAATGCCCTGCCGGAAGAACAGCTCCGGAAACTGAGGACGCACTATGAACTCGTGCCGGTGTGCCCGGAACAGCTGGGCGGTCTGCCGACGCCCCGGACTCCGGCTGAGCGTCGGGGAGAACAGGTCATCACCCGGGACGGACGGGATGTGACGTCAGAATTCGCTGCCGGCGCCGGAAAGGTCCTCGGCATCGCCCGGGATCAGAAGATCGGAAAGGCGCTGCTGAAATCCAGGAGCCCGTCCTGCGGTCGGGACCGGATCTATGACGGGTCCTTTACGGGAACAGTGATCCAGGGGAGCGGTGTTACGGCGCAGCTGCTTCTGGAACACGGGATCGATATCTGCTCCGAGGAGGAGATCTCCCGTCTGCTTTAAGAAAATATAAGAAACGCACGGAAAGGTGATTTCGTCTTTTCCGTGCGTTTATTTTCCACTTTTTTACCCATACAGGGCAAAAAGACGAACTTTTTTTCCAATTCATGTGAATTCTGATTTTCCATAATTTTATAGTTCTGGCATTATGTAAATGCTTTTGTCCATCCTGCCGAAAGTGCGTGATGTCAACCCTAAATTGTTTCAAAATTATTACAAAATTATTGTTTAAAAGGGCGAAAAGTTACAGATAGGAATTGAATCTTGAGCGTCGGATGTGTATAGTTAATTTGATAAACTATCTTGTTCTAGGACAAGAAGGCAAGAGTAAACTAGAAGGAGAAAGCAATGAGAAACATGAAAAAGCTTTTGAGTCTGGTATTGTGCGTTGCACTGGCGGCCGCACTGATGCTCCCCATGTCCTTCGCTTCCGCTGAGGGATCGAATGCACATGGCATCACTACCATGGGCGACAGTGTCTCCACCGGCTACGGACTGATCCAGACCGGCGATACAAGCTGGGGAAACGGCCAGCTGACTCCCACCGCTGACGGACAGCTGGAGTACGTGAAACGTCCGCTGGGCATGCATGTCATGGTCCCCAACAGCTATTCCGGAATCGTGGCTCAGAGACTGGGCATCAACTTTGGAAATAAGGACAGCTGGTATTACAACCACTGCCGCGCCGGATTCCGTACCATCGAAGAGATCCGTATGCTGGATCCCGATTATGATGCTTCCATGATGGGAGATATCATGAGCGATCAGTTC
>CADCMP010000010.1 GCA_902802565.1 Oscillospiraceae bacterium
GGAACCTATACCATCCGCAATGAAGATACGGGAGGAGAGAACACCTTCATGATCGAAAAGGATGGTGTCCATATGGAGAAGGCAAACTGTCCCGACAAGATCTGTATCCATCAGGGGACGATACGGGAAGGGGACATCGTGCCGGTGACCTGTCTGCCGAACCGCCTGTCACTGCAGATCATCAGTGAGAAGTCCGTACCGGATGGCTTTGATCTGAAAAAACAGGATTACGGTTCCGCTAGAGAAAAATAAGAGAACAGCCTGCAGGAATCTGCAGGCTGTTCTTCTTGTGTGTTGAAATCAGGAGATCACGGAAGAAGTGTAGTTTTTTGCCATCATGGTAAATTTGCCGCTCAGACCAGAAGTGTAGAGGACCTGGTTGTCTGTCGTTACCATGATCATCTGGAATTCATCGGCGTGCGCCCTCCAGTAGTCGGAGGCTTTTTCCGGGCCCAGAACGAACATGGCAGTGGACAGGGCATCTGCGGTCAGACCGCTGCTGCACACGATGGTGACGGAGACCAGACCACTGTCCGCAGGCTTTCCGGTCTTTGGATCCAGAATATGATGATACCGCACGCCGTCTTTTTCAAAATAGCGCTCATAGCTGCCGGAAGTGATAATGGCCGTCTCGCCGGCCTCCAGCAATCCCAGATATCCGGAAGGATCGTTGGGATCCTGAACGGCAACATTCCAGAAAGAACCGTCCGGCTTCGTTTCACCGAGAGTCTGGACATTCCCGCCCAGAGAAACAATGGCACTTTTAATCCCTTTGCTGCGCAGGGTTTCCACTGCAGTATCGGAAGCGTAGCCTTTTGCCACAGCTCCGAAACTGATTTCGGTTCCGCTGGGAATGGACACGGACTGGTCTTCAATGGTCAAAGAATCAAACCCGAGGAGATTCCGTTTTTCCTGAATCTGTTCCTCCGTGGGCACATTGCCTTCTTCATGATTCTCCACATCCAGATCGATGAAGCCCCAGAGCTGTGACAGCGGGTAGGTGCTGAGATCCAGAGCGCCATCGGTGTCATCATAGAGCTCCTTTGCCTTTTTCAGCATCGTGAGGATCCCCTCCGAGACCTGGGTGGGGTTCCCGTGGGCGTTGTTGATCTTGAAGGCTTCGCTGTTCCGCACTGCAGGATCCAGAGTGTTGTCCATCTCAGTGATCTCTTCCACGACCTGTGCGATTCCCTCATCGCCTCCCTTTCCGTAGGCGGTGACTGTCATTATGGTGTCCATGGCAAAGAACTGTTTGTGGGCTTCGGATGAGTCGTCAGTGCTGGAAGCCTCTTCTCTGGAGCCGCATGCACATAGAGAAAAGAGCATGGCCAGACAGAGAAGCAGCGCAAGTGTTTTAGATAATTCTAAGTTTCTCATGTGGCAAGTATAGCATATCCGTAAAATGCGTTCAAATCGACTAACATCGAAAAGACCCCATCCCGGTCGGGATGGGGTCTTCATTATACTCAGTTCAGACTGGAGGCTTCTGTCAAAGTGACATCAAATTCCAGCGTGGTTCCGTCTCTCCAGACAGTGAGATGGATGGAGTCTCCCGCCTGCATCGTGTTTTTGATGGCGGTCACTTCTTCGTTTGTTGTGATGGGTGTGCCGTTCACTGCCGTGAGGATATCCCCGGCTTTTACGCCCTGTTTTTCCGCGTCGGATCCTTTGTTCACCGCGGAAATGTACAGGCCCTGTGGAATGTCATACTGACTGGACAGTTCCTCTCCTACCGGTGAGACGATGATTCCGATAGACGGCCGTCCTGTGACCTGACCGTTCTCCAGAAGCTGAGTTACGACTTCAGAAACGATCGCGGATGGAATGGCGAACCCGATACCTTCCACTGTGGAAACCGAGGACATGGCCTTCATGTTGGTAATACCGATGACCCGTCCGGACATATCAAGCAGAGGGCCGCCGGAGTTTCCTTCATTGATTGCCGCGTTGGTCTGAATCAGCGTCATGGAATGGCCATTGCTGGTAATGTTGCGGTCAATGGCGGATATGATCCCGTTGGTCATGGTCCCGGTCAGCTTTCTGCTGACGGGATTGCCGATGGCAACGCAGTCAGAACCGACCTGAAGCTGGCTGGAATCGGCAAAAGAGGCAGGAGTAAGACCGTCTGCCTCAATCTTCAGTACTGAGATATCACTGATGCTGTCAGCACCGATGAGAGCTGCGGAGTATTCCGTGCCGTCCTGAGTGGTGACAGTGGCCTTGTCACAGTCTTTAATAATATGGGTGTTGGTTACGATCAGTCCATCGGAGGACAGGACGATGCCGGTTCCGAAATAGATGTTCTGTTTTCCGGAGGCAGTTCCCTCTATGGATACAACGGATGGAATACATTTTTGATAGAGCTCCGTAAGGGGGACTGCGGCCGCCGATGCAGAATCCAGAGTCATGTGAAAGTCTCCGGTATAGTCTGTACTCTTGATGTCGACGCTGGCCGTGCCGGAATCTATGGAATTGCTGTTAAAAAACTGATCGAAATAATCATGCCAGTTGCCAGGATAATCCTCACCGGCATAATCGTCTCCGTCGCTGATCCCGTAATCGGACGAGGTTCGGAAGGCAAGGCCGGCGAGAAGGGCGATACACAGAAGAACACCCAGAAGCACCAGCGGAAAGATCCAGCGCTTTTTTTTCTTTCGCACCGGCTGGGGCTCCACAGCGGCGGCATACCAGCCTCTTTCATTGTTCGGTTCATTCATCATGGAATCACCTTCATCTGTAGTTATTGTGCTTCCGCCAGGGGCAGCGTGAAAACAAATTCTGTCACACCGTCTCTGCTGGTTACGGCAATATCTTCGTCATGGCCTTCGATGATCGTTTTTACCAGATACAGTCCCAGACCAACACCGTCCTTGTCCAGACTGCGGGATCGGTCGGACTTGTGAAAACGGTCGAAAATATACGGAAGATCATCCGGTGGGATCGTCTCGCCCCGGTCCTTTATGCTGACATACGCTTTGTCTTCCTTCTTATACAGCAGGACTGCAAGGACCGTATTTTCAAAGGAAAACTTGATGGCATTATCCACCAGATTGTATATGACCTGAGTGATGGCATCGGGATCGGCATGGACGAAGATATGATCTTCCGGAAGCTGCAGGTTGATATCCAGATGCCGCTCTTCCATGCGCATCTCAAAACTCAGCAGATTCTGCAGGATCAGCTCTGTGAGGTCAAAGTCTTTCCGACGGGTCTTGTCGGTGACTTTCGCCTGCACCTGCGAGGTATCCAGCATGTTCCGCACGAGACGGGTCAGCCTCCGGGTCTCATCCACGATGGAGGTCAGATACTTGTTCTGTTCTTCCTGTGGGATAGTTCCGTCCAGAATCCCTTCCGCAAATCCTGTGATGGTGGTCATGGGAGTGCGCAGCTCATGGGAGATGTTGGAGATGAACTCCTGACGCCGGATCTCCGTTTTCTCAAGAGACTCTGCCATCTCGTTAAAGGAATCCACCAGTACGGTAATCTCGTCCGACTGGTTCCCCTGATAATCGATGCGGGTGGAAAAATCACCGTGAGAGAAACGGCGCGTTGCCGTGACCATGTCCTCCAGCGGTTCGGAGAGTTTTTTGGAAAAGAATAAAGACAGGAGTAGCGCGAACAGAATCACGGCCGCCATTACGGCCAGCATGACGCCGATGAAGGCGCGATAAGCTCCCATTATGGACGTCGTGTTGCTGGAAAGGAAAACATATCCGATGGTGGTATCATCAGAAAGAATGGGTTTTCCCACCACAAACCGGGTACCGGGGTAGAACCCGTCCAGCGTCGTGATCTGATCCATGTCTCCGGCACGGTCGATGAGCGCCAGAGTCATGGGAGAGATCTCCTTGCCGATGTGCTCGCATACCAGTTCCTTGTCTGAGCAGAGAATGACAGTGCCGTCGGAATTGGTGATAAAGATGTGGTTGCCGGAGCTTGCCGCCATAGAGCTGATGACGAAACGCAGCTCCCAGTTGTTCAGACCGTCGGTCTGATACATGGCAGACGCGGTATGTACAACCTCATCTGCATTTGCATCCATCCGGTTGCGGTAATCATTGATGATAAAAGACCGCCCCAGAATAAAAAAGGCCACCCCCAGCATGAGAAAGGATACGATGACCAAGGCTGCGGTGGCCAGAAAGCTCTTAAAATAGATGGTATTCCGTTTCAACGTGTTCAGTCCTCAACGTCAAATTTGTAGCCGACACCCCAAACAGTCTTCAGAGACCATTTGTCCGAAACACCTTCCAGCTTCTCGCGGAGGCGTTTGATATGAACGTCCACCGTGCGGGAATCACCAAAATAATCAAATCCCCAGACTTCGTCCAGAAGCTGATTTCTGGTAAAAACACGGTTGGGCATGCTTGCCAGATGATAGAGAAGCTCCATCTCTTTCGGCGGTGTGTCGATCTTGTTGCCATCCACGATAAGCTCGTAGGAATCCAGGTTGATGACCAGTTTGTCAAACTCCAGCTTGTGCTCTTTGGATGTTTCCTCGTCATTGGAACGACGCATGACCGCATGGACACGGGCAATCAGTTCCTTCACTTCAAAAGGTTTTGTGATGTAGTCATCGGCACCCATTTCAAGCCCGTTGATCTTGTCCATCGTCTCGCCCTTTGCAGTGAGCATGATGATGGGAACCTTGGATGTTTTGCGGATCTCGGAGCAAACCTGCCATCCATCCATGATGGGAAGCATGATATCCAGCAGGACAATGTCCGGCTGAAGAGATTCGAACATCCCGACTGCCTTTCCGCCGTCCTGCGCAATGGAGACTTCAAACCCGTCCTTGCCGAGATAAAGGCGGAGCAGTTCTGCAATATTGCTGTCGTCTTCAACGACCAGTGCTTTTTTACTCATAACTTCGTGCCTCCTGATGGGACTGTAGTATCCGGCGCGCTGAAGTACGTTTCTCTGAATGGGACACCGGACAAATGGCTTTCTGCCTAAAATTCATTTACAGCTTTATTATACCGCATTATCAGGGAGAAAAATGAAAAAATTGTGAAAGGTATCCGACACGGACGAAACAAAAAGAAAAACGGGGTTCCCGGATCGGGAACCCCGTAAAACTTGATCAACAGGTTAATCAGGCTTTGGCTTTCTTCTGTTTGGACAGAGTCTTGATTGCGGATACAACCAGGATAAGGGCGAGAATCACCAGAACGGCAGACCAGATCATCTGGAACCAGTCGCCCCACATGGCGCCGTTGGCACCGATGAGGTTGATCTTGGCAATGATGGTCAGGCACAGGGAGGTGATAGTAGCTACCAGCATGAATGCCATGGGGAGGTAGAACATCTTGTTGTTCTTGCCCACTTCGCCGAGCCAGGTGGCTACGGCCAGCATGGCGATACCGGCCAGCAGCTGGTTGGCAGCTCCGAACACGCCCCAGATCTGGCTGAGCTGCAGATAGCCGAAGCTGCAGCCGACGATGACCATGAAGAGAGTGCCGACAAGAGGATTGGCAAAGAACTTGCGAACACCCTTGACATCAGCATATTTCTGTCCTTCGGGAATGAACAGCTCGCTGAACATGTACCGTGCCAGACGGGTACCGGAGTCCAGAGAAGTCAGTGCGAAAACAGAAACGGCAAGCGTCAGAAGAGTATAGACAACGCTGTAGGATTTCTCGCCTGCGAAGGAAGCAACCATGGTTGCAATACCGCCGGCAAAGATGGTGGGAGGTGCGTTCATGGTGAAGGTCTCACCGCCGAAAACGTCGACCTGTTTGCTGACAACGCCGACAGCGATCAGTGCAACGACTGCCAGAGCAGACTCAATGATCATGGCACCATAACCAATGGGCTTGGCATCGCGCTCACTGTTCAGCTGTTTGCCGGTAGTACCGGAGGCGATCAGAGAATGGAAGCCGGAGCATGCGCCGCATGCAACGGTAATGAACAGGGTCGGGAAAAGCATGTTGCCGTTGGCGAGCTTCCATCCGGTGTAGGCGGGAAGTTCCACGTTCATGTTGGAACCGAAAATACCCACGATGGCAAGAATCATCATGCCGTAAAGCAGGAAGGAAGACAGATAGTCACGAGGCTGCAGCAGCATCCAGACCGGAAGCAGAGAAGCCACGGTGATGTACACTGCAACGAAAGCAACCCAGAAAGTACGGTTGAAGTTCAGACCTACGTTCAGACCGAGGATAACGATTCCGATAACGCCCAGAACACCGATGATGGTGGCAGGGCCGATGGGGAAGTTCTTACGGTATACGAAGAATCCGAAAATGAAGGCCAGTACGATGAACAACAGGGAAGTCATTGCAGTTGCCGCGTTTGCGGAAACATTGGCCAGACCGCTGGTGACAACGGGAAGAGCCGCTTCGCCTTCCGGAGCGACAGAGGTAAAGGTACCTGCCACAACAGAGGTGAAGGATGCGATGACAAGAATCAGAACCGCCAGGGCAAAGACGATAAACAGACGTTTCGATCTTACACCCATGGTATCACCGATGACTTCGCCGATGGATCTTCCGCCGTGACGAATGGATGCAAACAGTGCACCAAAGTCATGCATACCACCAAAGAAGATGCCGCCGATGACGACCCACAGAAGGACGGGAACCCATCCGAACACCGCAGCCTGGATCGGTCCGTTGATCGGGCCTGCGCCGGCGATGGACGAGAAGTGATGTCCCATCAGAACTGCGGGGTTGGCAGGAACATAATCCTTGCCGTCATAGTTGGAATGGGACGGAGTCTCCCGGTTGGGATCGACGCCCCACTGCTTCGCCAGCCAGCCACCGTAGCATACATAGCCGATGGCAAGGACAACGACAGCAATAACAAGAATCAGTATTGCACTCACGCTTTTTCACTCCTTAATTGCTTTTTTGCTGTTTGCGGGCTAGTGCCGGTCCGTAAACAGTTCCTTAAAAAATTTGTTCATGTCATGACCGTCCCGGTTGGTACCGTAAGCAGAAGACTGCAGGTCGATCCATCCGGCCTTCAGAATCGTAAACCCGTGAAGGTTCATCCGATAGCTTTTGCTGAAACGGACCTTGCGGATGTGCCGGCGAACTTCTTCGCTGACCGTATCCGCCACAAAAACGGTATGGACATTGGAATAATTGTGTTCCGCATGAGGGTGGATTAGGGGGAGCGCCGTATCCAGTGCAAACTGGACACAGCGATCGATCATTTCACGGTCAAACCAGGGCGCGGAATAAACGAACACATATTCGTTGGTCTCATTGGACCAGATCTTGGCCGGCTTGATGAGAAAGTATTTTTCTCCGCGGGAATGGAAATCAGCACGAAACGCCAGTGGAATTTCGCCGTTTTCCTCTTCCGGAAGCAGATCATAATACATTTCATAGGATCCCTTCAGGTCTTCTATGAACTGATTACGGTCAAAAGGCATAAAATCCCTCCGGATTCACAATTAAAGATTATAGAAAATACACATAAAAAATTTACTTTTTTGTGTATTTCGTTTAGTAATATACACCTGTAATTGGCAAAAAGCAATACTGTTTGTCTCAATTATGTGATTTCTTTGTCAAGGAAAATGTTCGAGAATCGAAGCACTTTCCACCTTTTGTGCGGGATTCGCACGCGGTTCGGTTCCGACAACGAATCGAATACAGGGAAAAACTTCAAAAAATAATAATTTTTACTGGCAAAATGGAAGAATAACGCATAATATATACTTGATATATTGAAACGCACGCCGCAAGACCGGTGACGGCAAAGAAGAGGTTCTATGGAGTATCAATTCTGTGTTCCGTGCCTGCTGGGACTGGAAGGTCCCATCGCATCGGAACTGAAACACATGAAACAGGAGCAGGTCCGTTCCGAAAACGGAAGGGTCTATTTCCGCGGAGATGCGGCGGCACTGGCAAGAGCCAATATCCGTCTGCGGATCGGAGAACGGGTGCTGGTTGAGCTGGGACGATTCCGCGCCACGACCTTCGATGAGCTGTTTGAGAAGACAAAGGCGCTTCCATGGGAACAGTTCCTGTCTTCGGATTCTGAGTTTCCAGTAAAGGGATACAGTCTCAACTCCACGCTGTTTTCCGTCTCGGACTGCCAGAAGATCATCAAGAAGGCCGTGGTGGAACACCTGAAGACCAGATATCATCTGGAGTGGTTCCCGGAAAACGGAATACGTTATCAGATCCAGTTCTCCATTATGAAAGATGAGGTTTCCATGTGTCTGGATACCACCGGAGACGGTCTTCATAAACGGGGGTACCGGCCGGCGCACAATGCGGCACCGCTCAAGGAGACTCTGGCAGCGGCAATGGTGTCTCTGGCCCATTACCGCGGAAGGGAAGAAGTGTGCGACCCGTTCTGCGGCAGCGGAACCATCCCCATCGAAGCGGCGCTAACCGCGAAGAACAGGGCGCCCGGTTTGGAACGGTCCTTTCAGGCAATGCAGTGGCCTCAGTTCCCGGCAGATGTATGGGAAGAGGAACGGGAACTGGCACGAAGCTTGGAGTTCCATGGAGATTACCGGATCCTGGGAACGGACATCGATCCCAAGGCGATTGAAATTGCGCGGGAAAATGCCCGTCGCGCCGGGGTGGATGATGTGGTACAGTTTGAGGTGGCGGATGTCCGTGACTTTTCACGGAACAGCGACAAGGGACTGATCATCACCAATCCGCCCTATGGAGAGCGCCTGATGGAGCGAACCTCGGCAGAAGAGCTCTATCAAGTCTTTGGAGAGCGGTACCGGGAGACCAGCGGTTGGGATCTGTTTCTGCTGTCTTCCCATCCGGACTTCGAACGGTTCTTCGGACAGCCGGCGGATAAAAAGAGGAAGCTGTATAATGGGATGATCCCATGTAATTTATATATGTATCGCCGCAATGTGAGGAACGGCGATTGATGTGTGAGAATACAAAGAGAAAGGGAAGAAGAGACATGAAGCATCTGTTTATTATCAACCCGGTGGCAGGCGGAACCAACCGTTCTACTGAGATCTATGAAAAGGTAAAGAAAGCATTCGAAAACCGGGAGGACTCTTTCGAGGTCTATATCACGAATGCTCCCCAGGACGCCATCGAGGCAGTACGGAAACACTGCGAGACCGGGGAAGAACTGCGTATCTATGCCTGCGGCGGTGACGGAACCTTCAATGAATGCTGCTGCGGCGCGGCAGGCTTCAAAAATGCGGCGGTCACACCGTTTGCAAATGGAACAGGCAATGACTTTATCAAGACCTTCGGCGAAGACAAACAGTATTTCTTCCAGCTGGAAAACCTGCTCAACGGCAAAGTTGTTCCCCTTGATCTGATGGATGTTAACGGAAGAATGTGTGTGGATATCGCGTCCGTGGGCATCGATGCCCGTATCGGAACGGATGTGCATAAATACAGCAAGATCCCGCTGATCGGCGGCGC
This sequence comes from Oscillospiraceae bacterium, assembly GCA_902802565.1. Taxonomy (GTDB): domain Bacteria; phylum Bacillota; class Clostridia; order Oscillospirales; family Oscillospiraceae; genus UBA2922. Next base: position 9,369 of record CADCMP010000010.1, read on the forward strand.
AACCGGTTATATCACCAGTCTCGTGGTCAATGTGATCAAGGGACTCGGTCAGGAGATGAAGATCGAGGCAGGAGATGTGAAGACAGAAGGAAAGTTCGCAATGGTCACCTGCTGCAACGGAAACTTCTACGGAGGCGGTTTCAATCCTATTAAGGACGCCAATCCTGCCGACGGACAGATGAATATCCTTCTGACGAAAAACATTTCCCGTGTGAAGGCAGCCAGTCTCATCGGAGCATATGGCGACGGGCGCTATTATGAGGTTCCGGATCTGATCACACGTGTGGATGCCAACAAGATCCATGTAAAACTGGATAAGGTCAGCGTTATCAACATTGACGGTGAGGCAATCTACACGGATGATCTTACCGTGGAACTGATTCCCGGCGCCGTGAACTTCATCGTTCCGGAAGGCATGACTTATTTTGACAAAAAGCCGGAATAAAAGAACCGGAAGAAAAGAATTCATCACGACAAAATGAGATACAGGGCAGAGGGCGATAATGCTTTCCGCCCTGTTTTTTTAGAGAATACGGGATGAGAAAGACACGACGGAGCATGATGCAAAAAAATACTGCAATTTTTCCGTGAAAAGACTTGAAAAATATAAAATGTATGCTATTATTATCACCGTTAGCACTCATTTTGATTGAGTGCTAAACCAACAAATAAACAATTTGATTCAAATATCAGGAGGTAATCGACATGAAACTTACACCGTTGGCAGACCGCGTTGTTCTGAAACAGGAAGAAGCGGAAACCAAGACTGCAGGAGGCATTTTCCTGGCAGCTTCCGCACAGGAAAAACCGGAGATCTACCAGGTCGTTGAAGTAGGACCGGGCGGAAAAGTCGATGGCAATGAAGTGGAAATGACGGTTAAAGCCGGTCAGCAGGTTCTGGTTGGCAAATACACCGGCACCAAGATCACGCTGGAAGGCACGGAATATACCATCGTGAAGCAGTCTGATATTCTGGCTGTTATTGAATAATTGCGCTACACAGAATATGGAGGTATGACAAATGGCAAAACAGATTATTTATGGCGAAGAAGCACGCAAAGCGATTGAGAGAGGCGTGGATCAGCTCGCCAATACCGTAAAAATCACCATGGGCCCCAAGGGCAGAAACGTGGTTCTGGAAAAAAAGTATCTTTCCCCGCTGATCACCAATGACGGTGTTACCATCGCCAAGGAGATCGAGCTGGAAGATCCGTTTGAGAACATGGGCGCACACCTGATCCAGGAAGCATCCACCAAAACAAACGACGATGCCGGCGACGGCACCACTACCGCAACGGTTCTGGCACAGGCCATCATCAAGGAAGGTCTGAAGAACCTGGCCGCAGGCGCCAATCCCATGGTCATGAAAAAGGGTATTGCCAAAGCAACCGAGACTGCAGTGGACACCATCAAGGCAAACTCTCAGCCGGTTTCCGGCACCAAAGATATCGCCCGTGTCGGTGCAATCTCCTCCGGTGATGAATTCATCGGAAATCTGATTGCAGAGGCAATGGACAAGGTTTCCCAGAGCGGCATCATCACAGTTGATGAGTCCAATACCGCTGAGACTTACAGTGAAGTCGTAAAGGGCATGCAGTTTGACCGCGGTTATCTGTCTCCTTACATGGTCACCGACAGTGAAAAGATGGAAGCGGTTCTGGATGATCCTCTGATCCTTATGACCGATCGCAAGATCACCAACATTCAGGAGATCCTTCCCCTTCTGGAAGAAGTCGTCAAAGCCGGCCGCAAACTTCTCATCATCGCAGAAGATGTGGAAGCAGAGCCTCTGGCAACACTGGTCCTGAACAAGCTGCGCGGCACCTTCAACTGTGTTGCAGTTAAGGCTCCCGGATTCGGCGATCGCCGCAAGGAGATGCTGCAGGATATCGCTACCGTAACCGGCGGCGAGGTCATTTCCGGTGATCTGGGCATGGAACTGAAGGATGCAACCATCAATCAGCTCGGCCAGGCCCGTCAGGTCGTCGTATCCAAAGAGTACACCACGGTAGTGGACGGCGCCGGCAACAAAGCCGACATCGCAGACCGTGCCGCACAGGTCAAGAAGCTGCTGGAGACCAGCACTTCCGACTATGATAAGGATAAGCTGAAAGAGCGCCAGGCAAAACTGGCCGGCGGTGTTGCAGTCATCAAGGTCGGTGCAGCAACTGAGACCGAGATGAAGGAGAAGAAGCTCCGCATCGAAGATGCACTGAACGCAACCCGCGCAGCAGTGGAAGAAGGTATCGTCGCCGGCGGCGGCACCGCCTATGTCCGCGCCGCTAAGGCAGCTCTGGATCTGGCTAACACGCTGGAAGGCGATGAGAAGACCGGTGCCATGATCGTTGCCAACGCACTGAATGTTCCCGTTCAGCAGATCGCAGCCAATGCAGGCGCACAGGGCGCAGTCGTCCTCAATGAAGTCAGCAACGGTGCTGTGAACTACGGATACGATGCAGCAAACGATTCCTACGGCGATATGATCGAAAACGGTATCGTTGACCCGACAAAAGTCTGCCGCAGCGCTCTGGAGAATGCAGCTTCCGTCGCCGCCATGGTCCTCACCACCGAGAGCCTGGTTGCCTACATTCCGGAACCGCCCGCACCCGCGGCAGCACCCAACCCGGAAATGGGAATGTATTAATCCAAAAATGATTCGATGCCCTCGGGATCTTTCCCGGGGGCATTTTTACCCGAAGAACCTGTGATTTGGGCGTCGCATTATATTGTATTAGGGAAATCAATTTGATATAATATTGTTTCCCGAATGCAATATTCGGAATTACTATGAAATGGAGGTGCGGGTCTATGAGCAGCAACAAGCAGCTGATGTCGGAACGAAGCGCACAGACGTATATCGTTTTCCTGATTATCTTCTGTATTGGTACCGTCGTCGTCCGTCAGTATGCACTGGCCGCAGGCGAGGCGCTGGTCATTCTTGCACTGATTATCTATACCATCGTCAGAAGCCGCAGAAAGCGGAAGGAACTGGTGGAATACATTGAGTCCATCACCTATGATACGGAAACGGCGAAAAACAACACGTTTCAGAATTTCCCCCTTCCTCTGGCGGTCTTCCGCATGACGGACACCACCATCATCTGGGGCAACCAGATGTTCTTTGATGTCACCGGACTCACCGGCGCAAAGACCGGACAGAAGATCAGTGCTCTGGCTCCGGAGTTCTCCGGCAAGTGGCTGCTGGAAGGCAAGAACCAGTATCCAAACCTCATTGAGATCAATGACCGGAAGTATCAGGTCAGCGGCAATCTTATCCGTTCCGAAAAGGATGGACAGGTCAGCAACATGATGGGTATCAGTTACTGGCTGGATGTGACCGATTACGACAATATCCGTTCGGAGTATGAGAAGACACGGCCTGTAGTGGCGCTTATCGTCGTGGACAACTACGAAGAACTGATGAAGAATCAGCCGGATCGTGTGGTCTCCAATCTCCGGGATGACCTGGATGATATGATCGTGGCTTGGAGCGAAGGTGTCAACGGTCTGATCAAACGAATTTCCCGCGAGCGGTATCTGATGGTCTTTGAAGAGCAGTATATCAAGAAGATCATCGCGGAGAAGTTTTCCATTCTGGAGAAGGTACATGCGATTACCAACGCCTCCGGCATCCATGCGACGCTGTCCATCGGCATTGGTCTGGATGGAGCCGGATATGCCGAGAACCACCAGTTTGCCAATATGGGCATTGAAATGGCACTGTCCCGCGGCGGAGATCAGGCGGTTCTGAAAAACCGGTTTAATTTTGACTTCTTTGGTGGGCGTCGCGGCGGCGTGGAGACCCGTACCAAGGTCAAATCCCGCGTGATGGCAACCGCACTGTCCGAGCTGATCGGAGACGCGTCCAAGGTCTATGTCATGGGCCATAAAGCGCCGGACTACGATGCCATCGGCGCAGCAGCGGCAGTGTGCTGCATTGCCCGGAAACAGGAGAAGCCATTCTACATCATTTCCAACAGTCCCGATTCTCCGGCGGAAACGGTGATCGAGAAACTGAAGACGGAGCCGGCATATAAAAATGCCTTTATCGATGGAGAAGATGCCATCGTCCATGCTGACAGCAAGACGCTTCTGGTCCTGGTGGACACCAACCGACCGGAACAGGCGGAGGAAGGACGACTGCTGGAAGCATGTCATCACGTCGCCGTCATTGACCATCACCGACGTGCCGCGACTTATGTGGAGAAACCGGATCTTTCCTACATTGAGCCCTATGCGTCCTCCGCATGTGAATTGATGACCGAGATCCTTCAGGTAGTTACGGAGCCGTCCGATCTGCTTTCGGCAGAAGCGGAAGCGATGCTCAGCGGAATCGTACTGGATACCAAGAACTTCAATCTTCGTACCGGAGAGCGGACCTTCGACGCGGCGGCCTATCTGCGGCGTGCCGGTGCGGATCCCACGGAAGTGAAGATCCTCATGCAGACGGATCTTCCTCACACTGTCAAAAAATACAGGATCCTGCAGTCGGCGCAGATGTACCGTGATATCGCCATCGCAGCGCCGAAAGTGCCTCAGGAACGTGTCGTGGCGGCGCAGGCGGCAGACGAACTGCTGAATGTTTCCGGCGTCAGCGCGTCCATCGTGGCATACCCCAATGAGGCGGGAGTATATATTTCCGCACGATCCATCGGTGATCTGAATGTTCAGCTGATCATGGAAAGCCTGGGCGGCGGCGGAAACCGCAATGCTGCAGCGTGTCAGATGGAGGGTGTGTCCATTGAGCAGGCTCTGGATAAGATCCATCAGGCCATCGATGAATACTTAGCAAGTTAAAAGATATTTGATACAGGAGATATCGATATGAAAGTTATTTTCAACCAGGACGTCAAAGGCCAGGGAAAGAAGGGCGAACTGAAGGAAGTGTCCGATGGATACGCCAGAAACTATCTGCTTCCCCGCAAACTGGCTTCGGAAGCCACGGCAGACAACATCAACACTGCCCGGCTGAAGGAAAAAGCACGTCAGGCGCAGATCGCAGCGGAACGTGCGGAAGCACAGGAGACCGCAAAGAAACTGGAGTCCGTAAACCTGATCATCAAGGCAAAGGCCGGTCAGAACGGCAAACTGTTCGGGGCGGTCACCAGCCAGGAGATCAGTGAAGCGCTGAAGGAGCAGGCAGGCATTGAGATCGAGAAGAACAAGATCGTTCAGGGAGATCCCATCAAGGCCTACGGTTCCTATCAGGTCCGTGCAAAACTCGGATACGAGATCTCCGGAAACGTCAACCTTACTGTGGTAGAGGGTTGAAACCAATTCTGATTATGAAAGGGGGGACCACCTGTGGATGAGATCCTCAACCGGCAGCTGCCGCACGATGACGCCGCGGAACAGGCGGTGATCGGTTCCATGCTGATCGATGATCTGTGCATCTCGGATGTTGTGGAGAAGGTCAGCAGCGCAGATTTTTACAGCACACAGAATCGGGATATTTACGAGACCATTCATTACATGTTCTCCTACAATATGAAGGTGGATCCCATTACTGTGCTGGATCAGATGAAGAGCCGGGGGAAATACCGGAACAATCTGGAACAGTATATGGCCGAACTGATGCGGGTTACGCCTACTTCCGCCAACGTATTGGAGTACTGCACCATCGTGAAGGACCGGGCGCTGATGCGCAATCTGGTCCAGACCGCGGAAAAGATCAATGAACTGGTGTATGAGGGATCCGGGGATGCGGAGAACATGCTGGAATCCGCGGAACAGATGATCTATGCCCTCCGGCAGGGAAGAAATATCAACGGACTGATCCCCATCAGCACCATCATCAGCGAAGTGTATGAAGAGATGAGCAGGCTGGGCGACGGGGAAAAGAAACTTCCCGGACTGTCCACCGGTTTTGCAGATATCGACCGGAGTACACTGGGCCTTAATCCCGGCGAGCTGGTGATTCTGGCCGCCCGTCCTGCCATGGGAAAGACTTCCATGGCACTGAATATTGCACTGAACGCGGCCAAGGCATCCGGAAAAACCATCGCGGTATTCTCTCTGGAAATGAGCCGGGAGCAGATCGTGAACCGCTTTTTGTCCTTTGAGGGAATGGTGGATGCCAAGAAGCTTCTTACCGGAGACCTCAATGAAGCGGAATGGAGCCGGCTGGGACTTGCCGCATCCACGCTGAGCCGTACGGATATCCGGATCGATGACAATCCGACCCTTTCCGTAGCGGATATGAATGCACAGTGCCGTCGGGTGGACAACCTCGGCCTGGTGGTCATCGACTATCTGCAGCTCATGCAGTCCTCGGGAAGCGGGCATCATTATTCCGGCGAGAGCCGCACTCAGGCCGTTTCGGATATGAGCCGTATGCTGAAGATCATGGCCAAGGAACTGAATGTACCGGTGGTATGTCTGTCGCAGCTTTCCCGTGCCAATGAGTCCCGTTCGGACAAACGTCCGCAGCTGTCGGACCTTCGCGAATCCGGTTCTATCGAACAGGATGCCGACGTGGTCATCGGTTTGTACCGCGAATTCTACTATAACCAGGATGCCGAAAATCCCAATGAGGCGGAAGCCATCATCCTGAAAAACCGAAAAGGTGAGACCGGTTCGATCCGTCTGAACTGGATGCCGGAATACACCTGCTTTGCCAATCTGGATACCACCCACGAAGAATGATGAGCAATCACGTAGAGGAAATCCGAAACAGGATCCCCTCCGGCAGCAGCATCCTTTGTGCCGTCTCCGGCGGCGTGGACTCCATGGTGCTTCTGCACTGCCTGTGGAACCACCGGAAGGAATGGGGGGTCCGGGTGTGCGCGGCTCATTTCGATCATCAGCTGAGAGGACTGGAATCCGCCCGGGACCGCACTTTTGTGCGGGACTGGTGTCAGGAACGAAATATCCCTCTGAAGATCGGATTCGGGGAAGTCCGCCAAAAGGCGAAGGAGGACCATCTGGGCATGGAAGAAGCGGCCCGGGAGATGCGATATTCCTTTCTGGAACAGGCCAGAGAAGAACTGAAGTGTGACTGGATCGCCACGGCACACAATGCGGATGACCAGCTGGAGACACAGATCCTGAACCTGTGCCGCGGAAGCGGACTTCACGGTCTTTGCGGGATTCCTCCCCAAAGAGGTGTGATCCTGCGGCCGCTGCTGGAGATCACCCGCAGCGAAATCCTCGATTACGCGCAGGAACATGAAATCATATTCATGGAAGATCATACCAATGAGGAGGATGACTTCGCACGAAACCGGATCCGGCATCATGTGCTGCCGGTTTTGAAGGGGATCAACTCCTCCGCGGTGGAGAACGCAGGGAACTGTGCACGGCTTCTCCGCAGTGACGATGACTATCTGGAATCCCAGGCGGGAGAGCTCCTTGCCAGTATCACCGATGCAGACGGGGCCCTGCAACTGAACAGACTGGAGGGCGTGCATGAAGCACTGTCCGGCCGTGTGCTGCGTCAGTGGATCGGAGGTCCGCTGGACTACAGCAGCGTAAGACGGATCCTGGAACATACCGGGACCACGGAGCGGCGCGTCCTGGAAGTTCCCGGCGCTCAGCTGACATTGGAACAGGGGAAACTGTACCGAAGGACGTTCGAAACCGCGGTTTATCCGGAAATCTACCTGGAAAACGGGAAAACGGAAATCCCGCAGCGACACTGCACGATCACCGTGGAAACGCTTACGATGCCGGAAGAAATTCATAGTTCGTTCAGCATTTTTTATCTGAAATATGACAATATAAACGGGAAGGTAAGATGCTCTTCCCGACAGGACGGTGACCGCCTGAGGCTGAAAGCCCGGCAGTGCACCAAAAAACTGAAAGTGTTATTTGAAGAAGCGGGCATGACCCGGTCCCAGCGGGATCAGGCAATCGTGATCCGCGATGAAAAACAGCTTCTGGCAGTGGAAGGATTCGGTGTTTCGGAATGGGCGGAGGCGCATTCCGGAGACCAGGCCCTGAAGATCACTATCTGCCGGGACAGCAGCGATACAGGAGAGACCAATGAATAAAGCAATGGAACAGGATATTGAACGGATCCTGATTACGAAGGAAGAACTGGAAGAGAAAGTTGCCGAGCTCGGCAGAAAGATCTCGGAAGATTATGCCGATGCCAAGGAAGACATCGTGTTTATCGGGGTGCTGAAAGGATGCTTCGTGTTTATGGCAGACCTGATGCGTCATGTGACCGTTCCGTGCTGTATGGACTTTATGGCCGTCTCCTCCTATGGAAGTGGCACCACGTCCTCCGGCGCGGTAGAGATCACCAAGGACCTGCGCGAGGATATCGGCGGAAAACATGTGATCTTTGTGGAAGATATCCTGGACTCCGGAGTGACGCTGCATTATCTGAAACAATACCTGCAGGTGCGTGAACCTGCCTCCATCCGTATCGCGACCCTGATGGACAAACCGTCCCGCCGCAAAGCGGATGTCCATGCCGATTACTTTGCATTCGAGGTTCCGGACGCATTCGTCGTCGGATACGGACTGGACTATGATGAGAAATACAGGAATCTTCCGTATGTGGGAATCCTGAAACCGGAAATCTATTCCTGATACGATATTGAATACTCACCGGTGGAGCAAAACCGGACGAAGGAAGTGGTAGATTGAAAAAGCAGCCTAACAGAGCGAGAGACATAGGCTTTTATATCCTGATCATTGTGATCCTTATTGCAACGATCTTTTCCATGACGAAACCATCGTCGGACGGGAAGGAATATACATATTCGGATATTTATCAGCTGTTTGCCAACGAACAGGTGGAGTCCTTCTATGTGGAAGGAGAAAATCTGGTGCTGACATTGAAGACCGATGCCAGCGAATCGGTGGAATCCAACAGCCCGCAGATCACGACCAACAAAGACGGAAAGGAGCAGCTGACCTACAAGCTGTACAGCTTTGCCGTATTCTATGAAGATTTTCATGAGATCGTACAGCAGCAATACGATGCCGGGATCCTGAAAAGCTATGATTATGATCAGGGCTGGCAGGCTCCCTGGTGGCTCAGCTTCCTTCCGTACCTGCTCGTCATGGGCGTATTTATGATCCTGTGGTATGTCATGATGAACCGGGCCGGCGGCGGTGCCGGCGGAGTTGCCAAGTTCTCCCGTGCCCGTACCCGTATGGGCAGCGAGGAAAAGGATCAGAAGACCTTTGCCGATGTGGCAGGCTGTGATGAAGAGAAGGAAGAACTTCAGGAGATCGTCGGCTTCCTCAAAAACCCCAGAGCCTACACAGCAATGGGTGCCCGGATCCCCAAAGGCGTCCTTCTGGTTGGCCCTCCGGGAACCGGTAAGACCCTGATCGCCAAGGCAGTGGCAGGAGAAGCCGGTGTTCAGTTCCTGTCTATCTCCGGCTCGGATTTCGTGGAGCTGTATGTCGGTGTCGGTGCGGGTCGTGTCCGCGACCTGTTCGAGCAGGCCAAGAAAGTGGCTCCGGCTATCATCTTCATCGATGAGATCGATGCAGTGGGACGTCAGCGCGGCTCCGGCCTCGGCGGCGGCCACGATGAAAGAGAACAGACTCTGAACCAGCTGCTGGTAGAGATGGATGGTTTCGGCAACAACGAAGGTGTTATCGTGATGGCTGCGACGAACCGTGCAGATATCCTGGATAATGCACTGCTTCGTCCGGGCCGTTTTGACCGGCAGGTCTATGTGGGACTGCCCGATATCCGTGGAAGGGAAGCGATCCTGAAAGTCCATTCCCGCGGCAAGCAGCTGGGAGAGAACGTGGACCTGAACAGCATCGCGAAAGGAACGCCCGGTTTTTCCGGTGCAGATCTGGAGAACCTGCTGAACGAGGCCGCGATCATGGCGGTGCGCCGCAACCATCGGTTCATCATGCAGGAGGATATCGACGAAGCGATTCTGAAAGTGGCCATGGGCCCGGAAAAGAAGAGCAAGAAGATGTCCGAACGTGCCCGCAAACTGACGGCATATCACGAATCCGGACATGCGGTGGTGAGCCGTTTCCTCGAACATGTGGATCCGGTGCACTATATTACCATCATTCCCCGCGGACCCGCCGGCGGATTTACGCTATACCGACCGGATGACGATCTGGAGAATTTCCAGTCCCGAAGTGAGATGTACGAGAGCATCGTAATGTCTCTGGGCGGACGGATCGCAGAAAAACTGTTTCTGGATGATATCTCCACCGGTGCTTCCGGAGATATCCAGCAGGCGACAACGACGGCGAGAAACATGGTCACACGCTATGGTATGTCCGATCGACTCGGACCCATCCTGTATGACAGTTCCGATCATTCCATCTTTATCGGACGTGATTTTGGTACGACCAAGAGCTACTCCGAAGAAACGGCAGCTGCCATCGATGAGGAAGTGAAGAAGATCTTCGATCAGGCCATGGCAGACTGTGAAAAGATCCTGACCGAGCACAGCAGGGAACTGACCGATATTGCAGAGTATCTTCTTGTCCATGAGACCATGGAAAGAGAAGAGTTTGACTACTACTTTGAGCACGGCGAGTTCATGCCGGTTAAGAAGCCGGCACCGGTAAGAGATCATACCATTGAGCCGCCTGCCAAGCATATTTCCATGAATTTCGGCAATGAACCGGAAGCCATACCGGAAGAATCTGAACCGACGGAAGAAATGAAGCCGGAAGAGGAACCGACGGAGACGAAACCGGAAGAACCGGAGACTCCCGCGGAAGATATTCCGGAGGAACCTGCGGAAGAGCGACCGGAATCGGACGAAGAATAAGATACGATGGGCGGCCGGAAGGCCGCCCGTTTTTCTCCGAAAGAAGGAGTGTGCAATATGATCACGATCAATAAGGAGCTGTTCGGACGGACGCAGCAGGGAGAACCGGTATTTCGTTTCCGGATGAAAAACTCCGTCGGTGTTTCGGTGGATATTCTGGAATACGGCTGCACCATCCAATCCATCTGTGTTCCGACGGGCAGTGAGAGAACGGTGGACGTCGTTCTGGGATATGACCGGCTGTCGGACTACGAAAAAGGCGGATGCGTGTACGGCGCAGTGGTAGGACGCTATGCCAACCGGATCCGGAACGGAGAAGTCACTCTGTCCGGCAGCACATACCGGATGGAGAAGAATGATGGGAACAATCATCTTCACGGATGTTTCTCCCACCGCGTGTTCTCCGGACGGATGGAGGAGGATTCCGTGGTGCTGACCTACCTGAGCCCCGATGGGGAGGACGGTCTTCCCGGAAACCTCACGGTATCCGTAAGATATCGGCTGGATGAGGAAAACGCTCTTCATATTGAATACGGAGCGGAGACGGATCGGGAGACGGTCCTCAATCTGACCAACCACAGTTATTTCAATCTGAACGGATTTGGCATTGTCCACGGGCATCGTCTGCAGATCGACGCGGACTGCTACACGGAAGCAGATCAGGAACTGCTTCCAACCGGGCGGGTCCTGCCGGTGGAAGGAACCCTCATGGACTTCCGCCGGGAGAAGCTTATCGGCAAGGGACTCATGAATCCCGACCCGCTCCTCAGCATGGCAGGCGGATACGACCATAATTATATTGTTAACGGGACAGCACCGGAACTCCGGCTGGCCGCCCGGGCCCGGGGAGAAGTCAGCGGGATCGCCATGGAATGCTGGACAACTCAGCCTGCTGTGCAGCTCTATACCGGAAACTATATCCATGAAGACTCCGTGCGGTTCGGAAAAAAGGGAGCCAAGTATCCACAGTACGGAGGCTTTTGTCTGGAGACCCAGCACTATCCGGACAGTCCGCATTTTCCGGACTTTCCCAACACCGTGCTCGCTCCGGGGAGCCGGTTCAGCGAGAAAACGGTCTACCGTTTCTTCCCGGGAAGGAAAGGTATCCAAAACAACAGTTGAGAAAGTGTCTGTAATTCGATATAATTTCAATCGCACTTGATCAACAAGACAACAAAACCGTTGCAGTTATCATACAGAGGAAGGAGAAACCGATGACGGAATGCAGTGTCCGTATCGGTGTAACATCATGAAACTAGGCATCGTGGGACTGCCCAATGTAGGAAAATCCACTTTATTCAATGCGATCACCAATGCCGGCGCAGAGGCGGCGAACTATCCGTTCTGCACCATCGAGCCCAATGTGGGCATGGTGACCGTGCCGGATGCGAGGCTGGATTTTCTGGCGGATATGTATCATCCGAAGAAGAAAACACATGCGGTCATCGAGTTCGTGGATATTGCCGGACTGGTGAAAGGCGCATCCAAGGGAGAAGGTCTGGGCAATAAGTTTCTGGACAACATCCGTGCGACGGACGCCATCGTCCATGTGGTGCGCTGTTTCGATGATGAAAACGTGATCCATGTGGAAGGCTCCACGGATCCCAAGCGGGATGTGGAGACCATCGATCTGGAACTGATCATGTCTGACATGGAACTGGTGGGACGACGCATTGAAAAAGCGGAGAAAGCAGGGAAGAGCGGAGATAAAAAAGCCCGTCATGAGGCAGAGCTCTTCCATGCGCTGAAAGACCATCTGGATGAAGGGAAGTCCGCCCGTACTTTCGAGTGCAGCGAAGATGACGCCGCGTTCCTGAAGACATGCGACCTTCTTACCACAAAGCCCATCATCTATGCGGCGAACCTGGATGAGGGCGGGATCACGGATCTGGACGGAAATGCATACTATCAGGTGCTGAAGGGGATCGCGGAAGCGGAGGGCGCGCAGGTCCTTCCCATCAGCGCACGCACCGAAGCGGAACTAGCGGCCATGGAACCGGAAGACCGTCAGATGTTCCTGGAGGATCTGGGACTGGAACAGTCGGGACTGGACCGTATGATCCAGTGTTCCTATACACTGCTGGGACTGATTTCATTTCTGACCTGCGGAGAAGATGAGTGCCGGGCATGGACCATCCGAAACGGCACCAAGGCACCGCAGGCGGCAGGAAAGATCCATTCCGATTTTGAACGTGGTTTCATTCGCGCCGAGATCGTGGCGTTTGAAGACCTGAAGAACTGCGGCAGTATGGCCGCCGCCAGAGAGAAGGGTCTGATCCGTTCCGAAGGCAAGGAATACGTCATGAAGGACGGAGATGTCACATTGTTTCGATTTAACGTATAAAATCAACGGACCGAGACGAAAATTCGTCTCGGTCCGATTAAATTTTAGCGATTTAAAGCAAAAATTCAACTCGATAAAGTGCAATTAGCACAAAAGACCCGAAAGGATGTTAATAAAATAACCAAAAGCGGTTTTTCTGGGGTTATTACCGTTGCATTTAAAGTCTTGTGTGTTAGAATAAGGTTACAAAAGTGTGCATATTTTGAGCACAGTAATAAAGCAAAAAAAATTTTTATGGGAGATGACGCAATGGAAAGACAATTCAAATCCATGGACGGCAATACCGCTGCTGCCCATGTGTCTTACGCATTTACGGAAGTCGCGGCAATTTACCCGATTACTCCGTCCAGCCCGATGGCAGACTTCGTTGATCAGTGGTCTGCACAGGGAAGAGAGAACATTTTCGGTTCTAAAGTAAAGGTTCAGGAAATGCAGGCGGAGTCTGGTGCAGCCGGTGCAGTTCACGGTTCGCTGAACGCAGGTGCACTGACCACCACTTACACTGCATCTCAGGGACTTCTGCTGATGATCCCGAATATGTACAAAATCGCAGGCGAGCTGCTCCCCGGCGTGTTCCACGTTTCCGCTCGTGCACTGGCAAGCCACACTCTGTCTATCTTCGGTGATCAGTCCGACGTTATGGCATGCCGTCAGACCGGTTTCGCAATGCTCTGCGAGACCAGCGTACAGGAAATCATGGACCTGGCTCCGGTTGCTCACCTTGCAGCAATCAAGGGCAGAGTTCCCTTCATCAACTTCTTCGATGGATTCCGTACTTCTCACGAGATCCAGAAGGTTGCTGTCTGGGACTACAAGGATCTGGCAGACATGGTCGATATGGATGCTGTCAACGAGTTCCGCGCACGCGCACTGAACTCCAACCATCCCACCATGCGCGGTTCCCACGAGAATGGCGACATTTTCTTCCAGAACCGTGAAGCTTCCAACAAGTACTACGATGCAATCCCCGAGATCGTCGAGGATTACATGAATCAGATCAATGCCAAGCTTGGCACTGATTACAAACTGTTCAACTACTACGGCGCACCCGATGCAGACCGCGTGATCATCACCATGGGCTCCCTCTGCGACGTTGCAGAAGAAGTTATCGACTACCTGAATGCACAGGGTGAGAAGGTCGGTATCGTCAAGGTCCGCCTGTATCGTCCGTTCCGTGCCGACAAGCTCATTGAGGCCATTCCCGCAACTGCAAAGAAAATCGCAGTTATGGACCGCACCAAAGAGCCCGGCGCACAGGGCGAGCCTCTGTATCTGGATGTTGTCACCGCTCTGGCAAATGCCGGCAAGAACGACGTCACCGTGATCGGCGGCCGTTACGGCCTGGGCAGCAAGGACACTCCTCCTGCCAGCGTTTTCGCAGTGTACAACGAGCTCAAGAAAGCAGAGCCCAAGAAGATCTTCACCGTTGGTATCGTTGATGACGTGACTGAGCTGTCTCTGGAAGAGGAAGCAGCACCCAGCACCGCAGCACCCGGCACCATCGAGTGCAAATTCTGGGGTCTCGGCGGCGACGGCACCGTTGGCGCGAACAAGAACTCCATCAAGATCATCGGCGACCATACCGACAAGTATGTTCAGGCTTACTTCCAGTACGACTCCAAGAAGACCGGCGGCGTCACCGTCAGCCATCTGCGCTTCGGCGACAACCCCATCAAGAGCCCGTACTATGTAACCAAGGCTGACTTCGTGGCTTGCCACGTTCCGGCATACATCACCAAGGGATTCCCCATTGTCCGTGACGTAAAGCCCGGCGGAACCTTCCTGATCAACTGCCAGTGGAACCTGGATGAGCTGTCCGAGCATCTGGATGCAGCCTCCAAGCGCTACATTGCAAAGAACAACATCAATCTCTACACCATCAATGCTATCGATCTGGCAATCGAGATCGGCATGGGCAAGAGAACCAACACCATCCTTCAGTCCGCATTCTTCTCCCTGGCAAAAGTTCTGCCGGAAGCCGATGCACTGAAGTACATGAAAGACGCAGCAACCAAGTCCTACCTGAAGAAGGGCCAGGACGTCGTCGATATGAACCATAAGGCTATCGATGCCGGCGCAACGGCCTATCAGAAGGTCGAAGTTCCCGCAGACTGGGCTGATGCTGTTGATTCCAAGAAAGAAGCTGCTCTGGAAGGCCGCGAAGGCACTGTGAAGATGGTCAAGAACATCCTCCAGCCGGTCAACCTGATGGACGGCGACTCCCTGCCGGTATCTGCATTCGTCGATCACGCAGACGGTACCTTCGAGCTCGGTGCTTCCGCTTACGAGAAACGCGGCGTTTCCGCATTCGTTCCCGAGTGGAAAGCAGAGACCTGTGTACAGTGCAACAAGTGTGCATTCGTCTGCCCGCACGCCACCATCCGTCCCTTCGCACTGACCGAAGAGGAAGCTGCCAATGCTCCTGAGGGTGCACCGCTTGTCGACCACAAGATGAGCAAGGGTAAATATAAATTTATCCAGGCAATCTCCCCGCTGGACTGCATGGGATGCGGTGTCTGCGCCAATGTCTGCCCGACCAAGTCCCTGACCATGGTCTCCCTGGACAGCCAGGCAGATAAACAGCCCATCTTTGACTACATGGTCAAAGAGGTCTCCAAGAAAGAAGATCTGGCAAGCGATGCAAACGTCATTGCTTCTCAGTACAACCAGCCGTAC
>CADCMP010000011.1:0-24823 GCA_902802565.1 Oscillospiraceae bacterium
CGCCGATCAGGGCATTGCGGATATAGATCCGACTCAGCCAGGAATCAAACTGTCCCAGCCAGTCGCCTTTCAGTCCGAAGCCATGTCCCATCCCCGGCAGTTCCACGGTCTTCACCGTAACACCGGCCTCCTCCAGAGCTTTGATGCAGCCCTTGCACTCCGGTGCGTAACTGTCATTAGCACCATAGCAGAAGAACGTTTCCGGTATCTGTGCTTCTTTGTAACGCTCCACATCTTTAATGGAAGTTTTCAGATTTCCAAAGAAACCGTAGATCATTCCGTTGCCGGATACATTAGTGGATAGCTTATCGATCTCATCCGGCCGATAGGTACCGTCCAGAGAAGACCCGTCTTCCAAGTCTCCGAAATCAAGCAGCATTCCTCCCGCTGCCATCGCGCCGGCTGAGAATCCCAGTACGGCGATATTTTTTTCGTTGTATCCGTAATCTCCCGCACTGTGACGGACAAACCGGATGGCACGCGCCAGATCCATTTCCGCATCCTGCATGGAGTAGGGATACAGACGGTAATTGACAACAAAGCTTACATAGCCTCTCTGGCTGAGCTGATCGGCAACAGGATATCCTTCCGTACCGTTGGAACGCTGCTGGAATGATCCTCCCGCCAGAACCAGCACGGCACCTTTTACAATGGTGCCGCTGGGAACCGGGTAGGTGATGATACTGGGCTGAAAGCTCATATCATCCATGTAGTTGCCTGCATTGTATGTATACTGTGTCGTTTTCGGCATATTGTTCCGATCCCACAGGTAAAAGGTCTGCTGCTTCGTCGGATCGATCTTGGCAGAGGAGACATATGCATTATTCACGTCCAGGGATTTGGGTCCCATCAGCATGTAGTTTTTCAGGATCGCAGCACAGTGAGAACGTATAACCACCGAACCGGGAGCAAACTTGTTCCCTTCGCCGCCGCTGATGATATTGGCCGCTCTCGCCCAGTTTACAGGTTCACGGGCATAATCCGCCATCGCGGAGCGATCCGAAAAATACTTTCCGGTCTTTGCTTCCGGACTTCCGGCATATCGCCACAGAATGGTGACAAACTGCTGCCGGGTAATTGGATCATTGCCGCCGAACTTCTTCCCTTCATAACCGGATACGATGCCATTCTCTACTGCCCATGCGGAAGATTCTTCATACCAGCTTCCCTTGGGAACATCGACAAACGGATTTCCCGGAGCCTTTGGCTTGCCGGCTGCTGCGTACAGCACCTGAACCAACATGGCACGTGTCATCCCCTGTGAGGGAGAAAACTTTCCTTTTCCTGTGCCGGCCATGATTCCGTTCTTTGTCACATATTCCACGCCGTCCATATACCAGGCGTCCTGCGGAACATCGCTGTACAGTATATTTGCCGCACGTCCTGGAACTGTCAGTACCGTCAGCAGGCAAACCAGCGTGAGACTGTATGAGATTAATCGATGAAATGTTCTCTTCAAAATCAATTCCTGTCTTTCTTTATACACTACCTGTTTCTGAGCTGTGAAAATGTCCACTTGAAGATTTTACAGTTTTTTCCTCAGTTAGTCCAGTTGTTTTTGATTCATCATCACGATGGATCCGATGACCAGAAGGATGCCCAGCACATTGATCACTCCGATGGGTTCATGGTATGCAATCACACCGATCAGCGTCGCTACCACCGGCTCGATGGAGGCAATCACCGGCACCTTGCTGGTCTCCTTGATCACACTGACTCCGGAGAAATAGAACAGATACGAAAATGTCGTTGGAATCAGCGCAAACAGCAAGCCCACGGTAACAAATCCGGCGTTTGTGGGAAACACGGCTTCATTCCACGGCCGCACAAACAGAAGGATAAATATGCTTCCGAAGAAGAAGGTCCAGGTTATGGCCACGAACGGATTGACTTTCGCCGTGGTGACCCTTCCCAGGATCGCCACCATTCCGTAGCAGACTCCGGCACCAATACCGAAAAGCACCCCGGAGAGCACGAGATTTCCGGCATTCAGGGAACCGCCGGTGACGGTAAGCACGCAACCCAGAACATTGACCAGAAGTGCGATCGCTTTTTTTCTGGTAATCTTCTCCGAAAAAATAAGAGCGGCTGAAACAGCAGTGACAACCGGCGCGACATACAGAAGTACCGCACTGACGGACATTCCGATGGTGGCAATGGCCGTGTTGTAACAGATATTGAACAACGCCTGTGTCACCAGTCCCGTCAGCGCGCAGAACATCATCGTCCTGCCGTCAATCTTCAGGGACTTGAACCCGTAACGGGCAATTGTCACCGAAGCCAGGAAGAAAAATGCTGGAATCAGCCTCCAGCAGGATATCAGAAGAGACGATGCTCCCTGCCCCGTCAGGTATTTTACAAAGATCCCGGACAATCCCCAAAGTATCCCGGATATGAAAATGTACAGATAGCTTTTTTTCTCAGTCGATTCCATTTTCTGCTCCTGTTTCCATACAAACACCCCGAAAGTATACCGTATCTTTCCCTTTTGGGTCAACCTCTCTCAAAACTGTGTCTTCTGAAAATTCCGAAGAGGATATGTATTGTTTCGATAGCTTTCTTCCACTTCATCTCGCATCGGAATCGCAGAGGAAGCCCCCGGTCTCATCACAGAGATCCCGGCGGCAAGGGACGCCCGGCGCATAATCTCTCCGGGATTTTCACCCCGGGAAAGTCCGGCAAGAAAATAACCCGTATAGGCATCTCCTGCCCCAGTGGTATCCGCCACCGGCACATCATAGCTTCCACAGCAGTATTGCTCATCACCACACTGGCAAACAGATCCGTCCGCTCCGAGGGTCAGGACGATGTTCATCTGCGGGAACCTCTGACGCATCAGGCGTATGATCGAATCCGGATCGGATGTGCCGGTCAGCTGTTTTCCTTCCACTTCATTGATCAGAAGCCAATGGACATGTGAAAAGTCCACCGAATGAAGCACTTCCTCATCCACGGGCGATGCATTGAACACCACAATATGCCCGCTGTCGAATGCCAGATCGATGATTGTATGAGCGCATGGCAGTTCATTCTGCAGCACCACTAGGGAGGGTTCCCGTATCGTCTTCATAATCGTCCGTATCTCTTCCTCGCCGATCATTCCATTGGAGCCCCGGTGGATAAGGATCTCATTGTGTCCTTCATCATCTACCAGAATGATAGCGTGTCCCTGTTCCGAATCCACATGGAACAGCCGGGAGGTATCCACTCCGTTTTTCTGCAGTTCTTCCTCCATTGCTTCTCCGCCGTTTCCAATCGGGCCGGCATGTATCACCGAAGCTCCGGCCCGGCTTGCGGCAACAGACTGATTCAGTCCTTTGCCGCCGCAACCGCAGAAGAATTCTTTAGCCTGCAGAGTCTCTCCCGCCGAAGGAAATCGTTCCAAGCGATAAGTGCGGTCCACGTTAATGGAACCGAAATTGATGATCTGCATGGGATCGCGCCCTCCCTTTTTCATGTTGTTTTTCACTATATCATTGAAAAGACAGCCAGAGCAACGGTTTTCCGTTCCACAGTTTCATTCCTTGCGGCCCCGTGTTAGAATGAATACATTATCTCAAAGGAGCAAATACTATGGACCACACACCTTTGATCAACACCGATGAATCGCTGCTTCACCGTTTTTTGCGCTATGTGGAGTACGACACTCAGTCCGATGAGGACTCCGGAACTTCCCCTTCCACGGCAAAACAGTATCATCTCGCCACTCAGCTGGCGTATGAACTTCGTCATCTTGGCGCGGAGGTGGACTATGACAAGGAACACTGCTATGTGTATGCAGTTCTTCCCGGCGAGGAGCCGGCGCTGGGTTTTATCGCCCACATGGATACTTCTCCTGCTGTTTCCGGCGCCGATGTGAAGCCGCGCATCATCGATTCCTATGACGGTTCGGATCCCTCCCTGACCGTGGATGCTTTTCCGGAGCTTCGAAACCACATGGGCGAGACTCTGATCGCCACGGACGGAACAACGCTTCTCGGTGCGGATGACAAGGCCGGCGTGGCGGAGATCATGCACATGGTACAGTATTTTTACCGTCACCCTGAACTGTCTCACCGTACGCTTTGCATCGCCTTCACACCAGACGAGGAGATTGGAAACGGAACCGCCCATTTTGACCGGTCCCGTTTTCCGGCGAATGAAGCCTACACGGTGGACGGAGGAAAATTCGGCATCGTGGAATATGAAAACTTCAATGCCGCACAGGCAAAAGTGAAGATTCACGGAACAAGTGTCCACCCCGGCTCCGCCAAGGACATTATGATCAACGCCTCTCTGGTGGCCATGGAATTCAATGCCATGCTTCCGGAAGACCAGCGACCGGAACATACGGAAGGCTATGAAGGGTTCTTCATGCTGGACAAACTGTCCGGAACGGTGGAAGAGGCTTCCATGACCTATATCATCCGGGATCATGACCACAATCAGTTCGAAGAGAAAAAAGAACTGATCGGTTCCATTGCGGAAACTTTGAATTGCAAATACGGCGGCGGAGTCTGCCAGGTGGAAATTCATGACCAGTATCACAATATGCTGGACGTCATGAAAGATCACATGCATTTGATCCAGCATGCCTTTGATGCGATCCGGGAACTGGGCTATGAGCCTCAAAGCCTTCCCATCCGCGGGGGTACCGACGGTGCCATGCTGACGGAAAACGGGCTTCCCTGCCCCAATCTCTGCACCGGCGGGTATAATTTTCACAGCAGATACGAATACGCCAGTCTTCCGGAAATGGAGCGCTCTGCGGAACTGCTGATCCGTCTTGCAAAAATCTGATGAAAAATATATCGGCCATGCCTCACGTGGATGGAGTTCTTCGAGGCATGGCCGATTTTTTGTTTTTATTCGTTAAGAACCCAGATAGAACACAGAACGTTCCCGGTCTTTGATATTGGCAACATTATTGTATGCGATATACCGGTAATCCCGCATCTCCTGAATGATATTCTCGCTCTCGTCATCATCATTGGATGCAAGAAAGAACTGTCCGTTCCGGTCGATGCATCCGACTCCGGTCACCACCGGAAGATCCTGGTACAGATGCGCAAGATACCGGTTGTAATCGGTCATTTCCAGACCTGCGACCTGAAGAAGCAGCGTGGACAGGTAGTTGACGCTGATGGCATCGATGCGGCCCGACGGAATCGGATAGTTTGCCCACAGAACAAAGTTTGTGATATAGCGGTTCTGCAGTGTCTCCTCGTCCATCTCCGTGACCGGCTGCCCCATCACCTCCGAATAAAACTCGGATTCCACATAAGGCTGATGGTCGCCGAACATGAGAATGATGGTAGGCTCCGACTGCTGTTTGAAGTATTCCGTAAGATTCCGGAAATCGTCGTCCGTCACCTTCACCAGAGAAAGATATTGATCCACCTTCCGGTAGTCCCCTACCGGCGACGTCAGCCGGATGGTCTCATCAAAGTTTGCAAAGGTGCGGTCATATGGCGAATGATTCTGCATCGTGACATTGAACAGATAGAAAGGCTGTTCGGCATTTCGGTTTTCATACATCTCGATGACCTTGCGGAAATCGTAATCATCGGAAACATATTTCCGAAGCAGCATATTCTCATCGGGGTAATGGCTTTCCACTCGCCGAATGAACATGTAATCATTACCGTTGGTCCGGTAACTTTGCAGGATCTCATTATCGATCAGGTCCTCGATAGTGATGAAGCTGGAAAAGCCCATGGCTTTATACACATTGGTCCGGTTCCAGCTGCTGCGGTTATAGGGGTGGAAAGCATCGGCAGAGTATCCCTGCTCCAAAAGGGTGGTTGTCAGTCCCGGCTGTTCTTCCGTCACAAACGCCTGATAGGCATTGCTGCCCGCCGGCATGAACGCCATGCTGTTTCCCGTCAGGAATTCATATTCCGTGTTGCTGGTGCCGGATCCGAACACCGACACATACGCATTGCCCTTGATGGTGTTTTCCGTCAGACTGTCATAGAATGGCATGAACTCCTCGCTGGCTTCAAATTCTCCGTCCACCCGGAGATCCGCCAGGCTTTCATTCATGACCACGATGATATTCGGCCGTTCTCCTCTGGCTCCCGCGGTCTCCACGGACACCGCCGCAGCCGCATCTTCCGGAGATGCGCCCTGCCGTACCAGTGCTGTTTCCAGAATATGCGGGGTATCTTCCCCGTCGTACTGATGGACCAGTTCCCGGATGTCCGCGTCACCATAGCCCTTCGGTTCGTTCAGCCACAGATATTTGGTATTCAGCGTAAACTCCATCACCGCACCGTGGCGCTCATATCCTCTAGTCTGGTTAAAGAAGTCCGGCCTGTATCCGATCTTGGCAAATGTATCCGTTCCGTAGAAGATCCCGGCATAGATCCCGATCACCAGAACACAGAGGATACGCAGAATCCCCCGCAGTTTTTTGCGCCTTTCCGGCATCTTCAGTCGGCTGGCCACCGCCATGATCAGTCCCGTCAGGGAAACTCCGAATACAATCTCATACCCGATTTCATAAACATAGGCGCTTGCCACGTTAACCGCCGTTTCGATACTGGCAAAATCCTGTGGCAGCAATGGTCCGCCTTTAAACTCCTTGACATACAGATTGGCAATACCAAAAAGCAGCAGAACGGGGCTGACGACCATGACCGAAGCGCGTACGCTGCCGGTAATGGCAAACAGTAGAAGATACAGCAGCAGGATCACATTATAGTTATCCAGCCAGTCCTCTGCCCCGTAGAATTCCGTAATGAATTTCCCGTTGCACCGTTCGATCACAATCTCCATCAGCAATGGAACAACAAGGAAAAAGACAAGAAGCAGAACTCCATATATCCGTTTGTTCGTGTCCCACCGTACTCCGATGGCCGGACACATCAGCAGCGCGGAAACGATGGCGATCACCAGCATGAGATTCCCATAGGGAACATAACCGGTAAACGTATTGGCATGAAATGCCACGAATACCAGCATCATGATGGTCAACACGCCACCCACGGTGGCTGCTTTTCTGGACCATTCCACTTTCACTACACTTCTCTTTCTGTCCTGAAATAAATCATACAAATGCTATATTATCACAAGTTTGATTTGCTGACACAAACAAATTAAACCGATTATGTGTCCTAATCGTGAGCATTCCGTAAAAAATGCAGGCATTTCTCTTCCTTGCGGCAGGAGCACCTGCGTTCTCCCATAAAAAAACCTGTGCCGAAGCACAGGTTTCTATTTTCCTTTTTCAGACCATTGCCTTCTTGATCGCTTCCAGCAGGTCATCATATTCTTCAAATGCGCCCAGCTGAGGATAATCCTTTTTGATCTGTTCCGTGCTGCGGAACAGGAAGCCCGCCTTGCTGGCCAGGATCATATCCAGATCATTATAGCTGTCGCCGCTGGCAATCGTATCGAAACCGATGGACTGCAGCGCCCGAACGGTGGTGAGTTTGGATTTCTCCACCCGCATTTTGATTCCGGTGATCTCGCCGTTTTCCGCCACTTCCAGAGAATTGCAGAAGATCGTCGGCCATCCCAGCTTTTTCATCAGCGGCTGTGCGAATTCCGCAAATGTATCACTGATGATAAGGACTTGTCCTATCTCACGCAGTGAATCCAGAAACTCTTTTGCCCCGGGCAGCGGATCGATGGTGGCAATGACATCCTGGATCTCTTTCAGACCGAGCCCATGCTCCTTCAGAATGTCAAGGCGGAACCGCATCAGTTTATCGTAGTCCGGCTCATCTCTTGTCGTACGTTTCAGCTCCGGGATCCCGGTTGCTTCCGAAAATGCGATCCAGATCTCGGGAACCAGGACGCCTTCCAAATCCAGACATGTAATATACATCAGTTATACCCATCCTTGTTCATAAAGTATGGAATCATTTTATCCGATATCAGGAAAAAAGTACAGGGAATAATACCATCTTTCCCCTGTTTGTCAGGACTTCATTTCCGTTAGCCGGTGTGGTATAATCCGCTCCATGGATATTATCAACGTACTAACAAAAGAACTGAACATTCAGCAATGGCAGGCCGAAGCCGTAATCCGGCTGATTGACGAAGGAAATACCATTCCCTTCATCGCCCGCTACCGCAAGGAAGCCACCGGCGCTCTCAATGACGAGGTCCTTCGTTCCTTTGACGAGCGTCTGCGTTACCTCCGCAATCTGGAGGAGCGCAAGACCACCATCCTGTCCACCATTGAAGAACAGGGAAAGCTCACTGAGGAACTACGTCGTCAGATCGAAGACGCGGAGACCATGGTCGCACTGGAGGATCTTTACCGCCCGTATAAACCCAAACGCCGTACCCGCGCCATGATCGCCAGAGAGAAAGGACTGGCACCTCTGGCCAACGCACTGCGTCTCGGCTGTGCGGATCCGAAAAAGGAAGCGGAGAAATTCGTAGATCCGGAAAAAGAAATCCCGGATATTGAGACCGCTCTTTCCATGGCGGAAGACATTCTGGCGGAAGAGATCTCCGATGATGCCGATTACCGGAAAGCGATCCGCGCCATGACATACCGCAGCGGTCTTCTCACCTCCAAAGCGAAGGAGAAGGAGCCGGATCCGCAGTCCGTCTATGCCAATTATTATGATTATTCCGAAGCGTTGAAAAAGATACCCGGCCATCGGATCCTTGCCATCAACCGCGGGGAAAAGGAAAAGGTCCTCACCGTGGGAATCGCTGCTCCGGTGGAGGATATACTGTCCTATCTCTCGGACAAAATGCAGGTGCGCCGTAATCCGTCCTGCACCCCCTATCTGGAGGAGGCTATTTCTGATGCGTACAAACGCCTGATCGCCCCTTCCATTGAAACAGAACTTCGCAGCAGTCTGACGGAGAGTGCGGAAGACAGTGCTATCACCGTATTCGGCACGAATCTGACCCAGCTTCTGATGCAGCCCCCGGTGCAGGGCAAAACAGTCCTCGGCTGGGATCCCGCTTTCCGTACCGGATGCAAGCTTGCCGTCGTGGATCCTACCGGCAAAGTTCTGGACACCGTGGTGATCTATCCCACGGCTCCACAGAACCGGGTGGAGGAATCCAAAAAAACGCTTTCCCGGCTCGTGGACCGGTATCAGGTGGATCTGATCTCCGTGGGCAACGGCACGGCCTCCCGGGAGTCCGAAGCCGTGATTGCAGAGTTTATCCGGGAATGCCCCCGCCCTCTGCAGTATGTCATCGTCAACGAGGCCGGTGCCAGCGTTTATTCCGCCAGCAAACTGGCCACGGAAGAGTTTCCGGATTTTGATGTGGGCCAGCGCAGCGCTGCATCTATCGCAAGGCGGCTGCAGGATCCTTTGGCGGAACTGGTTAAGATCGATCCCAAGGCCATCGGTGTCGGACAGTATCAGCATGATATGAACCAAACTAAACTCGGCGATGCCCTTTCCGCGGTGGTGGAGGACTGCGTCAACCGCGTGGGGGTGGACATCAATACCGCATCCGCCGCATTGCTGGGATATGTGTCCGGCATCAACCATACCATCGCCAGAAACATCGTTTCCTACCGGGAAGAACACGGTGCCTTCACATCCCGTCGCGAACTCCTGAAAGTCTCCAAACTGGGGCCGAAGGCGTATGAACAGTGCGCCGGATTCCTGCGCATCCGCAACGGAAAGGAAGTTCTGGACAATACCGGTGTTCACCCGGAAAGCTATCCGGAGACCAAGAAGCTCCTCCAGACGCTGGGATTTACAGATTCGGATGTTCAAACCGGTAACACCCGGTCCATCCGCGGAAAGATCCAGTCCTATGGTGCTTCCCGTCTGGCGGAAGAGACCGGCCTTGGCGAATACACGTTGCAGGACATCCTCACCGAGCTGGAAAAGCCCGGCCGGGATCCCCGTGAACAGTTACAGGCTCCGATCCTTCGCAGCGATGTTCTGGATTTCAAGGACCTGAAGCCGGATATGATCCTGAAAGGGACCGTACGGAACGTGATCGATTTCGGCGCATTCGTCGATATCGGTGTCCACCAGGACGGACTGGTCCATATCTCGGAACTGTCCGATCGCTATGTAAAGCATCCTCTGGATGTCGTCCATGTGGGAGATGTGGTGGAAGTCCGCATCCTTTCCGTGGATGAAAAGCGGAAACGGATCTCTCTTTCCATGAAGGGACTGAACTGAAAAGCATTCTTCCTGCCCGGCGGTTTCCGCCGGGCATCTTTTTCCATCATTTTTGTCACTCGCAGTTTTGAAGTGCCAGTTTTCAAAATTTTGGGTTTAATTTATATAAATAATTCTCCAAAGTTTACATCTTGTTCACATTTGAAGTCTCCAGAATCATTGACAGTTTCCACTCACCGAGTATAATGCAAGTGAAGATATTAGCACTCATATTATAAGAGTGCCAAGCGTGCATTGCATTATTAGGAGTGAATTGAATGTACAACGAGATTAATACGAAAAAATATATGATCATCCCGGTATATGATACCGTTGTCCTTCCCGCAGTAGATATGCAGATGAAGATCTATGATCTGACGGAAAACGAGAAAAGCAGGATCAAGATCGACGGCAACAAAGCTGTCCTGCTCCCGCTGAAGGAAGATGCGAGACCCGGTGAGATCACGGCCGGCAGTTTTTACGGGCTGGGCGTTCTGGCGGATATCCGTTCTGTCTCCCAGAGTAAAATGGGAACGATCCTTCATGCCACTACTCTGGACAAGGTGTCCGTGTCCGGCATCTCCAACGTGGGAGAGATCCTGGAAGGTGCCTGCAGCATAATCCCCGAGGAGAAGGACATTACCGCCCAAGGAGAGCGGGAACTGCTGGACGCCATGAAAGGGATCAGCGGCGAGATCGCAGCCAAATTCGAAGGCGGGGACATGGCCATGCGCTATATCCGTGCCATTGACGATATCAACGCATTCGCGGTGGTACTGTGCCAGTTCATGGACATGACGCTGGATGAGAAATACGCACTTCTGGAGACCAATTCTCTGAAAGAACGCGGCCTCATGACACAGGAGGCTCTGAAAAAATTCCGCGGCACCATTGAGCTGCGTCAGGATCTGAAGCAGCGGTACGATGATACCGAAGGCGTCGCTTATAAGAAAGCCGCCATTCAGAAACAGCTGCAGCTGCTGCAGCAGGAGCTGGATGACATGGATCCGGAGACTGCTTCGGAGGAAAATGAATTCAAGCGGAAAGTGGAAGAATCCGGCATGCCGGAGGAGGCGCGCAAGGAAGTGGACCGTGTCCTGAAACGGTATCTTGCCTCGCAGCCGAATGATCCGGAGAAGAGCACGCTGGAAAACTATCTGGATTTTGTCACTTCCCTCAAATGGGTCCCGGATGAGACCGAGCCGGTAGACCTCAAAAAGGCACGGAAGATCCTGGACCGGGATCACTATGGACTGTCCAAGGTGAAAGACCGCATCATTCAGCAGCTGGCAGTAATGACCCTCAAGGAAGATCAGTCCGGCTCCATCCTCCTGCTAGTGGGTGCCCCCGGCACCGGCAAGACCAGCATGGGACGAAGCATTGCGGAAGCCCTGGGGCGCAAGTATGTTCGCGTCAGTCTGGGCGGCATTCGGGATGAAGCCGAAATTCGCGGTCACCGCCGCACCTATATCGGTGCCATGCCCGGACGCATAATGGACGGCATCCGCCGTTCCGGCTCCATGAACCCTGTTGTGGTTCTGGATGAGGTGGACAAGCTCATTCAGGGCGGATACCAGGGAGATCCCGCCAGTGCCCTTCTCGAGGTGTTGGATCCGGAACAGAACAATACGTTTACCGATCACTATATGAACATCCCCTACGATCTATCCAATGTGCTGTTCATATGCACGGCAAACAGCTGGGACACCATTCCCGGACCGCTGCTGGACCGAATGGAAGTGATCAGTCTTTCCGGGTATTCTCCTCTCGATAAGATGCAGATCGCAAAACGGCATCTTCTCCCCCGCGCCATGGAGGATGCCGGACTCAACGAGACTCAGATTCATGTTACCGACGGTGCCATTAAGCGCATCGTAGAGGAATACACCATGGAGGCCGGAGTCCGCGGCCTGAAGAAGCAGCTGGACATCCTCTGCCGGCACACCGCAGCCGACTATGTGGAAAACGGCAAGAAGGACAGCATTACGGTTACTGCTAAGGAAGTTCCCAAATATCTCGGCAATAAGGGAATTCAGCATGACCGCAAACTGAAAAACAGCCCGGCCGGTGTCGTTACGGGACTTGCCTGGACGCAGATCGGCGGTGAGATTCTGTTCATTGAGACCCGTGCCATGCACGGCAGCGGACAGGTCATCCTCACCGGACAGCTGGGCGATGTCATGAAAGAATCCGCCACCATCTCCGTCAGTCTCGTGAAGTCCATCTTCATGAACGACAAACTGGATTTCAAAAATACAGACATCCACATCCACGTCCCCTCCGGTGCGGTTCCGAAAGACGGTCCCTCTGCAGGCATAACCCTGCTGACTGCTCTGGTTTCTCTTGTCACCGGCATCCCAGTCAGCAACGAACTGGCCATGACCGGCGAAGTGTCTCTGCGTGGACAGGTCATGCCCATCGGCGGACTTCCGGAAAAGCTTATGGCCGCCCAGCGTTCCGGCATCAAAAAAGTCCTGATCCCGAAAGCAAACGTCCGGGATCTGGAGGATGTTCCGGAAGAAGTGCGCAACAGTCTGGAGATCGTACCGGTGGAAACCATCGACGAAGTGATCCGTCATGCGCTCGGAATCAAACTGCCCCCTTATAACAACCGTCCTTTCAATGTTTCTTTTGGAAAAGACGGACAGAATATCGCATAAGAGTTAACCTTGTTTAACTGCCTTCGATTATGTCAATCGAAGGCAGTTTTTTTGTTGTTATTTTCAGCAAATTTCTAAAAGCAAAAAGTCTTTCAAGGGGACGGTTTTGAGCGGTATGCTGAAACTTCTTTTCGAGCCCCTTTTTTTGTTCATTTTTACTTCGATTCCTGTATAATTAGATAGAAATAATTATCAGGAGGAAGAACTATGCCGCAGAGAACGGATATTCATAAGATTCTCATCATCGGTTCCGGCCCCATTGTCATTGGTCAGGCTTGCGAATTCGACTATTCCGGCACTCAGGCCTGCAAAGCACTGCGCAGTCTGGGTTACGAAATCGTTCTCGTAAATTCCAATCCAGCAACCATCATGACCGATCCGGAAATGGCGGATATTACTTACATTGAACCGCTCAATGTAAAACGTCTGGAGCAGATCATCGCCAAAGAGCGTCCCGACGGACTTCTCCCCAACCTCGGAGGACAGTCTGGACTGAATCTTTGTTCCGAACTGTACAAAGAGGGCATTTTAGATAAATACAACGTCAAAGTCATTGGCGTACAGGTCGATGCCATTGAACGCGGCGAAGACCGTATTGAATTTAAAAACACCATGAACATGCTGGGTATCGAAATGGCTCGGTCTGAAGTTGCCTATTCTGTTGAGCAGGCATTGGAGATCGCAGACTCTCTCGGTTACCCAGTTGTTTTACGTCCGGCCTATACAATGGGCGGTGCCGGCGGCGGTCTTGTCTACAACCGTGACGAGCTGAAAACGGTCTGCGCCCGCGGACTGCAGGCTTCTCTCGTTGGTCAGGTCCTTGTAGAAGAGTCCATTCTCGGCTGGGAAGAGCTGGAACTGGAAGTTGTCCGTGACAAGGACAACAACATGATCACCGTTTGCTTTATTGAGAACGTGGATCCCATGGGTGTACATACCGGCGACTCCTTCTGTACCGCTCCGATGCTCACCATCTCCGAAGAGGTTCAGGCACGACTGCAGGAGCAGGCTTACAAGATCGTAGAGCACATCGGCGTCATCGGCGGTACCAATGTGCAGTTTGCGCACAACCCGGTAGATGACCGTATCATCGTTATTGAAATCAACCCTCGTACATCCCGCTCCTCCGCACTGGCCAGCAAGGCAACTGGTTTCCCCATCGCCCTGGTCTCTGCAAAGCTGGCGACCGGTCTTACACTGGCGGATCTCCCCTGCGGAAAGTACGGCACTCTTGATAAATACAAACCGGACGGCGACTACGTCGTCGTAAAGTTTGCCCGCTGGGCCTTTGAGAAATTCAAGGGCGTTGAGGATCATCTGGGCACTCAGATGCGCGCAGTGGGCGAAGTCATGTCCATCGGCAAAAACTATAAGGAAGCGTTTCAGAAAGCTATCCGCTCTCTGGAAAAAGACCGTTATGGTCTCGGATATGTCAAGAACTTCAACGAACTGTCGAAAGAAGAACTTCTGAAACTGCTGGTCACTCCTTCCAGCGAACGTCACTTCATCATGTATGAGGCGCTGCGCAAAGGTGCTACGGTGGAAGAGATTTTCCAGCGCACCCACGTAAAACATTACTTCATCGAGCAGATGAAGGAGTTGGTGGAAGAAGAGGAGGAACTGCTGAAATCCAAAGGCTCCCTGCCCTCTGACGAGGCTCTGAAAAAAGCCAAGGAAGACGGATTCTCCGACAAGTATCTCAGTCAGATCCTCGAAGTTTCCGAGGATGATATCCGGAATCGCCGTGAGGCGATCGGTGTCTCGGAAGCCTGGGATGGTGTCCATGTCAGCGGCACGGAAGACAGCGCTTATTATTACTCCACTTATAATGCACCGGACAACAACCCGGTCAACGAGGACAAACCGAAGATCATGATTCTCGGTGGCGGTCCCAACCGCATCGGTCAGGGCATTGAGTTTGACTACTGCTGCGTCCATGCCGCTCAGTCTCTTAAGAAGCTGGGCTTTGAGACCATCATCGTCAACTGCAACCCGGAGACCGTTTCCACCGACTATGACACTTCCGACAAACTTTATTTTGAACCGCTCACGCTGGAAGATGTCCTTTCCATCTACCGCAAGGAGAAACCGGTTGGTGTTATCGCCCAGTTCGGCGGACAGACACCTTTGAATCTGGCTGCCAGCCTGGAAGCAAATGGCGTAAAGGTCCTCGGAACACCCCCCAGCGTCATCGCGCTGGCCGAAGACCGTGACTTGTTCCGCAACATGATGGACAAGCTCGGCATCCCCATGCCGGAAGCCGGAATGGCAACAACCGTGGAAGAGGCCACCAAGATCGCCAATGAGATCGGGTATCCCGTTATGGTACGTCCGTCATTCGTTCTGGGCGGCCGCGGAATGGAAGTCGTTTATGATGATGACTCCATGGCCGATTATATGCGTGCCGCGATCGGTGTGACTCCGGATCGCCCCATTCTGATCGACCGCTTCCTCCAGCACGCCATGGAGTGTGAGGCAGATGCCATCAGTGACGGTACACACGCTTATGTTCCCGCTGTAATGGAACACATTGAGCAAGCCGGCATTCATTCCGGCGACTCTGCCTGTATCCTTCCCTCCAAGCACATTTCAGAGAAAAACCTGAAGACCATTGAGGAATACACGAAAAAGATCGCAGAAGAGATGCATGTCGTAGGTCTTATGAACATGCAGTACGCCATCGAAAATGACAAAGTCTATGTGATCGAAGCAAATCCCCGCGCTTCCCGTACGGTGCCTCTGGTATCCAAGGTCTGCGGCATCCGCATGGTTCCGCTTGCAACCGATATCATCACCGGAGAGATCACCGGGAGACCTTCTCCTGTGCCGGCGCTGAAGGAACGAGAGATTCCTTATCACGGTGTGAAGGAAGCCGTCTTCCCGTTTAACATGTTCCAGGAAGTCGATCCTGTTTTGGGGCCTGAGATGCGGTCCACCGGCGAGGTCCTTGGCCTTTCCGCTTCCGGAGGCAGAGCTTTCTACAAGGCGGAAGAGGCAGCAGGAATGGAACTCCCTCAGGAAGGTACGGTTCTGATCACCGTCAATCCGAAGGATCGTCCGGAGGCACCGGAGATCGCAAAGATGTTCCATGACGCCGGATTCCGGATCCTCGCGACCGGCAATACCTATAACGAGATCACCAGTGCAGGCGTTCCCGCGGAAAAAGTCCTGAAGATCTATGAGGGTCGGCCCAACATTCTGGATATGATGACCAACGGAGATATCCAGCTTATCGTTAACACCCCGATTGACAAAGCGAGCACGTATGATGACAGTTATCTGCGCCGCAACGCCATTAAACTGAAGATCCCTTATATCACTACGATGGCAGCTGCGAAAGCCGCAGCAGAAGGCATCAGCCACGTGAAGCGTCACGGCGGTTCCACTCTCCGCTCTCTGCAGGAGTGGCACTCCATGATCAAAGACGCTGAGTGATCATACGCCGCCTGGCCTCGGTCAGTGCTCTCAATTCTGATTTTTATAACTACGGAGGATAACTATGGGAGGTTTTTTCGGAGCAGCATCCAAAAACGATTGTGTTTTTGATCTGTTTTATGGAACAGACTACCATTCTCATCTGGGCACACGCCGTGCCGGTCTGGTCGTATACGACCGTGAGAAAGGATTTGACCGCGCAATCCATAATATCGAACACGCGAGCTTCCGTTCCAAGTTTGAAGGCGACGCCGCCAAAATGACGGGATTTCTCGGAATCGGCAGCATTTCGGACTACGAACCCCAGCCGCTGATCATCCGGTCTCATCATGGCACCTATGCCATTACCACGGTGGGAAAGATTAACAATGCCAAGGAACTGACCGAATACCTCTTCTCTAATGGTAATTCGCATTTTCTGGAGATGAGCGGTGGAGATATTAATGCCACAGAGCTTACCGCCGCCCTGATCAATCAGAGAGAAGGTCTGATCGATGGTATTGTTCATGCACAGAACATGATTGACGGATCACTCTCCATGCTGATCATGACGAAGGAGGGTATCTACGGCGCCAGAGACCGTTTTGGCAGGACTCCTCTTGTTATCGGAAAGCATGAAGACGAAGGCTACTGCTTTGCTCTGGAGAGTTTCTCTTTTCATAATCTGGAATATGAAAGTGAAAAAGAACTCGGCCCCGGCGAAATCGTCTTTATGACGCCGGACGGATATGAAACCGTCATGAAGCCCCGGGCAGAGATGAAGATCTGTACGTTCATGTGGATCTATTACGGTTTTCCCGCCTCCTCTTACGAGGGTATCGATGTTGAAAAGGCCCGCCACGAATGCGGGCGGCGGCTTGCCATGCGGGACCGGGAACACGGAAAAGTATTTCCGGACTATGTTACCGGTGTTCCTGATTCCGGTGTCGGTCATGCATTGGGTTATGCCAACGAGTCCGGAATTCCTTATCAGAGACCTTTCGTCAAATATACGCCAACCTGGGCAAGATCTTTCATGCCGACGATACAGACACGCCGAAATCTGATTGCACGAATGAAGCTGATTCCGGTAAAACAGCTCATAGAAGGTCAGAAGCTGCTTCTGATCGATGATTCCATCGTCCGCGGAACACAGCTGAGAGCTACGACAGAGTATCTTTATGAGAACGGAGCAAAAGAAGTTCATATCCGTCCGGCGTGTCCGCCGATCATGTACGGATGCAAGTATCTGAACTTCTCCCGTTCCCGTTCTCTGAATGAACTGGTTGCACGGCGCATGATTGAAAAGCTGGAAGGAACGATGACCCCGGACGAATCCATAATGGCAGAATATACGAATCCCGATTCGGAACGGTACAAGGATCTGCTGGAAGAGATCCGTAAAGATCAGAACTTTACTTCTCTTCACTATCATCGTTTGGATGATATGCTGGATTCCATCGGAATCGAGCCCTGCAAGCTGTGTACCTACTGTTGGAACGGGAAAGAGTAATCCTTAACAGAATAAGAGGCCTGAATCCAACCACATGCTGGATTCAGGCCTTATTTTCTGTCAAAGTCACTTGATGATGATCACAGTCTGATCTTCATAAACGATTCAAACTGATCTTTTGTCAGCAGTTCCCACTGGTTTTTCATCTTTCTGTAGATTTCTTCCCCGGACTCTTCCGGGTCTTTTTCATATTGGCTCGTGACATGATCATATCCCCAGAGATGCTCCGGGGTACAGTAAACTGCCAGCGGCCACCCATATGGTTCTCCCTTCTTGTTGAGGCGCTGCCGAAACTCCCGGATCACCAGATAGGTTCTCATCTGAAGGTCTGTTACAGTGCCTTCAAAGTTTTTCTCTCCTTCTTTGCCGAATCCGGCCATTCGTTTGACTTCAAAGGAAAACAATTCCTGCTCCTCATTCTCCTCCATGAAAAGAGACATGATCTTCCGGCTCCGGTTGGTCGCCAGGCCCTCATCCCAGCGGGAATCGTAATCGTATCCGAACCGTCGGTAATTGGCAAGATACGGAAACCACTCTCTGGACACGAACCCGGCCCGCCCGTGAAAAAACTTGCCGTAGGCGATCTTTCCCCGGGCTGCGATCTGCTCTCTCCACAGCCATGGATCGGACTTCTCATTTCCTGTCCACCATACCCAGGGTTTGGTTCGTTCCTGAACAGATCCCCCCGGAAATTCTTCCGAAGCAAACAGCGGCAGAAACCCCACCTCGTTAATGTAGTTTTCACAGTCTTCCACTGTCTGAAAAATCCATTCGTCACGATTTCCTGCCATGTCTTTCCTCTTTTCTGCTTATTCGATCAGACTTTTCGCCCATGCGGTGATCTCTTCCTCACTGATTCCGGAAGATACCCTTTTCCCTTCAATCACATTGGCTCCCGGCGCAAGTTCTGCCATGTTCTTTGCGGAATTTCCGAGAGGGCTCATTCCGGACGTTGCGAAGGGAATCACAGTCTTTCCGGAAAAATCATACTGTTCCATGAAAGTATCGATGATACGGGGTTCCTGATACCACCAGATGGGAAATCCCACAAATACGGTGGCGTACTCGTTCATCCCTTCCACTGTTCTCGCAATTGCCGGACGGCATTTCGGGTCATTCATTTCAATGGTCGAACGTGCACCGGAATCCGTCCAGTCCAGGTCCGCTCTTTCATAGGCAACTTCCGGTTCGATAGCAAACAGGTCGGCTTTCAGTCCATTTGCCAGTTTCTCCGCCACGCGTTTTGTGGATCCGCCGGCGCTGAAATATGCTACTAAGATTTTATCCATAGTGATCCTTTCTCATCGGTTCTCGGGTTTGTTTTACTACTGGTATTATACCGCACTTTCTGTTGTATGGGAGTGCGCAGTTAAAAATAATTAACGTCCGTTCCCTTCCCGTGGTACAATTGTGTTGTTTCAATCATCAGACATGGGGGCAGATATAATGGAAAAAATGGATCTGGGTCTGGTACTGGAAGGTGGCGCCATGCGCGGCCTGTTCACCGCCGGTGTACTGGATGTCATGATGGAATCCGATCTTTCTTTTGACGGTTGTGTCGGGGTCTCCGCCGGAGCCGCCTTCGGTTGCAACATCAAATCCCGTCAGATTGGCCGTGTTCTCCGTTACAATCTTGATTATTGCAATGATCCGCGTTACTGCAGCATCCGTTCTCTTTTGAAGACCGGAGATCTGTTCGGCGCGAAATTCTGCTATGATGATCTTCCCAATGAGCTGGATCCGTTTGACAATGAGACCTATGATTCCAACCCCATGGCCTTTTACGCAGTGTGCACAGATGTAAAGACCGGGAAGGCAATCTATCCCCGCTGCGATCGTGCCAGCAAGGATACTTTTACCTATATTCAGGCATCTGCTTCCATGCCCTTTGTCTCACGGCCGGTATCCATCGGCGGAATGACTCTTCTCGACGGCGGAATAGCCGATCCCATCCCGCTGCAGTTCTTTCAGGAAAAAGGGTATAAGCGGAATGTAGTGGTCCTGACGCAGCCCAGAGACTATGTTAAAAGCCCCGTTCCCTCATCGGTGCGGATGTTGCTTCTCCGATATCCGAAAGTCGCAGACACCATGCTCCGCCGTCATCTCATCTATAAAGAAGAGCAGGAACTGGCAGCGGAAGCGGAGCGCAAGGGAGAAGCCTTTGTCATCTGTCCGGAATCGCCCCTCCCCATCGGGAGGGTGGAACACGATCCGAACGTGATCCGGCAGACTTATGAACTTGGTCGATCCGCCGCTGAATCCCGGATGGATGAATTGAAGCGATTTGTTTCTCTGGCAAGAATCGGATGATCATAAAAGAGACGACACCATTTGCTCATAAACGGTGTCGTCTTTCTTATTGATATTATTGGACGGAGAATTCTGCATTTCGCAGCGTGCACATTTCGTAATCGCCCTCCATGTAGGTATCGAACTTTCCGATCACCGTGACCATGTCTCCGTCGGAAGGAAAATCCTCCGGATCGCTGTACTTCCCGGTGGGAACAAACTCCAGACCCTGAGAACAGCATGCCGTGGCATCCATGATCACACACGCATAGTAGTCAATTCCCTTAAACTCATCCCGATATCGTACAAACTGACCTTCCATTTTGATGGTCTTTCCCTTATAGTCATCCGGACAGCTGAGCATGTTGTATACCTCGGAATAAACCATGGTGCTGGACAATGTGGTCAGGTCCACATCAATGCCTTTCGTCCTGCTGAGCACCTTGTCATCGCCCTTTTTCACTTCCGGCTCCGGCGCACCCTCATTCACGCCGACCTGCCGGCCATCTGCCGCTGCCATTCCTTCCTGGAGAGCCTGTTCCACTCCATTGGCCTGATCGTTCTTTGCTGTGGAATTGTCCGAACCGCACCCAGTCATGGCAAGTACCATCATGATACTCAACACTATACAGATCCATTTTTTCATGACTATATCATTCTCCTTTGAACATCCCGATCAGATAACATATTCCAAATGCCGCCACATCCACGGCAACGATGGTAGAACCTACCGGTGTCCCGCCCAGAATCGAAATCAGGATCCCAAGAAAGGCACAGACCACTGAGATAATGGCGGAAAAGATCGTCACGGATTTAAAACTGCGGAACAGTCGCATTGCCGAAAGCGCGGGAAAGATTACCAGAGCGGAGATCAGAAGCGAACCTACCAGATTCATGGCAAGAACGATGATCACAGCAATGACGATGGCAATAAGCAGATTGTAGGCATCCGCATTCGTTCCCGTTGCTTTGGCGAAATTCTCATCAAAGGTCACTGCGAAGATCTTATGATAAAAAAGTACGAACACCACCACGACCGCAACGGAAAGCACCGCACATAAGGCCACTTCGCGAACCGTCAGTGTCAGTATGGAGGTCGATCCGAACAGGGTGCTGCACACATCTCCCGACAGGTTGGATGATGTGGAAAACAGATTCATAATAAGATATCCGAAAGCCAGCGCTCCCACGGAAATCATGGCAATGGCCGCATCTCCCTTGATTTTGGCATTCTGGCCAGACCGCAGAAGAAGGATCGCGCTGATCACGGTGATGGGCAGGACAATGAGCATCTCATTGGAAAAATTCAGTACAGCTGCGATTGCCATTGCGCCAAACGCCACATGAGAAAGTCCGTCTCCGATAAAGGAAAATCGTTTCAGGACAAGAGTGACGCCCAACAGGGACGAGCACAGCGCGATCAGCACGCCTACGATGATCGCATACCGCACAAACGGATACTGAAGGTACAAAGCAAGCTTATCCCACATCGTCCGCACCTCCCTCCTGCTGCTGAAGGAAGAATTTTCCGATGCTGCTTTCCCGGTATTCTTCCGTTGTCCCGAAGAAGATCTCTCTTCCGACGTGGAGGATATGGCTGGCATATCGAACGGAAGCCGCGATATCGTGGGAGATCATAATGATAGTGATTCCCTCCTGATTCAGTTCCTGGATCAGTTCGTACATATCCAGCGTCACTTTCGGATCCAGTCCGGATACCGGTTCATCCAGCAGAAGGACTTTTCTCGTTGCGCACAGCGCCCGTGCCAGCAGCACCCTCTGCTGCTGTCCCCCGGAAAGATCCCGGTAACAGCGGTTCGCAAGCGACAGAATCCCCATACGTTCCATGTTTTCCCGGGCGATTGCTTTTTCGCCGCTGTTATAAAACGGGCGAAAACCCATCTGCCCCTGAAAACCGGACAGTACAATTTCCGAAACAGAGGCTGGAAAGTCCTTCTGTACGACCGTTTGCTGCGGTAGATAACCAATCTCATTGGCTTTCAGACCGTCACCGATGAGGATCTCCCCTTTGACCGGTGGCTGCAGATGCAGCAATGTCTTCATCAGCGTGGTCTTTCCGGAACCATTCTCTCCGACGATACAAAGATAATCCCCAGAGGAAACGGAAAAATTCAGTTTGTCGGCGATCACATGGGAATCATATCCCAATGCAAGATCCCGTACCGTTATCTGCGCCATTACAACGCCTCCTGCAAAAATTACTGCAGTGCTTCTTTCAGCACATCCTTGTTTTTTTCCATGACCGAAAGATAGGTCGCTCCCCGCCCGGCATCTTTCGATGTCGTCGCCTGCATGGAGTCCATCGTCAGGATCTTCTGATCCTTCTCTTTGGTGTTCTGAATGATCGTTTCCGCGATCCTCTGATCGGAACCTTCTATGGTCATCACGCATCCCAACTTCATTTCATCCACTTTTCCGGCAAGGAATGAAATGGTTTCAAAACTCGCCTCAGTCTCCGCAGAACATCCGGCAAAGGCGGCATAATAGTTCAGGTCGTAATCGTCCGTCAGATAACGGAACGGGAATCGGTCACCGAAAAGGACCGTTTTCTGAGTGCTTTCGTTTACAATATTTTGAAATTCATTATCCAAGTCGGCAAGTTTCTGCTGGTACGCTGCAACATTGGCCTCATAGATCGCCGCATGCTCCGGATCCATTTCCTGGATTGTCTCCGCCAGTCTTCCACAAAGTACTGATGCATTTCTCAATGACAGCCAGATATGTTCGTCATATTCTGGTTCTTCGCTCTCATCTTTTTCCTCCGGCTGCATCCCTTCAATGACCTCTTCTTCCTCCAGATCATCGCCCAGTGTATCCATGAGATTGATCTCTTTCAGCTTTTCATTGGAAGCCTCTTTCATGGCATCTTCCACCCATTGGTCGGATTCTCCTCCCACATATACAAACATGTCGCAGGAGGAAACACGGAGGATATCGGTTGCCGTCGGCTGAAAACTGTGAAGATCCACTCCGTTATCCATGAGCATTGTCAGTTCGATTTCTGCTGGATTCTCCCCCAGGATCTCACGGATCCAGTCATACACAGGAAAGATCGTAGCAACGATCCTAAGATTTTCACTGCCGTCAACACTGTCCGTTTCCTGCTTGCTGCCGCAGGCAGACAGGCACCCGATCATCATCACGCAGCTACATATGACTGCAATTACTCGTTTTCTCATTTTTATCCTCTTCCGTTTCCACATTTATCTCTTTCTTGTATCTCTGGAATACTCGGCACTGCACTCTTCACACATTCCGTAGAACACCGTTCTTCTGGGATCCAAGGTAAACTGATGCTCTGATTTCAGATGCGCTCCGAGATCCATCAGTTCATCGCAGTGAAGATGGATCAGTTTCCCGCACTTTTCACATTTGCAGTGAAAACAGACGTCATCTCCGCAGTGATGTCCTTTCGGAATGTATTCAAAACAAGCCGGGCTGTTGGGATCGATGGTATATTTATTAACAAGTCCTTCATCTACCATCCGTTCCAGATGCCGGTAGATCGTTGTCTGACCGATTGCCACATCCTTGCTTTTAAAGTATTCACAGACATCGGAAACGGTGATATGCGTCTCCGGATTTGCTTCCAGATACTCCAGCAGCAAATCCCGCTGTTTTGTCTTATATGTCAGCTGAACACCCATACTAACTCCTGTTCCAGTATATAAATTGAAAACCGTTTTCAATTTTCGCACAACACCTCTGCATTGTCAAGAAATTTGAAAACGATTTTCAAATTAAAAAGCAGGCTGAGCGCCTGCTTTTTACCTCTTTACTTGTCTTTGTTCAGGAGCAGTTTCATAGCACCGAAGATTCCGGCGTCATTTCCAAGACTTGCCAGGCGGATCTCGGTCTCACGGCTGGCATGGAAGACACTGTTTTGAAATCCTACCTGCATCAGATCCAAAAGGATGTCACCCGCTCTGGAAACACCGCCGCCTATAATTACAGCCTCCGGGTTGATTACGTTGCAGACCGTTCCGATAACACGTCCCAGCATGCTGCACACTTCTTCTGCAATCCTTTTCGCCAGAGGGTCTCCCGCTTTTGCCGCATCGAAGACACACTTTGCCGTAAGATCCGTTTCCTTGCGAAGCACACTCTCCTGCTTGCTTTCCGCCAGCCTTTTTTTTGCCTGACGAACGATTCCGGTGGCAGAGGCATATTGTTCGATACAGCCGTGATTGCCGCAATTGCAGGCATCCGGTTCTTCCGGGTTCACAACGATATGGCCCAGTTCTCCTGCCGCTCCATGGAATCCGTTGACAAGCTGCCCTCCCAGAACCACACCGCCTCCGATTCCGGTACCCAGCGTAATCATGGCAATGCTGCTGTAGCCGCTGCCGCTTCCTTTCCAGGCTTCTCCCAGTGCTGCCACATTGGCATCATTTGCCGCAAAGACCGGAACGCCAAGAAGGGATGATAATTCCTTCGAGACCGGAATGATTCCCCATCCCAGATTGATGCAGCGATTCACGATTCCTTCGTCATTGACTGCTCCGGGCACTCCGATTCCGGCACCAATGATCTGTTCCTTGGCAAAACCGTGCTGCAGGATCTTTTCCTCCACAGATGCGGCGATATCCGGTAAAATGTGCACCCCATTGTCTGTGGTATCTGTCGGGATCTCCCATTTTTCCTCTAAGGTCCCGTCTTCTTGAAACAATCCCAGCTTGCAGGTAGTGCCTCCAAGATCAATTCCAAATCCGTATCGTTCCATATCTGTGCTCCTTTTGCCGTGCTGTAAGATATTGTACCCCATATTATCTATATTGCAAAGGAATTCAGTAATTGACAATTCGCCCATCACTTCCTATGATTATGGTACAAATGTACCAGCG
>CADCMP010000011.1:24907-27141 GCA_902802565.1 Oscillospiraceae bacterium
TCCGCATCGTTGATCTTGTCCAACTGGCAGAAGTGAGCAGGAATTCTTTCTACCGTAATTTCACTGATAAGGACGACGTTCTGCGGCGCTATATCTCCGACGTTACGGATAAATGGTATCAAAAGGCCGGTATGGATTTCTTTTCCTACAGGAAAGATTACCAATTTTTCATCCCTCTGCTCTATTTTCTGTACGAATATCGGGATCTTACATCCATTCTCATCCGCAACGGAAAACTACATCTTCTGAAGGAGGAGTTTGATCATCGGGCTCTTACCCTTCTGAATGGGGCGGAAGATCCGTGGTATTTTGCATACCTCTCCGGAGGGGTATGCAATGTATATCGCCGATGGGCGGAAACCGGTCATGTGGAAACACCAGAAGAGATTGCGGAGCATCTGGCTAAGATTATTTGGCGCTAGCACAATGCAAAAGGTGTTTCCGCGCTAACCGGATTATACGACGAGCAGCCGGCTCTGTGATTACAGAGCCGGCTGCCGCATTTTAAAAGGGCTGTTTGTGACAAACAGCCCCATTTCATTATTAGGATTTATTATTTTCCGTAGGCTTCACAGAAGTTCTTCATCATGACAGCCATTTCCGCACGGGTCGCAGTGCCCTGCGGAGCGATCATGTTGCCCGGACGTCCGGACATCAGTCCCTTTGCCACAGCCCACTGTACCGGCTGCTGTGCCCATGCGCTGACAGAACCAGCGTCTGCAAATCCGGAGATATCGGCTGCAGAAGTGATGTCGCCGCCAAGATAAGCCGCATAGCTGCGGAGCATGGTGGCCAGTTCCTCACGGGTCACATCACGGTTCGGTTCAAAGGTTCCATTGCCGGTTCCGGCAACGATACCCTTGGAAGCGCACCAGTTAACAGGATCGTAATACCAGCTGGTAGGTGCCACATCGGCAAATGCGTTTGTGTTGTTGCCGGGTTTGCCTTCCAGTGCATAAAGGATGGTAGCGACCTGCGCGCGGGTCAGATTGGAGTTCGGTTCAAACGTATTGTCCGTCACTCCGGTCATGATCCCACGGTCCGACACATAGTCCACAAAGGTCTTGAACCAGTCTCCGTCTGCAACGTCGATGTATCTGCCTGTGACAACAGGCTGTGTCGGCTGCGGGTTAACGGGAGGCTCTGCCTGCATCGCCTTCAGGATCTGGCTGGCGATGTACTTATGTCCTTCATTGGTCGGATGGACCGTGAAAAGGATATATTTGAAGTATGTACCGTCAAGCAGTCCGGTAAGCAGGGTCCCCATACCAATGGGTTCGGTATCAAAGATATCCACATA
Organism: Oscillospiraceae bacterium; assembly: GCA_902802565.1. Taxonomy (GTDB): domain Bacteria; phylum Bacillota; class Clostridia; order Oscillospirales; family Oscillospiraceae; genus UBA2922. Next base: position 26,208 of record CADCMP010000011.1, read on the forward strand.
GGTGTAGCTGTCTTTATATGCCGACTGCTGCGTGATGTAAACATTCATCGTCTGCATCAGAATATCCAGTGCATGACCGATACGGAGGAAATACTCATCTCCCAGATCCGTTACATGGAAATTCTTGAACGGATTGAAGAATCCGACCGCATAGATCTTGATATTGGGATTAATGTCATAGATGCTCTTGATGATGGGATCCCAGTTTTCCGTAAAGGTTCCCAGTCCGCTCATCAGGCCCTGCAGATAAGCCGCAGCTGCTGCCGGGAAAACACCAAGCAGTTTTGAGGCCTCGAACAGGTAGCTGGTTGCAGTTCCGAAATCTCCGGCAGCCACAGCAGCACGGATATAGTTCAGGCTCTGTGTGTCGGCACCGGCAGCTGCCATGACTTTCAGTGCACGAATGAAGCAGTTGATTGCAACGTCATTGGAGCCGATATTGATCGTCAGCACATCGGAATTCTTGATGTATTCCCGTGCCTTATCCATCATGACCTGTTTGCCGTCTTTCTGAACGATATCCCAGATCTCCTGGCTGATGTCATCTCCGTGATAATTCGGATCCAGCATCTCGCGTACTTCGACGGTGCGAAGTCCGGGCAGCGACAGATTGTAGTAACCCTGGTTTGCCAGATCGGCATAACTTGCCGCGCTGTCATTGGGAAGCGGGTATCCCATTCCGGTTGCGACCAGATCAGGATAGGCACCGTGAACACGATAGGTGGTTCCGCCGCCCATCTGACGCAATGCCTCTACGTCCTGTACCGAATAGTATCCTTCCGGCGAAGCGACCATATTGGCCAGAATGCCGTAATCGATATCCTGCGGTACAAGATTTGCATCCCAGTTGGGATCCTTTTCGACGGAGTATCCGGACGTGATACTGTCGCCGATAATGGTGTAGCCCTTGAACTGTTTGCCGGAGGCAGGAGCT
>CADCMP010000012.1 GCA_902802565.1 Oscillospiraceae bacterium
GGCATAGAAGTTTCCCATATAAGCAAACTGAAGAAGATATTCCGGAGTGCATTCCACATTGGCTCCACAGTCGATCAGAAGAGTTCCTTTCTCTCCCACCGGAAGTGCCGGAGCCATCGCTGCTCTGCGGATTCCTCGAATACGCTTGACGATCAGTGTTGCGCCGGTGAGAAGTGCGCCGGTGCTTCCTGCGGAAACGACAGCATCTCCCTCGCCGCCACGGAGAAGGTTCAGCGCTACGGTCATGGAGGCGTCCTTCTTGCGTCTTGTCGCAGTGCTGGGATCATCTTCCATGGTGATCACTTCACGGGCATCAACCACTTTGATATCCGATGCGCCTTCTGCAGCGAGACAGCGCTGCACTTCCTCTTTTTTACCAACAAGCACCACATCGACGTCAAGCTCTTTGGATGCACGTACAGCACCTTTTACGATCTCTTCCGGTGCATTATCGCCACCCATTGCGTCAATTATTACTCGCATATCCGAAAAACCTCCTTGTTTTTAATCGCACTGACTGTTTCCAGTGCACGTTTGGATAATTCCACGTTTGGATAATTCCAGATTTTTATTTCTTTTTCCCTTCACCCGATAACCGAGGGGATCAATAATACCAAAATTAACATTCATCGGCTGGAATGGTCCGATACTGCCGCCGGAGATGTATGCCGCCAGTGCACCGATGGCCGTAGTAGACGGGAAATCAGCCTGCTCCAATCCAAGGATTTCCGCTGCCGTCTCAATGCCGACAAGCATTCCGGATGCGGCAGATTCGATATATCCTTCCACACCGGTCATCTGACCGGCAAAGCGTATGCGGGGATCGGATATCAGCCGGTAATAACGATCCAGATGCCCCGGCGAATCGATATATGTATTGCGGTGCATCACGCCATATCGAACAAATTCGGCATTCTTCAGTGCCGGGATCATGGAGAAGATCCGTTTCTGCTCCGGCCAGGTCAGATGCGTCTGAAAACCAACCAGATTATACATCGTTCCAGAAAGGTTATCCTTTCGGAGCTGAACGATGGCGTAGGCTTCCTTGCCCGTATGCGGATCCGTAAGACCAACCGGCTTCATCGGGCCGAATCGAAGAGTGTCTTCTCCTCTTCGCGCCATCACTTCCACGGGCATACATCCTTCGAAGACCTTGCTGTCTTCAAATCCATGGGTCTCTGCTTCTTCCGCACTGACCAGTTCCCGAATGAAATCCTTGTATTCCTGCTCATTCATCGGACAGTTGATATAGTCCGGGGTTCCCTTGTCGTACCGGGAAGCCAGAAAAGCGGATGACATGTCGATGGTTTCCGCGGATACAATGGGAGCAACCGCATCAAAAAAATGAAGGGAAAATTCCGGACACATCGACTGTATGCTCTCCGCCAAAGAGTCGCTGGTTAGCGGACCGGATGCAATGATGACATTCCCTTCCGGAATCTCGGTCACCTCACGGTGTTCCACGGTAACATAAGGATCCATTTCCAGTTTTTCCGTGATATAACGGGAAAAACCATCCCGGTCCACTGCCAACGCACCGCCGGCGGGTACTTTTGTCGCATCCGCACTCTCCATGATCAGAGAATCCATCCGTCGCATCTCTTCCTTCAGAAGGCCCACGGCGTTGCTCAGTTCATTGGAGCGCAGAGAATTGGAACACACCAGTTCTGCAAACAGTGGCGAATGATGAGCCTGTGAATAGTTTTCCGGCTTCATGTCGATCAATTTGACCGGAATATGTCGGCGGGCGAGCTGCCATGCGCATTCGGAACCTGCAAGTCCCGCCCCTATGATAACAACGTCTTTTGTCATAGTTCTGAATAGTTCTCCAGAAATGTCCATAGGGCGGCATGGCTGCCGCCCTGTTATTTGTTACTTGCTGCTCTTTCGGGTTCCTGCGGAACTCTTCTTTGTTTCGGACTTGGTGGAAGCAGTGCTTTTTCTTCTTCTGAAAGCACGGTCTTCCAGTGGTACGAAGCTCGGGCAGGATTCATTTTCACACATCGGTTTTCTGCGTCCGCGTCCGTTTTTCTTGAACAGAGTCTTGCCGCAGTCGGGACATACTTCCGCCGTGGGAACATCCCATGTCATGAAACCGCAGTCCTGACCGCGTTCACATCCGTAATAGGTATAGCCGTTACGGGATTTCTTTTTCAGGATTCGGCTGTCACATTTCGGGCATTTTCCCGGAGTCTCCACCACCAGCGGTTTGGTGAACGTGCAGGTAGGATAATTGGGGCATGCCAGGAATTTGCCGAATTTACCATTTTTAATGACGAGATTGGAACCGCAGATCTCACATTTTTCTTCTGTGACCTCATCGGGAACCTTGATCCGCTCACCCTGCATCGCTTCTTCCGCAGATTTCAGTTCACGGTCGAATTCGTCATAGAATTCCGTAAGGACTTCATGCCATTCCTTCGTACCGTTTTCGATCTCATCCAGATTCTCTTCCATATGAGCAGTGAATTTCAGATCAACGATATCCGAAAACCGCTCATCCATCAGATCTGTCACCACAACACCGAGGTTCGTCGGTTTCAGATACTTTCCGTCTTTCTCCACATATTCCTTGGTGGTGATATTGGAGATAATGGGCGCATAGGTGGACGGTCTTCCAATGCCGTTCTCCTCCAGGGCGCGGATCAGAGAAGCCTCTGTGTAGCGGGAGGGCGGCTGAGTGAACTGCTGATCCGGAATCATTCGGTCCAGGAACACTTCCTGTCCCTTTGAGAGTTTCGGCAGCGGATTCTTCGGCGCGTTTTCGTCTTCCTCTCTGGAATCCGCGGAAAGAACGGTATATCCTGGGAACTTCAGTTCCGAATAACTGGATTTGAAAAGATGGCCGGCCGAAATGATATCCGTAGCCACATTATCATAGGTAGCATTAGCCATCTGAGAAGCGGTAAAGCGTTCCCAGATCAGACGGTACAGACGATACTGATCGTTGTTCAGATCTTTTTTTGCTTCCTCCGGAGTCAGAAAGACATCCGTGGGTCGGATGGCCTCATGGGCATCCTGAGCACCTGCTTTGGTCTTATAGGTTCTGGGGCCGGAATAATAGTCGTCCCCGTATCTCTGATGGATAAAGGCAGCGGCAGCATTCAGAGCATCCTGAGAAAGGCGCAGAGAGTCGGTTCTCATATAGGTAATAAGACCCGTAGTTCCCTTGCCGCTGATAGCCACGCCTTCGTACAGCTGCTGTGCGATGGACATAGTGCGGCGGGGCGTCATGCCCAGCCTGCGGGATGCCTCCTGCTGCAGCGTGGAAGTAATGAACGGAGGTGCCGGGCTTCTTTTCTTTACACTGCGCTTCTGGCTTTCCACCAGAAACGGCTGACCCTTGATTTCGGAAAGGACATGGTTGACTTCCTCTTCCGAATGAAGTTCCTTCTTTCTGCCGTTGGAACCATAGTAACGTGCAGTGAATGCTGTGTCCGGTGTGCCGCAATTGAGTGCAGCATCCAGATTCCAGTATTCCTGCGGGATAAAATCGCTGATCTCCTTCTCCCGTTCCACGACCATCTTGGTAGCGACGGACTGAACACGGCCTGCGGACAGTCCGCGGCGGATCGTCTTCCAGAGAAGCGGAGATACTTTATACCCCACGATACGGTCCAGGATGCGACGTGTCTGCTGAGCGTTCACAAGATCGATATCGATATCACGGGGTTTGTCGATACTGTCCGTAACGACCTTCTTCGTGATCTCGTTAAAGGTAACGCGTTTCGCTTTCTCATCTTCCAGATTGAGAAGTTCCTTCAGATGCCAGGAAATAGCTTCCCCTTCGCGGTCCGGGTCTGTTGCAAGATATACGATATCCGCGTTTTTCGAACGCTTCCGGAGATCCGAAATCACATCTGCTCTTCCCTTGACCGGAATATAGTGCGGCTCAAAATTGTTCTCTATGTCCACACCCAGCTTGCTCTTCGGCAGATCACGCAGGTGTCCCATGGAAGCGACAACCTTATATTCACTTCCCAGATAACGCTCTATGGTTTTTGCTTTTGCTGGTGATTCCACAATAACCAGCTTGCTACCGGCTTTTGGCATGAATGAACCTCTCTTCTGTGTATTCAATAAAACAGACCCCACATGGATATGGGTGTCCATCAATACTTTCAGTCACAAAATATAATTGGTAAGATTTTTGTTGTCAACTTTTTTTTGCAAAGAAACACTGTTTCCGTATCATAATACGGAACGGGACATCTCCCACATTAATATAGATGCGGCGGAAGCAGCATTCAGAGACTCTGAATCCGGATTCATGGGAATGATCACGGATCTGTCGCAGAAATAAAGCATCTCTTCAGAAATACCGTGTCCCTCGCTTCCGATAACGATGGAAGCTTCCTTCAGATCCAGTTTTCGGATATCTTCGGAGTCATCTGTAAGAGCAGCGCCAAATATCGGCCGCTCCACGAGAGAGGAAAGCTCCTCCACATCTTTCACGGAAAGAACAGTCTGACGGAAGATGGCGCCCATGGTGGCGCGAACCGTACGTGGATGATACAGATCCGCACAATCACCGCAGAGGATCACAGCAGGGATCTTCATGGCGTTGGCGCACCGGATGATCGTTCCAACGTTTCCGGGATCCTGCACATTTTCCAGGATCACGGCTCGCTGTACCTTTCCCGCGGACACGGATGGTATCTTCACCAGAAACAGCGGACCAGGACTGTTTTTCAGAGGTGACACATAATCAAACAGTTCCCCGGGCAGCGTCGTCTGATCCGAAAGCTCGTCAAAACCGGCTTCCGGGGTTTCCTTCCAGAATACCGATTTCACCGTCTGCCCTGCTTCCACAGCCTCTTTCAGCAGTTTGACCCCGTCACACAGAAAGACTCCCTGCTCCTTGCGTGCGGAGGCATCCCGGGCAAGCAATCTGAGATTTTGAATAATTGGATTTCTTCTTGAAGTGATATGTTCCATAACCTACCATCAAATTGAACGACGGAACGAATAGGACCCGTCCCGTCGATGTAATACATTCAACCTATTATTATAATTATCATCACGTTGAATGACTGTCAAATCATTTTTCTTTCTTATCAGCCTGTGCGTCACAGTAGACACAGCGGTATACGCCGTGTTCCCGGTCTGTCAGGCGGAACACATGTGAGATCTCCTGTTCCACGGAAGTGATGCATCGCGGGTTGCGGCAGAAGATCACATCGATCAGTGTTTCCGGCAATGCAGGATGCATTTTCTGGACACGCTGTCCGTCCTTGATAATATTCACCGTGATCCTGGGATCGATATAGCCCAGAATCTCATAATTGATCTTGATCTCCTCGTTGACTTTCAGGATATCTTTTTTCCCGCACTTTCCACTGGGAGCGTTTTTAATAAGAGCGACCTCACACTCTAGGCGGTCCAGTTTCATCTTACTGTACAATTCCATCCCGCGGCCTGCAGGAATATGATCGATCACAACACCGTTTACTATGGTACCTATAATCATCTTACTGCACCTCCAGCAATTTCAGGATCAGAGCCATACGAATGAATTTTCCGTACAAAGTCTGGCGGAAATACACCGCGCGCGGATCATCATCCACAGAAACAGAAATCTCATTGACTCGGGGAAGCGGATGAAGGATCTTCATCGTCTTCTTTGCAGAAACAAGCTTCTGGGGAGTCAGGATATAGCGGTTTTTCAGCCGGATATAATCGGCCTCGTTGAAGAAACGTTCTCTCTGAACACGTGTCATATATAGAATATCCAGTTCCGGAATCACCGCTTCCAGATCTTCCGTTTCCGAATATTCGATATTCTTGGGATCCAGATACTGATCTTTCACATAGTCAGGCACTTTCAGTTCATCCGGGGAGATCAGGATAAACTTTACGTTGGTATAACGGGACAGAGCCGCGATGAGAGAATGGACCGTGCGTCCGAATTTCAGGTCTCCGCACAGACCGACGGTAAGATTATCAAACGTCCCGCATTCCTTGTAGATCGTCAGCAGATCCGTCAGCGTCTGTGTCGGATGGTTGTGGCCTCCGTCTCCCGCATTGATGATCGGAACCGTGGCTTTCATGGAAGCAACAAGCGGAGCACCTTCCTTTGGATGACGCATGGCGATGATATCCGCATAATTGCTGACGATGATCGCCGTATCGGAAACACTCTCTCCTTTTGCAGCTGAAGAACTGTTTGCTTCCGAAAAACCGAGACAGTTTCCGCCCAGCTCATACATTGCAGCTTCAAATGACAGACGGGTGCGGGTGGATGGTTCGTAGAAAAGGGTTGCAAGTTTCTTTCCTTTGCAGATCTCACTGTACTGCTCCGGATGATCCATGATGTCACAGGCTGTGCCGATGAGATCATCGATTTCTTCTTTGGAAAGATCCAGAATGTCAATCAAACTTCTCATTTCAGTTCTCCTATCCAGCTTTCATCCGACGGATTCGACCGGAAGCGAATCAGTGCATCGCGGTCGCTTTCCTCAATGTATCCGGTTTTTACCGCCACATCGATCACAGTATCAAAATTTGTGATGCTGATATTCTTTACATCTGCTTCCTTCAGCCGGTCCAGTCCTTTCTGCATGCCGTAGGTAAAGATGCTTACGATCCCGAGGACATCCGCCCCGGCATCCCTCAGCGCATTTACTACTTCAATGGCACTACCGCCGGTGGAGATCAGATCTTCCACCACAACGACTTTTGCATTGTCCGAAAGCTTTCCTTCGATACGGTTCTGCCGTCCATGATCCTTATTGCCGGAACGGACATATCCCATGGGCATATGAAGAAGATGTCCGGCGATCGCGGCGTGAGCAATACCGGCTGTGCTGGTACCCATCAGCACCTCACATTCCGGAAACTCACTTTTAACCGTGTCTGCAATAGCCTGTTCCACTACGTCTCTGACTTGGGGAGCAGTCAGGATCAGACGGTTGTCACAGTAGATGGGGCTCTTAATGCCGCTGGCCCAGGTAAACGGATCCTTGGGGCGAAGGAAAACCGCGCCGATGGACAGCAGGCCTTCCGCTACTTTTTCGGAAACACTCATTTTCATTACCTCCATATATCTCAATACACATTATCCGATATTCAGGAACTCCTCACAGCATCGCCGGTAGGCAGCGACGGGATCATCCGCCTGGGTCACGGGACGCCCGACCACGATATAATCCGAGCCCAGTTCTCTTGCCCTTGCCGGAGTGGTTACACGGACCTGATCACCCTTTTCTCCATCCGCGAAACGGACGCCCGGAGTCACTGTAATGAAATCATTTCCGCAGTGTTCCTTGACAAATCCCGCTTCCAGAGGAGAACAGACTACACCGTCCAAGCCGGCAGTTTTTGCGTTTTCCGCATAATGCCGGACGACTTCCTGCAGTGGCTCCTGTATCAGAAGATCTCGTTTCATGATTTCCTCGCTGGTACTGGTCAGCTGAGTAACCGCTATGAGAAGCGGTCTGGAACCGTCTTCCCTAGTAAGTCCTTTCAATGCTGCTTCCATCATGGGAACCGTTCCTGCGGCATGTACGTTGCACATATCCACATTCATCGAGGAAAGTACCTTCATGGATTTCATGACCGTATTCGGGATATCATGCAGTTTGAGATCCAAAAATACCGGATGGCCTCTCTCCTTGAGTTTTCGTACCATCTGCGGACCTTCCGCATAATAGAGCTCCATGCCGATCTTGACATAGGGCTTTCTGCCGGTGAACTGTTCCAGAAATTCAAGACAGGTCTTCCCGTCCGAAAAGTCACAGGCAACAATAACATCTTTAGCCATGATGGGCCTCCCCTATAATAGATTTAAGTTCCTTGATTCCGTACCGCTCCATGGTCGCGGGCAATTCCCGTACCAGATCCCTGCATGCATAGGGCGACACCAGATTGGCAGCTCCGATCTCCACGGCGCTCGCTCCGGCAAACATCATTTCCAGAACATCCTCCGCGGAGCTGATGCCGCCGACGCCGATGATGGGAATCTTCACGGATTCATACACCTGATACACCATACGGACGGCAACCGGAAAGATCCCCTTCCCGGAATATCCGCCGGTCTTATTGGCCAGCAGTGGTTTTCTGCTGTTCAGATCGATTCTCATACCCAGGAGCGTATTGATCAGAGTGAGGCCGTCTGCTCCCGCATCTTCACATGCTCTGGCCATCACCGTAATGTCCGTAATATTCGGAGTCAGTTTAATGAATACCGGTTTTGACGTGACTCTTTTCACGGCCCGGACCACTTCCGATGCACTTCCGGGATCCGTTCCGAAGGACATTCCCCCGTGTTTTACATTGGGACAGCTGATGTTGATCTCCAGCATGGAGACTTCCGGTTCCTGCTCCAGTTTTTCACAGCACTCCACATATTCGTCCACGGAAAATCCGCTCACGTTGGCAATGATGGGCTTTTGAAAACACTGTCGAAGCTTCGGTATCTCTTCGCTAATCACTTTCTCCACGCCAGGATTCTGAAGCCCGATGGCATTGAGCATGCCCCCCGGGCATTCTGCGATGCGCGGCTGAGGATTTCCATACCGTTCATCTCTGGTAAGTCCCTTGATCACCACGGCTCCAAGCATGTTGATATCATAAAAATCAGCAAACTCGTATCCGAACGCAAAAGTACCGCTGGCAGGGATCACCGGATTTTCCAGTTCGATATTTCCAAGTCTGACGCTCGTATTTACCATACAAGATCCTCCAATCCGAATACCGGTCCGTCCTTGCACACACGCTTCGTACCTCTGGCTGTCATCATGGAACAGCCCATGCAGGCTCCAAAACCGCAGCCCATACGTGCTTCAAAGGAAAACTGCCCGTCCGTAAAGATCTTTTCACTGACCGCTTTCATCATGGGTAACGGTCCGCAGCAGTAAACGAAGGTGTATTCCTCCGAAATCGCCAGTGCATCCGTTACAAGACCACGGATCCCGCTGGATCCGTCTTCCGTGGTAAGGACGACCCGGCATCCCATGGCACGCAGTTCCTCTTCCATCACAACGTTTTCGGAGGATGCAAATCCCATAACAACTGTGGGGATGATCCCGTTTCCTGTCAGACGTTCCGCAAGACAGTAGATGGGAGACACACCACTTCCGCCAGCAATGAGAAGCGGCTGTTTCCCGGAACGATCCAGATCGAATCCGTTCCCCAGTCCGGTGAGCACATCCAGGGAATCTCCCTGTTTCAGTCCGGTCATGGCATCCGTACCGTGACCGGCGTTTTTATACATGATTTGAAATCCTTCCGAATCCCATGTCATGACGGAGAACGGACGCCTCAGAAAGAATCCGGGAACGGATACGTTAACGAACTGTCCCGGAGAACGGAATCCGGATGTGTTGCCTGACAGCGTAAGCACATAAGTATCCGGGGATACCCTGCGGTTATCGATAATTGTAAAAACATCCTGTCTCATTTATCTAAATCCTTATTTCTGATCTTCCCACACAAGGTTGCCGGCGGCAAATGTCAGTTTGCACCGTCCATAGACTTTGCGTCCGGCAAACGGGGTGCTTCTTCCCTTGGTCTGGAATTCCGCCGGGTCCACCACGTATTCCTGATTCAGATCATACACGGTGAAATCCGCAGGCTGTCCCACAGCGAATGATTTCTCGATTCCGAACCGCTTATTCGGATTGACAGTCAGAGGCCTCAGGATCTCCTCCAGCTGGAACAGGCCGGTCCTGACAAGTTCCGTATAAAGAACAGGAAACGCGGTTTCCAGTCCCACCACACCCATCGCACTTTTCTCCAGTCCTCTGGATTTTTCCTCTTCGGAATGAGGGGCGTGATCTGTCGCGATCATTTCGATGGTGCCGTCCTTCAGGCCATCGCGAAGAGCCTGACGGTCTTCTGCAGAGCGGATGGGCGGGTTCATTTTGAATCTGCCGTCTTCCTGCAGATCATCTTCGGTCAGCACGAGATAATGAGGAGCAGTCTCACAGGAGATATTCAGTCCCTCCTCCTTCGCATTGCGGATCAGTTCCACGCTCTCCTTGGTGGAGATATGACAGACATGATATCCGCACCCTGTCTGGCGGACCAGTTCAATATCCCGCTCGATCTGCTTCCATTCGCTCTCCGAACAGATCCCGCGGTGCCCGTGTTCCCTGGCATACTTTCCGTCATGAATGTAACCGCCGTGAAGAAGTGTATTATCTTCACAGTGTGCAACGATCAGCTTATTCAGATCGCGGGCTCTGGCCATTGCCTGTTTCATCATCCCGTCATTCTGAACACCGTGTCCGTCATCGGAAAATGCCACGACTCCGGAAGCCATTCCATCAAGATCCGCGAGCTGCGCACCTTTTTCCTCCACGGTGATGCTGCCGTAAGGCAGAACCTGGATACAGGCATCTTTTCGGATAATACTCCACTGTTCCTCCAGATGTTCTGCACTGTCCGGAACAGGATTCAGGTTCGGCATGGTGCAAACGGTTGTATATCCGCCTCTGGCACCGGACCTGGAACCGGTGAGGATCGTCTCCTTATAAGAAAAACCCGGCTCACGAAAATGTACATGTACATCAGTGAAACCGGGAAACAAACAACAATCATCCAGAGAAATAACTCTGGCATCCATGTGATCATCCATATTGGCGGAAAGAGAAACAATGACTCCGTCCTCAATCAAAACATTTGTCTTTTTGTGAAATTCGGAATCCGGCAGATAAACGCCGGCAACGAGATATTTCATCTGCTGTTACCTTTCTATTCTTCAGGGTTCTATCCGCTAAAACTCTGCTATATTCTTATTATATTATACTCGAATCTATAATAAATGGAATTCGACAACTTTCCCAAGCTTTCATGGAAATCGAATCCTATAATTCGTCGCTTTAGACTATCCATATCCACGATATCCTGTTACCGCACAGATTCAGCATCGCAAAATATTGTGGAATAATTGTCAGTATACGCCTCATGTTCCCGGTTGTTTCCTGTTTGACGCTTTAATTTGGTGAATTATTGTATTATTTTACCCCGAATACCACGTTATTTGTCTATAATCCACCTTGACCCATCTCCAAAGCGGTGTTATCATAACAAACAATCAACTGAATATTGCAATTAAAAGATAGAGGCGCAATTGTCATCAGTAGTATGATCGGAAAGCTTTCGCAGGGCGTTGATCATATGAAAGGGGCCGTTGCCGAAGCGAAAGACCGCGAATCTTTTGCTGGGCATCCGGATAAGATCCGGCTGACTGTCGCATTGGCGGAGAGCTATAATTAATTGATAATTCCTGAAACAATGAATTGTTATGTTTTGCCGATGCCGCTGCATCGGTTTTTTCATATCTGTAGATTGCAGTAGTTGAAAATCATTTTTTGGAGGAAGAAAACAATGACATCCAATCCCATTTTTCGCGGCGTAGCAACCGCACTGGTCACACCCACCACCGCTGACGGAGTCGATTACGAGGCTCTCGGACGTCTCATTGACTGGCAGATCGAAGAGGGCATCAACGCCCTGGTCATTGCCGGCACCACCGGTGAAGGCTCTACCCTTTCCGTGGAAGAGCACAAGGAAGTGATCCGTTTTTCCGTTCAGCGTGTCAACCACCGCATCCCCGTGATCGGAGGAACCGGTTCCAATGATACTGCCACTGCGATCGAACTGACTAAAAGCGCCTGCGAAGACGGCGTCGACGCATGTCTCGTTGTTACCCCCTATTATAACAAGGCCACACAGAACGGTCTGATCGCCATGTACAAGGCCATCGCCGATGCATCCACGAAACCCATTATCATGTATAATGTTCCTTCCCGCACCGGTGTCAACATTGAGCCTTCCACCTATGCTGCTCTGGCCGGTTATCCGAACATCGCGGCAATCAAGGAAGCGAACGGCAACATATCCAAGATCGTGGAAGCAGCCGGTGTCATAGGTGATCAGCTGGATATGTATTCTGGAAACGACGATCAGGTTGTTCCCATCCTGTCCATGGGCGGAAGCGGCGTGATCTCCGTGGTCTCCAATGTGGCTCCCCGCCGCACCGTGGAGATGTGCGACCGATACTTCGCCGGCGATGTTGCAGGAGCTGCTGAAATCCAGTGTGAACTGTTCCCGCTGATCCGCGCCCTGTTCTGCGAAGTAAACCCGATTCCTGTAAAGGCTGCAATGGCTGCAATGGGATTCTGTGAGAATTACCTTCGTATGCCTCTGTGCCCCATGTCCGAAGCGAACGAAAAAGCAATGCTTCAGATCATGCGTGACATGGGAATTCTTCAGTGATATTATCTTTAAAAGAATCATCTTACTGTCCATGCCGGGATTATTGATTCCGGCATGGACTGTTCATAACATAATAAAGATTTAAAGAGGAGAGCAAATTATGAGACTGATCGTGACCGCCTGCACCGGACACATGGGTGCTATTGTATGTGATTTGATCGAACAGGGTTTTGAGAACCATACACTGGCCGCGAAGACAAGCCGTCAGTGTGAGGAAAACGGTGTGGATCGCTGCTACAGAACTGTAAACGACTTTGACGGAGAAGCCGACTGCCTCGTGGATTTTTCCAATCACGAAGCCATTGGCGAGATTCTTGATTACTGTGTCCGCCGCAATCTGCCCGCAGTGATTGCCACTACCGGTTTTACCGAGGAGGAGATGGCACTGATCCATGAGGCATCCAAAAAGATTCCTCTGTTCCAGTCCGCCAACATGTCCGTAGGCATCGCTCTTCTTCGCAAACTTGCCAAACAGACAGCAGCCATGTTCCCGGATGCCGATATCGAGATCGTGGAAAAACATCATCACCGCAAGCTGGATGCTCCCAGCGGCACCGCCCTTCTTCTGGCAGACAGCATCGCGGAAGTACGTGAAAACGCTGTATTCGTGGAAGGACGCAGCGGTCATGCCAAACGCATGCCGGAGGAGATCGGTATCCATGCCATCCGCATCGGCAACGAAGTCGGTACGCATGAAATACTGTTCGGCAACGGAAATGAGACTATCACACTGAAACACGAAGCCGAGAACCGTGCACTGTTCGCACAGGGAGCTTTGAAAGCCGCATCCTTCCTGGAAGGCAAGGAGCCCGGTTTTTACAACATGGATGATATGGTTTAAAGGAGAACGATCATGGATGCACAGGAAATCATAAATATAATTGCCACTTCGGAAAAGAAGACTCCGGTCAAATGCTATATCAAAGAGAAAGAAGCTGTCGATTACGGTAATTCCAAAGTATTCGGTGCTGAAGACAAGATCGTATTCGGCGAATGGAATGAACTGAAGCCGATCCTGGAAGCAAATGCGGATAAGATCGAAGACATCGTCATTGAAAATGACTGCCGCAACAGCGCCATTCCCCTTCTGGATCTTAAAAACATCAACGCCCGCATCGAACCCGGTGCCATTATCCGTGACAACGTGGAGATCGGAAACAATGCCGTCATCATGATGGGCGCCGTAATCAACATCGGAGCGGTCGTCGGTGAAGGAACCATGATCGATATGGGAGCACTTCTCGGTGGACGCGCCATCGTTAAGAATCACTGTCATATCGGTGCAAATGCCGTCCTCGCAGGCGTGGTCGAACCGGCTTCTGCCACTCCGGTCATCGTTGAAGATGATGTCATGGTTGGTGCCAACGCCGTCATTATCGAAGGCGTCCATGTCGGTAAGAACGCTGTGATCGCTGCCGGTGCAGTTGTACTGGAAGACGTTCCCGACAATGCTGTCGTCGCCGGATGTCCCGCCAAGATCATCAAGATGAAGGACGAAAAGACCACTCAGAAAACTGCCCTCATCGATGCATTGAGAACTCTGTAATCAACAACAAAGGAGCATGTCCAACGTGAGTATACGTGTTACGAAATTCGGCGGAACTTCCCTGGCATCCGCAGAACAATTCCGAAAAGTAAAAGAAATCATCATGAATCATCCGGACCGCCGTTATGTGGTGGCATCCGCGCCGGGCAAGCGTTTCTCTGACGACATCAAAGTCACGGATCTGCTTAATCAGAGCTATCGTCTGGCTGCTTCCGGAGAGGACTATCATCCTGTTCTGCAGAAGATTCATGATCGTTTCTCCGATATTCTGACGGATCTGGAGATCTCCGATTTTCCTCTTGATGAAGAGATCGGGATCATCGCCAAGCATCTGGAACATGCTCCCAATGCCGATTATCTGGCAAGCCGCGGTGAATATCTGAACTCCAAGATTCTGGCCAGATTTCTCGGATATGCTTTTGTGGATCCCGCGGGTCTGATTCTGTTTGATGACAGCGGAAATCTGGACAGCGCTTCCACCCGGAACAAACTCGGCGACAAACTCAGTGACACTGAACGGGCTGTCATAGCCGGTTTTTACGGCTCCTATTACGATGGTACGGTTAAGACATTTACCCGCGGTGGATCCGACATCACCGGCTCTCTCGTAGCCATGAGCGTGAAGGCAGACATCTATGAAAACTGGACCGATGTTTCCGGCATGCTTGCCGCAGATCCACGTATAGTCGAAAATCCGGCTCCCATCGAGTATATCAGTTATCAGGAACTGCGTGAGCTTTCCTATATGGGAGCCTCCGTCCTTCATGAGGATGCGGTCTTCCCTGTCCGTGAATCCGGTATTCCGATCAATATCCGGAATACCAATCGGCCGGAGGACCCCGGCACCATAATCATGGCCAAACTGAAACCGGAAATGTCCCGCAACACCGTTACCGGAATCGCTGGCAAAAAAGGATTCAGTATCATTCAGATCGAAAAAGCCCTCATGAACAACGAAGTTGGCTACGTAGCCAAGCTTCTCGGAATTCTGGCTAAATATGAGATTTCCTTTGATCATGTTCCCACCGGCATCGACACCGTTTCCGTCGTGGTCGATACCGACACACTTCATCCGGTTAAACGCGAAGTGATCCATGAGATCTTTACAGAGCTGGAACCGGATACACTGTTTGTGGAGACCGGGATCTCTCTGATCGCCGTTGTGGGTCTTGGTATGATCCGAACCAAAGGTGTCGCTGCCAGAACACTGAAAGCGATTTCAGATGCGGATATCAATATTCGGATGCTGGACCAGGGATCCAGTGAACTGAATATCATCCTCGGTGTCAACGATGATGATTATGAAAAAGCCATCCGAAGCATTTACCGGGAACTCTGGTCCTGATCTACTGAAATAATAAATCCTCAGATCCTTCAAGGGATCTGAGGATTTTTTATAAGACGGCGATCATGGCTTCGCCTTTTCGATGGATCCAGATATGAAGACCGATAATCAGCATAAGAAGTAATCCCGATACCAGATAAAGATACAGGATGATGTCCGTGTTTTCCGGAAGCTTTCGAAATACCAGCACCGTCACCAAAACCAAAGCCCAGCTGATCAGCACGGCAAGACGGGTGGACGTATTGCGTCTCACCGCATTGCTTTCGCTTACCCAGTCCAGTTTCGGAAACATGATATTCAGCATCATTCCGAGTTCCGATGTAAACAGTGCAAACAGGAACGGGACAAGGAGAACCAGAACGCTCTGTTTCGGAGTACCAGCCACCAGAACCGCCATCACAGCGGAACACATCAACTGAGGGACAACGGTAATGATCAGGTGAAGCAGGATCTTGCTGTTGATAAATGCTCCTTCCGACACCGGAAGTGATCTCATAAGCCATAGATTCTTCCCTTCCACGGAGATGGAAGAGGCCGAGATCGTATTGATCCCGATCATAATACAGATCACGAGGATCGCGGTCACCGCAGGGATCGTGGGACTGAACATCTGCAGCTGACCGATACGATTGTGAAGCTGATCATAGTTCCAGATCATCA
The DNA here is from genome assembly GCA_902802565.1 of Oscillospiraceae bacterium. Taxonomy (GTDB): domain Bacteria; phylum Bacillota; class Clostridia; order Oscillospirales; family Oscillospiraceae; genus UBA2922. The sequence goes on from CADCMP010000012.1 coordinate 15,774, forward strand.
GTACAAAGCTCAGCAGAAGAAGGATGGAACCGATACTGCTGTTCATGAAATAGGAACTGTTGCTCAGGTAACGGCGGAACTCTTTTTTCAGAAGCGCAGAATTGACGGAAGATGCTTTCAGTGTTTTCTCCCGATACGCTCTTGTTCTCCCCTGATTCTTTGTACTGGAAAGGCTACGGAAGCTTTTGCCGAGCAGCAGATAAACAACCGCAGCAAGAACCAAAAGTATCAGAACGAGAATCAGGAATGGGCCCGTAGATCCAAGAGCCGCTTTCCCCATGCAGACGAAGGGATACGTAATGACCTGCATTCCCATATTCTTCTGTGCCGCCCCGTTCTGAAGCATGTTCATGTAATTGGAAGCCTTCAGACAGACATTCAGGAAAAAGACAACGAACACGAATGATACGGCAAAGTTAATAATATTACGGATCCGTTTCGGAAGCCTGGAATTCAGCAGAGCCAGGATCCACCCCAGCGCACAGCTGATCACAAGCGCAAGAACAGGAAAAACGAACAGTGTAATTAGATCCAGAAGGATCGGGAGTGCTCCGGGATGACAGGTCTTCCAGTAAACCAGATAAAACGGAAGGATCGTGACGGCCTCGAAAACAAAACAGATCACATAGCTGCTGAACAGCCGCATGCCCAGAATCAGACCGGACGGGATTGGCATCGACAGCAGCAGTTCATTATCCTTAGCCTGATAAACCGTGGAGTGAACCGTAAATACACTGCTCAGCACACCTAGTACTGTAGCAAGGATCCCGACAACGGCAAAATAGCACCATCCATATTCGGTAGGAACAAATAATTCGCAAGTAAGATCTGCGATATTATAAAGAAGTCTTCCTAGGATATAAAGAACGAACACAAGTGCCGCAACACTGACAGCAGTCCCCACATAGGTGCGCTGTTTCTGATTACGACCATGCCGGAACATCACATCAAAGATTTCCAGCATCTGCTTGCGGAACAAAGCTTTTACCATCTTACTGTTCCTCCAGTTCGAGGAAAACGCTTTCCAGCGAGGAATCTCCCCGCACCTCTTCCATAGTCCCGTTACGGATCAGTTTACCGCTTTTTATGATCGCGACCTGATCACACAGTTTTTCCGCGACGTCAAGGACATGAGTGGAAAAGAAGATAGATCCGCCCTGCTTGCAGTGCTCCCGCATCAGCTGTTTCAGCTGATAGGATGCAGTAGGATCAAGTCCCACAAACGGCTCATCCATGATGATCAGTTTCGGATCATGGATCAAAGCGGAAATAATTACCAGTTTCTGTTTCATTCCATGAGAATACGCCCCTACTGACTGATTCAGGTCCTTGGTCAGATCCAGCTGATCGGCAATCCTGTGGATTCTCTCCTGCCGTACCGAACTGTCGACACCGTAGATATCCGCAATGAAATTGAGATACTGGATTCCGGTCATAAACTCGTAGATATCCGGGTTATCGGGAATATAGGAGATGTTCTTTTTGCAGGTCAGAGGATCTTCCCTCACAGAGATACCATTGACCTGAATATCTCCTTTCTCAAAAGGAAGGATCCCGCAGATACATTTGATCGTTGTGGTCTTGCCGGCGCCGTTATGGCCGATAAAACCGCAGATTTCTCCCGGTCTGATCTCGAGAGTAAGATCATCCACTGCTTTGACATTACCATAGCTTTTTGTAAGATTCCTGATATTTAACATTGAAGGACCTCCTGTGAAACTTACAAATAATGATTTATAGATACCCAATGGATCTTAAAAGCCAGATCCACATAGTAAGGGAAAATGAGCTGAATATGGTAGCCAGAATGACACTGTTGGACGTAAGAACGCCCTCATGCCCCATGTTTCTGGCCATAATATAGGAACTGACTGTCGTCGGCGATCCAAGCATGATAAGTATCGCCACCAGCTGTGCACCACGGAATCCAATCCACACTGCAAGCGGCAGAAACAGGATGCAGCAGCCAAACAGTTTGATAAATACGGCAATCAGCGAATCTTTCATTGCCCCGCTGACTTTGCTCAGTTCCACACTGGCGCCCATGGCAAGAAGTCCCAGAGGCGTGGAGACGCTGCCGATATCTACCAGTGTTTTATCCAGAATATGGGGAAATCCCAGTCCCGATAACGACCAGAGCAGCCCAAACACAACACCCAGGATGATCGGATTTTTCAGAATACTTATAAAAGTCTTTCGGAAGAGCTGATCTTTATTGGCAGGCTCTACTGTTTCCGCAGTAAGAGTCAGTACGATCACAGCAAGAATATTATATAACGGAACACTGCCGATGATCATGAGCGGAGCCATGGATGCGTCTCCGTACATGTTCTGCATATATGCGATACCCAGAATCGCCGCACTGCTTCGATAAGCCGCCTGAACGAATTCTCCGCGTTCCGGCAGGGATTTTATCCAGGAGGACAAAAACCAAACCAACGCGATCGTGACCGCCGTAACGACAAAACAGAAAAGAACGAATCTGCTGTCCCATGCATGGACAAAATCCGTAGTTCCAAGCTGATGAAATAGAAGCACCGGCAACGTGATATTAAATACAAGTTTATTCAGTTTTGAGGCAAATCCATCATCGATGAGACCAATCCGGCGCAGGAAAAACCCCAAAACCATCATCAGAAACACCGGCATGGTGGTATTAAGACTGAAAACAAAATTACTCACAATAATACTCCGCTTCTTGTTATAGCGCTAATCATAACACAAACTGGTCAAAAAGTATTATCTTCCTGTTAATTTTTCAAAAAAACAGAGCCGGGATATTCCCGGCTCTGTCAAACAATGATTGAGCTTTCTCTTATTTGATGAAGTTCGTCATAATCTGAGCGACTTCAGCTCTGGTAGCAGTTGCCTTAGGAGCAAGTTTGTTGTTGCCGCGGCCGGCGATCAGGCCAGCGCCGACAGCATACTGCATGCCAGTCTTAGCCCAGGAGCTGATCTCGGAAGCATCACTGTACTTGGACAGATCTGCGGTGGCACCGCCGCCTGCGCATGCGCACAGGATGACAGCGATCTGCTCACGGGTCACAGCTGCGTTGGGTTTGAAGGTTCCGTCATCAAATCCAACTGCAACTTTATTGGCGTTTGCCCAGAGGACTGCATCATAGTACCAGTCGCCCTTCTTGACATCGCTGAACGGATTGCTTCCGGAGACAGCGGGTTTGCCAGCTTCCGCATACAGGATCTGTGCGATCATGCCGCGGGTCACAGTGCTGTTGGGCTCAAAGGTAGTGGCGGAAGTACCGGCCATGATGCCTTTTTCATAGACGTTCTTAATGGGAGCTGCGTACCATGCATTTGCAGGTACATCAACAAACGGTGCCAGATAGGCAGGTTTGCCGCTTCCGTGGGACTGATTTGCCAGATAATCATCGGGCAGAGCTCTCAGCCATGCAATACCGATCTCAGAGAAGTGAGCGGTCAGAATGGTCATGACATTAGCCAGAAGAGTAATAACTTCTGTGGGAGCAGTTGTGATCAGGCCAACCAGCAGCGGAGCAGAATTGGCAAGCATTGCTCTGATCTGTGCAAAGTTATAATTGGATACTCCGGCTTCTCTCAGACTGTCGAACAGAAGGTTTGCAACCACGTCGACCAGAGGCTCTTCCCCTGCCATGCCAGCGGAAACGATCACGTTGGCAGCGGTGGGAAGCTTATTGAGGAAGATCATGACGGCATCCACGAACTGGGAGTTCTCATTGCCCAGCAGGGTTCCCATGAGTTCCATCAGATCATCCTGATATTTATAGAAGGTCTGCCGGTCGGGAATGACCTTGGCCAGAGCTTCTTCCAGCATGGCGTAGTATTCGACCTGAGTGATCTTACCGTCGCCGGCAAGCTGCATCTTGGAAGGATCGAGGGATACCATCTGGAACAGATCATGGAGATACGGCTGTCCCAGAGGAACCTTGTTCAGTTCAACAAGCATTGCATCTCTCAGTGCGGGATAGTTCGCATCCGTATGAGCCTGCGGAACGAACAGATCCTCGCCGTAACGGTCAAATCCCCATGCAGTCAGAGGAACGTGGGGTACGAGATCGTTGGGATTGATGATATTGTGGATGTTGTTGTATTTAGCAGCTCTGCAGTTGGGATCAACAACGCCTTCCGGAGTCTCATAAGTATAGATAAACATGTTCTCACGGGGAAGGTTGACATTGCCGATTTTTGCGCCGTCATCAATGGCGGCAGCTGCGATATTGGCTGCAATGGCGGAACGGCTGTAGCCGATCATCCAGAGTTTGATGGTTCCGGTGATGCCCTGATCTTTGATATAGGTCTTCACAAAGTCAAGGATCTGATCTGCTGCAAGCTGGAAGCCTTCCCAGTTGCCGTCCAGACCGGCTCTCACATCGCCGGCCCACTCTTTGAAGTAGTTGTGTCCGCGGGCACCGATTGCGACCAGAGTGGTTCCGTCCGCAAGTTTCTTGTTGGCGCCGCCAACGGCCATGGAATCAAAGGTGGTTGCGCTCTTGAAGAAATCATTGCACTGATAACCGGTGAATCCGCATTTCTCAAGGAAATCTCTCTGGTTATCGCTCTGATTCTCGTGAGCAACACCCTGCTTGCCAAAGGAAGCCTGTGTGAAATTCATGGAGATGACGGTCAGATCTTTCGTCACGTCATAACCATTTCCACTGAAGTAGTCATCACTGTAAGTGAATGTACCTGTCTGGTTCGGAATACCCATAATACCCATGGACGGGCAGTAGGTATACTCACCAGAGATCACGTTGCCGCCGTCAGCTGCAAAAACTGCAGGTGCCAGAGAGACAACGAGGGCTAAGCATAACAGTATGCTTAACAGTTTTTTGTTTCTCATAATCATACCTCTCCATCCGGTTTTTCAACCGATTTTATGTGTTAAAGTTATTATAAAAAAGGCTGAATAAAAATTCAAGTATACAAACCGATAAATATAACCGTAAAGACATGATCCGTGATGTGAAAAGCGCCGACTTCCCAAAGGAAGACGGCGCTTTTAATAAATCCATTCAGTTTTTACTCATGGCTACGGTTCCGGTCCTCTGTACTTCAACGATGCCGAACGGCCGTACCAGGCTGATAAAGTTTTCCACCACTTCCGGAGAATCATGGATCTCGATCAGAAGATGCTTATTGGAAACATGCAGGATCTTTGCGCCCATGACGCTGCAGATCTCGATCAGAGAAGAACGGTTCGTGGCATTATAGGAGACCTTGATCAGCATCATCTCCATCTCGATGCATTTCGTTTCATCCAGACGGCGGACCTTGATCACGTCAACTTTCTTGTTAAGCTGTTTTTCGATCTGGTCGATAGTGCGGTTATCCCCGGTGGATACGATGGTCATGCTGGAGATATCATGCCGCTCTGTCTCACCCACTGCCAGGCTGTCGATGTTGAAACCTCTTCGCGCGAACAATCCGGAGATCTGACTCAAGACACCATCTTTGTTTTCAACCAAAACAGAAAATATACCTCTCATATGTCAGCACCTCCGTTCTTATTTCGTAATATCCTGGCTGTCGATATTGCAGACCATGATCGCAGAGCCCTCGCTGGCGAGGAATTCATCAATGATCCCGGGCATGGACTCATTGTCACTGGCCTCAAAGTACTTCATGTCATACGCCTCGGCGATCTTGTCATAATAGGGATAGTCATGAAGACGGACACCGGAATAACGATCCTGATAGTTGTAATGCTGATACTCCCGTACAAGACCGAGATAACGGTTTTTCATCACAAGAATCTTAAGCGGGATCTTATTCACGGCCAGCGTGCCCAGCTCATACATGGACATCTGGAAGGATCCGTCCCCGCATACCGCCACGACCTGCTTGTCCGGTTCACAGAACTTGGCCCCCATGGCAGCAGGAATGGAATAGCCCATACAGCCCATACCGCCGGTGGTCATATACCGGCCGTGTTTCATGACATAGTTGTCCGCGGACCAGAGCTGATTCTGTCCCACGTCCGCAACATAGATCGCATCATCATCCATCTTATCGGACAGAGTCTGAACGAGCGTCATGGGGTTGACCAGCTCGTCGCTCCACACGCGGTGATCCACGGTGGACTTTTTAAAGGCTTCCAGTTCACGGATCCACTGAGCGGTATCCACATGGATGTCAGATTCGATCAGAGTACGGAAAATGTTGTTCACATCACCCACCAGCGGAATAGTAGGTCCAAGGACCTTACCGATCTCAGCGGTATCGATGTCGATATGAATGACCGTAAGTTTCTTTTCCAGATTTTTGGGTCTGGGAATGGCACGGTCTGCCACACGGGCACCAACGATGATCAGAAGGTCACAGTTGGCTACGGCATTATTGGCATAGGGCTTGCCGTTGTTTCCCAGCATTCCGTAATACATGGGATGAGCCTTCGCCATCACACCGATTCCCATCATGGTATGGACCAGAGGGATCTGATACTTTTCGCAGAATTCACGGACCGTGGTCTCCCCGTTGCCGAGGATAACTCCGCCGCCGGCACAGATCAACGGACGTTCTGCACTGTTGATGGCCGCGATGACCTTTGTCATCTGCTGCGGATTGCCTTTTGTATTGGGCTTGTATCCCCGGATATCCACGGAATCCGGATACTTGAACTCCTTGGACAGCTCCTTCATCTGCACGTCCACCGGGATATCAATAAGGACCGGTCCCTTACGTCCGGTATTGGCGATAAAGAATGCTTCCTTGAAGATTCTGGGAATATCATCAACATTCTTGACAAGGTAACTGTATTTTACAAAGGACTGGGTCGCTCCGCGCATATCAGCTTCCTGAAACACATCCCGCCCCAGCAGTTCACTGTTCACCTGTCCGGTGATGACAATAATGGGGATACTGTCGGCATATGCGGTTGCAAGAGAAGTAATGATGTTCGTTGCTCCCGGACCGGAAGATGTAACACAAACCGCAGGCTTTCTGGATATGCGGGCATATCCGCTGGCCGCATGACCGGCTGCCTGTTCCTGTCGTGTCAGTACATGTTTGATGCTGGAATCGTACATCGCATCATAAAAAGGAGCAATGGCAACTCCGGGATAACCGAAGATCAGTTCAATCCCTTCTGCTTCCAGACATTTGATCATGGCCTGTGCACCATTCATGTTTCAATCACCCACTTAATAAAACTCTTTCAAAATAAATTGCGTGTTTTACATATTACCATAATTTAAATCGTTGTGGAATACCCATTCGTTTGAACAATAGTTAAGAATTTCCTGCTGATTCTGAGATAAAATCAAGCATTTGTCACCAAGTACACAGTTTTATGCCTTGGAAGCAAAAAATCTCCCGGCAGAACTGCCGGGAGATTACGGGAATGATTATATGCTTATTTGGCCTTTCTAGCTTTATCCGCATACGGAACAAAGATATCGATCACCGCAAATACAAGAAGGACCCAGACATACCAGACATAGGGAACGAAGTCCAGACTGGATACCGAGATGCCTTTGATTGCGGCATTGGTAAGTGCTGCGGCACTGAGCAGCTGGGCACCGTAAGGGATAACGCCCTGTACGACACAGGAGAAGATATCCAGGAGAGATGCGGATTTGCGGGAATCCACACCGAACTCGGTACTGACGTCTTTTGCGACCTTACCGGTTATAACGATGGCAATGGTGTTGTTAGCCGTAGCAAGGTCAGTGAGAGATACCAGTGCCGCAATACCCACCTGAGCGGATTTCTTGCCCTTCATCATCTTTCTCAGTTTCTCGATGATCCAGGCAAGGCCCCCGTTGTACGTGATCATTTCCGCCATACCGGCGCAGAAGAGGGTCAGGAAGAACACTTCGTTCATACCAGTAAAGCCGTCCCATATCGCCTGTGCAAAATCGAACACGTTGATGCTTCCGGTTGCGATACCGATGATTCCGGAAAGGAAGATACCGCCGGAGAGAACAATAAAGACGTTGATGCCGCACAGTGCAAGAATCAGAACCGCCAGATACGGTACGACCTTCAGGAAGTTAAACGAAAGATCTCCCATATCCGCAACCGTCTCGGGACGGCCGAAGATCAGAAGGATCACGATCGTTACCAGAGCAGCAGGTACAGCGATCAGGAAGTTCATCTTGAACTTGTCTCTCATCTCACAGCCCTGGCTGGTGGTTGCTGCAATGGTCGTATCGGAGATCATGGAAAGGTTATCACCGAACATGGCTCCGCCAACGCATGCGCCGACGATCAACGGCAGAGACACGCCGCTTTTATCCGCAACGCCTACCGCGATGGGCACAATGGCACCGATGGTTCCCATGGAAGTACCCGTTGCGGTACCCATGAATGCGGAGATCACAAAAATACCGGCTGCAAGAAACGGAACAGGAACGACAGAAAGTCCCAGGTTAACGGTTGCATCACGGCCGCCCATAACAGCGGAGACCTGTGAGAACGCTCCGGCCAGAAGGTAGATCATGAGCATCATGATGATATCCGTCTTTGCCGCACCGCTGCTGAAGATTCTGAATCGTTCGATGAACGGTCCCTTGGTCATGAAGAAGGCAAAAATCAGTGCGATGAACATCGCCGCCACCGAGGGGAACTGATAGAATGCCATCTCTACGCCCTGACTCTGCAGGATCAGTCCGACGCCCAGGTAAATGACGATGAATACCAGGAACGGGATCAATGCCGATCCTTTCGGTTTGATCTCAGGCAACTTTTCTTGATTCATTTTCTTTCCTCCAAATATCAACTGCAAATGAAAT
>CADCMP010000013.1 GCA_902802565.1 Oscillospiraceae bacterium
TCCATCGATACGGATGGCGTGAAAAACGGGTTTGATCTGGAGATGCTCAAGGCTGTAAGCGACGTGGTCAATGTCCCCGTGATTGCTTCCGGCGGAGCTGGATGCGCCCAGGACTTTGTTACCCTGTTTCAAGCTCTTCCGAAAGTCGATGCAGGTCTTGCCGCTTCCATCTTCCATTTCGGAGAGGTGCATATTGAGGACCTGAAGGCACTGCTTGCTCAGGAAGGAATCAACGTAAGACAATAAGGAGACATTTCAATGATAGACATCGGCAACCTCAAGTTTGATCAGAACGGACTCATTCCGGCCATCGTCACGGAAACGGGAACCGGAAAAGTCCTGATGATGGCATATATGAATGAAGAAAGCCTGAAGCTTTCCATGGAAAAAGGCCTTGCCTGTTTCTGGAGCCGGAGCCGGCAGGAGCTTTGGCTGAAAGGTGATACCTCCGGCAATTACCAGCATATTGTCAGCATCACCGCGGACTGTGATTATGACACACTTCTTGTGGAGGTCCGTAAAGACGGCCCCGCATGCCACACCGGGGAGGAAAGCTGTTTCCACAATCCGATGTTCGCCGGACCCGAACCGCAGGGCTTTACCTATGAGGCGTTAATGGAAATGCTGAAGGGAAGAAAAGATAACCCGAAAGAGGGGTCCTATACGTCCTACCTGTTCGAGAAGGGTGATGACAAGATCTTAAAGAAGATCGGCGAGGAATCTACGGAAGTGGTCATCGCCGCGAAGGACCGGGATATCCCCAACACCGTCTATGAGCTCTGTGATCTTATGTATCACGCCATGGTTCTGATGGTAGACATGGGAATCAGTCTGGAGGATATCCGCAAAGAAATGTCCTCCCGTCATGTGGTGGACCACAAGGTAAAACAGGAAAAGATGGTCTGATTATGCAGGATCTTCATTTACACACAACTTATGATGACGGAGGAAACTCCGTAAGAGAAATGGCGGAGAAAGGTCTCCGCTCCGGCTTTTCTTCCATCGGTCTGTGCGTCCACAGTCCGATACCGGGAGAATCCTGGTGTGCAACGGAGGATGGTGTCCGCAGTTTTATATCCGATGTTCACGATGCTGCGGAAATGCTCCGCGGAAGGTTGCCCGTCTATTGCGGGATCGAATTCGATTCTGTTTCCACCTGTGACCTTTCCGTGTTTGATTATGTCATCGGATCGGTCCATGTGCTTCAGGCACCGGGCGGACCCTGGTACTATGATGCCTCCCGGGAAGAGACGCTGCGTATGATCGAAACGGTATATGGCGGCGACCGGAACCAGGCGGCAGAGGACTATTATGCCCGCGTGGGATCCCTGGCAGAAGTCGGCGCAGTGGATATAGTCGGACACTTTGACCTTCTTACCAAGTTCGATGAACCGGAGTGTGTCTATGATGTTCACAGCAGCCGTTATCGGGATGCCGCACATTTTGCCATGGAACGGCTTGTCAATGCCGGAAAGATTTTTGAAATAAACACCGGAGCGGTCAGCCGCGGTTATCGGACAACGTTCTATCCGTCGGATTCGCTTTTGAAGGAGCTGTTCGCCCTGGGTGGAAAGGTATGTCTTTCTTCCGATTCCCATAGTGTGGATACTCTGGGTTTCCAGCGCGAAAAGGCTCTTGCCTGTGCGCTTGCCGCGGGCTTTGATGCTGTATGGGAATGGAACGGAACTGACTTTGTGCCCGAAAAAATCTGAGCCTTTGTCCGGATCCGAAAAAGAACTTTGATGGCCATTTTTATCAGGGATATAAAACCGCAGGAAGCCCGGCGGGGTGACATAATTTCCCGCCCGGTTTCCTCTTTTTTCCGGCACCTCTTTTTCGCCTCCGGATTTTATCTAATTGATACCAAATATGGCTTCTTTACCTCTTCCGATTTCGGACAATACGATAATTGACTTTACTATATATAAAAGATAAGATTTAGTAGTATTGAGAAATAGCAGATTTGCCTCGTTTTTATGAGGTTTCTGCTGCAGTAAAAAAACCATCCATGACAGTCCTGCATAAAGAAAAAACAGGACGGTCTTTTTCACTTTTTAGGAGGAAACTGCAGTGAAGAAAATTGCAATCATCATGGGAAGTGACAGCGACTTGCCCATCGTAGAAAAAGCGATGAAAATGCTGGATCAGTTTGAGGTTCCTTATGAAGCTCACGTGTATTCCGCGCATCGCACACCGGAACAGGCTCGGGAATTTGCTGTGAACGCAAATCGGTATTCCCGTCAGTTCCGGAGCTCTTAACGGCGTTGACGCTCTGTATTCCACAGTTCAAATGCCCACAGGAATCCCCGTGGCTACTGTTGCTGTAAACGGAGCTGCTAACGCCGCTTTGCTTTGTGTGGAAATGCTGGCCATCTGTGATGAGGCGCTGGCAGAGAAACTGGAAGCATATCGGAAAGCAGATACCCAGAAGACGCTGGATAAAAACAGCGCAGTGGAAGAGAAATATAATCATTAAGGGAATTCTCAGGAGGAATAAAACCATGGAAATGCGTGAAATGCTGTACGAAGGAAAAGCCAAGAAAGTTTATGCTACGGAAGATCCGGAGCTTCTCATCGTCTCCTATAAAGACGATGCCACTGCTTTCAACGGAAAGAAGAAAGGAACCATCACCGGGAAGGGCGCCATCAACAACCGCGTCACGAACTTCATGATGCAGCGGCTGGAAGAACAGGGTGTTCCCACTCATTTCGTAGAAGAACTGAATGACCGTGAGACCGTAGTGAAAAAAGTGGAGATCGTTCCTCTGGAAGTTATTATCCGAAACATTTCCGCCGGCAGCTTTGCCAAGCGTTACGGCGTGGAAGAAGGTATCCCCTTTGAAAATCCCACCATTGAGTTTTCCTACAAAAACGATGATCTGGACGACCCCCTTATCAACGAGTATCACATTCAGGCTCTGAAGCTTGCCACACCCGAAGAGGTCGACACCATCAAAAAGATGGCCTTCAAGATCAACGAAGTAATGAAAGCCTTCTTTGCACAGCGCAATGTTGATCTGGTTGACTTCAAACTGGAGTTTGGCAAGACCTCTGACGGCACCATCGTTCTGGCAGATGAAATCAGCCCGGACACCTGCCGTTTCTGGGATTCGGAGACTCACGAGAAACTGGATAAGGACCGTTTCCGCAGAGATCTCGGAAATGTCGAAGACGCTTACGATGAAATGCTGAAGCGCATCATCGGATGATCATACGTTTTTTTGATCTGACTGCACACCAGAACCAACCGGTTCGAATACAAACAACGCGAAAGGAATAAGGTTGATGAAAAGTCAAAGTGACAGCTACGCTTCCGCCGGTGTTGATATTACCGCCGGCTACAAAGCAGTCGAATTAATGAAAAGCCATATCGCAAGAACTACTACAGACGGAGTGATTGGGTCGATCGGCGGCTTTGGCGGACTGTTTCAGCCCAACCTGACCGGCATGGAAGAGCCGATCCTGGTCTCCGGAACAGACGGCGTCGGCACAAAGCTGCGCATCGCATTCCTGATGGACAAACATGACACTGTCGGCATTGACTGTGTGGCAATGTGTGTCAATGACATCGTTTGCTGCGGTGCCCGTCCGCTGTTCTTCCTGGACTATATCGCATGCGGCAAAAACTATCCCGACCGTATTGCCTCTATCGTTTCCGGCGTTGCAGAGGGCTGTGTTCAGTCCGGCGCTGCGCTTATCGGAGGAGAAACCGCAGAGATGCCCGGATTTTACCCGGTGGATGAATATGATCTTGCCGGTTTTGCAGTGGGCATCGTGGACAAGAAAAAAATGATCGACAATTCCGCGATTCAGGCCGGAGATGTTATCATTGCTCTTCCGTCCAGCGGCGTTCATTCCAACGGTTTCTCTCTGGTCCGTAAAGTATTTGATGTTGAGAACAGTGATATCAAAACCCCCAACGAGCGACTTGGCGGAAAATCCATCGGAGAGGCCTTGCTGGCACCCACGAAGATTTATGTGAAACCAGTGCTGGCAGTACAGGAAGCGGTAACTATCAAGGGCGTCTCTCATATCACCGGCGGCGGTTTTTACGAGAACGTTCCCCGTAGCATTCCTTCAGGCTTTACAGCGAAGATTGAGAAGGCAAGCATCCGCACACCGGTCCTTTTTGATCTCATCGCAGAGGCCGGCAACATTCCGGAAAGAGATATGTTCAACACCTTCAACATGGGCGTCGGCATGTGCATGATCGTTGATCGTGACGATGCGGATACCGCTCTCTCGGTTCTGAAAGAACAGGGTGAAGATGCCTATGTGATCGGCGAAGTAGTAGAAGGAAGTGCTGTTATGGTGTCCGGCGGCGGAACCAATCTGCAGGCTCTTATCGATGCTCAGCAGAGCGGGATCATCCGGGACGGAAAGATCTCTTTGGTCGTTTCCAGCTCCCCTACCGCCTATGCCCTGACAAGAGCGGAACAAAACGGGATCGAGGGCCTCGTATGCAATGACGAGGAAGAGCTCATCCGCATCATGGATGAACACCAGATCTCCCTGATCGTTCTTGCCGGTTACATGACCATTCTCAGTGAGAACTTCGTAAAGCGTTATCCGGAACGGATCATCAATGTTCATCCGGCCCTGATCCCTTCCTTTTGCGGAAAGGGTTTCTACGGACTTCGTGTCCACGAAGCGGCACTGAATTACGGAGTTAAGATCACCGGAGCCACGGTCCATTACGTCAACGAAATTCCTGACGGCGGGAAGATCATTCTTCAGAAAGCCGTGGAGATTCAGGAAGACGACACTCCCAAGACCCTTCAGAAACGCGTAATGGAAGAAGCGGAATGGGTCATTCTTCCCCAGGCCGTTCAGCTGGTATGTGAAAAAATATTATCGGAGGAAAATCATGGCTAAGTACGACATTGCTACTTTACTGGAAACCAATGCATATCCCGGAAGAGGGATCATCCTGGGCCGCAGCGCCGATGACAAGTATGCCGTTGCTGCATATTTCATCATGGGCCGCAGCACCAACAGCCGCAATCGCATTTTCACGGAAACCGAAGACGGAATCAAAACAGAAGCTTTTGATCCCGCCGCAATGGAAGATCCATCTCTGATTATCTATCATCCGGTCCGTGAGCTGAACGGACAGCTCATCGTTACCAACGGTGATCAGACCGATACCATTCGGGACGGACTGGCAGAAGGCAAGACGATGAGCGAGTCTTTGAAGAGCCGCGAATTTGAGCCGGATCAGCCCAACTACACCCCGAGAATCTCCGGCGTCATTCATGAAGACGGCAGCTATGAGATGTCTATCCTCAAATCCCTCTACGGCGATCCCTCCTGCTGCTGCCGCTACACCTTTGATTATGACAAACCGAAAGCAGGTCTTGCACACTTTATCCACACTTACGTGGGTGACGGCAGCCCGCTTCCCTCCTTTGTCGGGGAGCCGGAAGACGTTTCCATCGACAGCCCGGACCCACAGTCTCTCGCTCAGCTTCTCTGGAAGAGCCTGAACGAGGACAACAAGGTCTCTCTTTACGTTTGCTACACCGAGCTTTCCACCGGCAAGCGCAGTGTCGTCATTTGCAATAAGAATCAGTAACGGAGGAAACCACAATGAAAAAAATTGAACTGAAATACGGTTGCAACCCCAACCAGAAACCCTCCAGCATCTATGTGGCTGACGGACGGGATCTCCCTGTGGAAGTCATGAATGGCCGTCCCGGATATATCAATTTTATGGATGCTCTCAACTCCTGGCGTCTCGTCAGTGAATTAAAGAAGGCTACCGGGCTTCCTGCCGCCGCTTCCTTTAAGCATGTTTCTCCCGCCGGAGCAGCGGTTGCCAAGGAACTGTCGGATCTGGAACGTCAGATGTATTTTGTCTCTCCGGACCTGGATGTTACGCCCATTGCCAGTGCTTATATCCGCGCCCGCGGAACGGACCGTCTGTGTTCTTACGGAGACTGGGCCGCTTTGTCCGACACTTGTGACAAGGCTACCGCTCTGTACCTGAAGGATGAAGTTTCTGACGGCGTAATTGCCCCGGATTATACCGAGGAAGCACTGGAGATCCTGAAGACCAAGAAAAAAGGCAACTACAACATCGTAAAGATCGATGCCAATTTCGTTCCCGATCCCATCGAGCATCGCGAGATCTACGGCATCACCTTTGAGCAGGGCATCAATGACTATGCTGTCACAGATGAGACCTTCTCCAACATCGTTACCGCGAACACCGATCTGACCGATCAGGCCCGCCGTGATATGACCATTGCACTGCTTACGCTGAAATATACCCAGTCCAACTCCGTCTGTTATGTGAAAGACGGCCAGGCCATCGGCGTAGGTGCCGGTCAGCAGAGCCGTATTCACTGCACCAGACTGGCAGGCAACAAAGCCGACAACTGGCTGCTGCGCCAGCATCCGAAAGTGCTTGGCCTGGACTTCATTGACGGGATCCGCCGCCCCAATCGCGACAACGCCATCGATGTCTACATCTCCGACGAGTATGAAGATGTCCTTCGCGACGGCGTCTGGCAAGGCATTTTCAAGACTCGCCCCGAGCCCCTGACTCTGGAAGAAAAGAAAGCCTGGATTGCAACGCAGTCCGGTCTTACAGTCGGCTCCGATGCCTTCTTCCCCTTTGGCGACAACATCGAACGGGCGAGAAAGTCCGGTGTGAACTACGTGATTCAGCCCGGTGGAAGCATCCGGGACGATAACGTTATCGAAACTTGCAATCAGTACGGTATGCTCATGATCTTCACGGGCTCCCGTCTGTTCCATCATTAATCGAATCCTATCCAATATTCCGCGCTGAACAGCGCGGAATATTGGCCGTTAATAATCTTGTGTGGAGAGGAATGCTTTTATGAAGATCATGGTCGTAGGTGGCGGCGGACGTGAGCATGCCGTCATCAAAGCACTTAAAAAGAATCCCGAGGTCTCTGAAATCGTTGCCCTTCCCGGAAACGGAGGCATCGCAGCGGACGCGACCTGTGTTCCCGTTGGTGCTACGGATCTGGAGGGCCTTGTGAAATACGCATGTGAGAATGCGGTGGACTTTGCCGTTGTGACCCCGGACGATCCTCTGGTCATGGGTGCGGTTGACCTGCTGGAAAAGGAAGGGATCCCCTGTTTCGGACCGAACAAAAATGCCGCCATTTTGGAAGGCAGCAAGGTTTTTTCAAAAAATCTGATGAAAAAATACGGGATTCCAACAGCAGCCTATGAAGTGTTCACTTCTTCCTCCGAAGCGCTGAATTATGTGGAGACCGCTCCTCTTCCGCTGGTCGTTAAAGCAGACGGACTTGCTCTTGGAAAGGGCGTTCTCATCGCCCAGACCCGTCAGGAGGCAATCGAAGCCGTCAAGACCATTATGGAAGACAAAAAATTCGGTGCCAGCGGCAACCAGATTGTTGTCGAGGAGTTCCTGGAAGGACCGGAAGTTTCCGTTCTTGCCTTTACCGACGGCAAGACGGTCATTCCCATGGTCTCATCCATGGATCACAAGCGCGCGAAAGACCATGACGAGGGTCTGAACACCGGCGGGATGGGAACCATCGCTCCCAATCCCTACTACACCCCGACCGTGGCAGACGCCTGTATGGAGGAAATCTTCCTTCCCACCATCAAAGCGATGGCAGAAGAAGGTCGTCCCTTCCGCGGCTGTCTGTACTTTGGTCTGATGATCACAAAAAACGGGCCGAAAGTCATAGAATACAATTGCCGCTTCGGCGACCCGGAAGCACAAGTCGTGCTTCCCCTGTTGGAAAGTGATCTTCTCACCATCATGCAAGCGTGCCGCAACGGGTCGCTGGCAGATACGGAGGTCTCTTTCTCCTCCGACAACGCCTGCTGTGTCATCATGGCAAGCGACGGCTATCCTTCCAGTTATCAGAAGGGCTTTGAAATCACTTTCGATCCGGAACTTTCCGCTGATGTATATGTTGCCGGCGCCAAACTGGAGGACAAAAAACTGCTCACCAACGGCGGGCGCGTATTGGGCGTAACCTGCAAGGCAGATACTCTGAAAAACGCTATCGCTCTCGCTTATGAACAAGTGGAAAAGATTCATTTTGACAACGCTTATTATCGCAAAGACATCGGGCAGCGGGCGCTGAACGCCGGCGCTGCGCAGGAGGGATAACACATGGTTTACCGTATTTATGTTGAGAAAAAAGAAGAACTGGCCAACGAAGCAAGAGAACTGGCCGGTGAAGCGCGGGACTTTCTGGGAATTCTGTCTCTGGAGAAGGTCCGCATCCTGAACCGCTACGATGTTGAAAACATTGACAAAGAACTCTTTGATCAGGCGGTTCACACGGTCTTTTCCGAACCGCAGCTGGATCAGACTTTTGAACACCTTCCGGAAACCGATGCGCAGGTGTTTGCCGTGGAGTTTCTCCCCGGACAGTATGACCAGCGGGCAGATTCCGCCGCACAGTGTATTCAGATCATTTCCCAGGGTGAGCGCCCTGCGGTTCATACGGCGAAGGTCTATCTTCTGTATGGAAATCTATCTGCCGAAGATCTGGCCGCAATAAAAAAACATGTCATCAATCCGGTGGAGAGCCGGGAAGCCTCCCTGGACCGTGTTGAGACACTGGCGGTTCAATATGAGATACCCGAGACCGTAGATATCCTAGACGGTTTCATTTCCTATGACGAAAACCAGCTGGCGGCATTTGCCCGGGAAAAAGGCCTGGCCATGGATCTGGGTGACCTTGTCTGCTGCCGGGACTATTTCCGTTCCGAAGGACGGGATCCCAGCATCACGGAGATCCGTGTCATAGATACCTATTGGTCCGATCACTGCCGTCACACCACGTTCAATACGGTAATCGACTCTATCGAGACCGACGATCCCGAGCTCAAGGCCGCCTATGACGAATACATCCGTACCCGCGAGGAACTTAACCGCACGAAGCCCGTCACTCTGATGGACATGGGTACCATCGGTGCACGTTATCTGAAATCCGTGGGCATGCTGGACAAGCTGGACGAATCCGAGGAGATCAATGCCTGCACCGTAAAGATCAAGGTAAATGTCAACGGAGAAGCTCAGGACTGGCTCCTTCTCTTCAAGAACGAAACTCACAACCACCCGACGGAGATCGAACCTTTTGGCGGTGCTGCCACCTGTATCGGTGGTGCCATCCGTGACCCGCTGTCCGGACGCAGCTATGTTTATTCCGCTATGCGTGTTACCGGCGCTGCCAACCCGCTGCGAAGCGTCAGCGAAACTCTGAAGGGCAAGCTGCCTCAGAAAAAGCTCGTCACCACCGCAGCTGCCGGTTACTCTTCCTACGGCAACCAGATCGGTCTTGCCACCGGGCAGGTTGACGAGCTCTATCATGACGGTTACGCTGCCAAGCGCATGGAGATCGGTGCCGTTGTTGCTGCGGCTCCCGCGGAAAACGTTCGTCGTGAACGTCCCTCTGACGGGGATGTCATCATTCTTCTCGGCGGACGTACCGGCCGTGACGGCTGCGGCGGTGCAACCGGGTCTTCCAAGGCTCACACGGTAGAATCTCTGGACACCTGCGGCGCAGAAGTTCAGAAAGGCAACGCCCCCGAAGAACGCAAGCTTCAGCGCCTGTTCCGCAACCCGGAAGCATCCCGCATGATCAAACGCTGCAATGACTTTGGTGCCGGTGGTGTTTCCGTTGCAGTCGGTGAGCTTGCAGATGGCCTGGATATTGATCTGAACACCGTTCCGAAAAAGTATGACGGCCTGGACGGCACAGAGCTGGCAATTTCCGAATCTCAGGAGCGCATGGCTGTGGTCGTTGCCGGAGAGGATGCCGAAAAGTTCCGTGCTTTGGCGGCGGAGGAGAATCTGGAATCCACGGTGATTGCAAAGGTAACCGAGGACCGCAGGCTGAAAATGAAATGGAACGGTGCCACTATCGTGGATATCTCCCGTGATTTTCTGGATACCAACGGTGCGGAAAAACATATGTCCGCTTCTCTCCCGAAAACAAAATCGTGGGCAAAAGCCATTCCCGCCTCGTTCAACGAAGGCCTGCTGTCTCTGGCGGACGATCTGAACGTCTGCTCCAAACGGGGACTGTCCGAGCGGTTTGACTCTACGATAGGCGCCGGTACGGTGCTGATGCCTTTCGGAGGAAGAACACAGACGACGCCAATCCAGGCCATGGTTAACAAGGTCTCCTGTGAAAAAGAGGATACCGACACCTGTTCCGTGATGGCCTGGGGCTTCAATCCCTTCATCATGGAGAACTCCCCCTTCCACGGCGCGTATCTTTCCGTAGTGGAATCGGTTGCCAAGCTTATCGCTACCGGTGCCGGATATGAAGATATTTATCTTTCTTTCCAGGAATACTTCCCGCATCTGGGACAGGATCCGGAAAAATGGGGCCAGCCGGTCTCTGCGTTGCTCGGCGCATTCCGTGCTCAGAAAGACTTCGGCGTCGCCGCCATCGGCGGAAAAGACTCCATGTCCGGAACGTTTGAAAACATGTCCGTTCCGCCCACGCTGGTGTCCTTTGCCATTACCACCACCTGTGTGGACAACATTGTATCCAACGAACTGAAAGGTGCAGGACATTCTCTGTACTGGTTCAAACCCGAGTATTTGGAAAACGGTCTTCCGGATGCGGATTCGCTGAAGGCCGTCATGAAGACCGTACATTCGCTGGTCAAGGAAGGAAAGATCCTTGCCGCATATACCCCGGGCTACGGCGGCGTGGCGGAAGCGCTGATGAAGATGTGCTTCGGCAACCGTATCGGCGTGAAGCTGGACGGTGGTTGTTCTCTGGATGATATCTTTGGGTACCGGTACGGTTCCTTTGTTGTGGAATCCGAAGACGATCTCAGCTCCTGCGGAGCCGTCCGTCTCGGCACCACATCGGAAGATCCCGTGTTCTGCAGCGGTGAGTCCTGCGTTGCTCTGGAACACCTCTCCGAGGTATATGAGAACAAACTGGAATCGGTCTATCCCATGAATGTGGATGCCCAGTCCGAAGCAGAGGTTCCCGCTTACAGTTTCTCTGCGGAGCGCCGTGTATCTCCTGCAGCGAAGACCGCAAAACCCAAAGTGCTGATTCCGGTCTTCCCCGGCACGAACTGTGAATACGATTCTGCAAAAGCCTTTGCCCGTGCAGGAGCCGATCCTGAAATTGTGGTCATCCGCAACATGACCTCTGCCGACATTACCGAGTCGGTTCAGTATATCGCCAAGCAGATCAAGCAGTCTCAGATCATCTTTATCCCCGGAGGCTTCTCCGGCGGCGATGAACCGGAGGGAAGCGCAAAATTCATTACGGCCTTTTTCCGCAATCAGGAGATCTCGGATGCAGTCAGCGATCTTCTGGAAAACCGCGATGGACTCATGGCCGGTATCTGCAACGGATTCCAGGCTCTGGTGAAACTGGGTCTTGTTCCTTACGGAAAAATTATGGACACCGATGCGTCCTGCCCGACTCTGACCTACAATACCATCGGACGCCATCAGTCCATGCTGGTCCGTACGCGCATTGCCTCCAACATGTCTCCATGGCTGGCCAATACGCAGCCCGGTGAAATCTATACCGTTCCCATCTCTCACGGCGAAGGCCGGTTCTATGCTTCCCGTGATCTGGTCGAACAGCTGGCCAAGCAGGGCCAGATCGCCACACAGTATGTGGATCTGGCCGGGAATCCTACCATGGACATCGCAGCGAATCCCAACGGCTCCATCTGTGCCATCGAGGGCATCACCTCTCCGGACGGCCGTGTATTCGGCAAGATGGGCCACGCAGAACGCGTAGGCTACGGCCTTTACAAGAATGTCGAGGGCAACTTTAACATCGGCATGTTTGACTCTGCGGTGAAATACTTTAAATAAATCTTGAGGGAGGAACGCAAATGCTCCACTCCAATCTGAATATCAACGAAAAAGATCACCTGGAATTTGCCGGTGTCGATGCGGTGGAAATGGCAAAAAAATACGGAACGCCTCTTTATCTGATGGATGAAGACCGCATTCGCGACCGTTGCCGGGAATACATCCGCTGCATGCATACCTATCTGGGCGAGACATCCCATCCTCTGTTTGCCAGCAAGGCCTGCAGTTTTAAGCAGATGTATCGCATCGCCAAAGAGGAAGGAATGTTTATCGACGTGGTCTCCGGTGGGGAGCTTCACACCGCGGTTTCCGTAGATTTTCCTGCCGACCGGATCTTTTTCCACGGCAACTACAAATCTCCGGCGGAGATTCGCTATTCCATGGAAGTCGGTCTGGGCTACATTGTGGTAGACAATCCTGACGAGCTTCATCTGGTTGACGCGCTCGCGGGTGAGCTTGGAATCCGTCAGAAGATCCTTCTCCGCATTACACCCGGTGTGGACGCTCACACCAACAAAAAGATCAACACCGGTCTGGTAGACTCCAAATTTGGTGCTACCATCGAAACGGGTCACGCGGAAATGATCGTTCAGGATGCGCTTGCATGCAAAAACGTGGAACTTAAGGGTTTCCACTGCCATGTCGGTTCTCAGATCTTCACGGCTACACCGTTCATGGAAGCTACCGACATCATGATCGCTTTCTGCAAATCTATTCTGAACCGCTATGGATTCACCGCAGAGATCCTGAATCTTGGCGGAGGGCTTGGTGTTCGGTACATCAAATCCGATCCCACGCTGAATATCGACATTGTTGTCCGTCAGATCTCAGAAGAGCTTGCCCGGATCTGCAGGATCATGAAATATCCTCAGCCGGCAATCTTTCTGGAGCCGGGCAGGAGCATCGTGGCGGACTCCGGTATTACCATGTACACCGTAGGCAGCATCAAACAGATCACGGATGATATCTGCTATGTTGCCATTGACGGTGGAATGACGGACAATCCCCGCTACACTCTGTATCAGGCAGAACACACCTTTCTGCTTGCAAACCGTATGAGTGCTCCGGTGGATTTCAAGGCAACTATTGCCGGCCGCTGCTGCGAGAGCGGCGATGTTCTGAAAGAGCGTGCCTGGATTCCGAAGCCAGAGGTCGGCGATAACATCGCCACACTGGTAACCGGTGCATACAACTATTCCATGGCTTCCAATTACAACCGGATTCCCAGAGCCCCTGTCGTCATGATCCGAAACAAAGAGGATTATGTCGCTGTGAATCGGGAAAGCTATGACGACCTTCTCCGCAATGATGTCTGATTGCGGATCTCAGGTCTGATACAAACAAAAAATCACCCCAAAGGACCTAGCCTTTGGGGTGATATTATTTCTATCGTTATACGCGGGAAAGATACTCTCCAGTGCGGGTGTCGATCTTAATGGTCTCGCCCTGCTCAATGAACAGAGGAACCTTGATCTCTGCGCCGGTTTCCAGCGTGGCGGGTTTTGTCGCGTTGGTCGCGGTGTTTCCTGCAAAGCCGGGATCAGTAGCTGTGACTTCCAGTTCAACGAACATCGGCGGCTCAACATTAAACACGTTTCCTTTATAGGAAGAAACGATACAGCTCATGTTTTCTTTTACGAATTTGAAGTTGTCGTTCAGAACACTCTTTTCGATCGGCTCCAGTTCGTAGGTTTCCGGATCCATGAAATAATAAAGGTCACCATCAACATAGCTGAATTCCATGGTCTTTCTGTCAACTGTAGCATTTTCAAATTTTGCGGTGGGGTTGAAAGAAGTTTCGGTAACGGCACCGGTAATAACATTCTTCATTTTGGTACGGACGAATGCAGCTCCCTTGCCCGGTTTGACGTGCTGGAATTCCACGACCTGCATTACCTGTCCATCCATCTCGAATGTAACACCATTTCTAAAATCGCCTGCTGTAATCATAAAGGATCTCCTCCTAGTAGTATATCATCTAAACAGTCTTTCGGCTTATTCTACAATATATGTATCGTTTTTGCAACCTTATTTTCCCGCTTCCGGATACCATGCGGCGGAACGCTTTTTTCCTGTTTTTCCGGCTATTTTTCCTTTCTTGCAAGGGAAAGAATCATATAGATTACCAGAAGGAATGTTCCAAGTCCGTACAGGATTACATAGAGCGCCGCCGGAGCTTTGGGAATACAGAAATTTACGATCGCTGTAATTGCGATGATCAGCAGTCCCGTAAAAAGCCACCGGTTCACCCCTTCCAGAAACGTTTTCTTCGCTTTTCTCAGCATACTCGGTCCTCCATTATAAAACGATCAGCTGTTTCGGCGCTGCCGTGATCACTTCTGCATGATCCTTCCGCAGAATCATGACATCTTCGATTCGAACTCCGAACCGGCCGGGAAGATAGATTCCCGGTTCTGCCGATATCACGGCGCCTTCCGGCATTATCGTCTGAGACCGGGGCATGGCATTGGGGGCCTCGTGAATATCCAGTCCCAGACTGTGACCAAAACTGTGTCCGAAATACGCACCGTACCCGGCGTTTTCTATGACATCCCTGGCTGCCTTGTCGATCTCCGCTCCGGTGATTCCCGCCCGGGCGTTCTCGATTCCCTGCAGCTGTGCTTCCAGCACGATATCATAGATCTTTCTCATTTCCTCCGTCACATGTCCGACCGCAACAGTTCTGGTCATGTCCGAACAGTACCCTCCCTTGAGACATCCGAAGTCCATTGTGACAAAATCTCCGTCCCGGACGACCTCATCTCCGGGCACGCCGTGAGGCATACTGGTCTTCTTTCCGGTGATGGAAATGGTGTCGAAGGAGTTTCCTTCCGCACCGTATCTCATCATCCGGTAATTCAGCTCCGCAGCGATCTCTCGTTCCGTGATTCCCGGCCGGATGAGGCCAAGGACATCTTCCAGCGCCCGCTCTGAAATCCTCTGTGCGGCTCTCATGTATTCCAGTTCATCTTCTGATTTGGATGCTCTGAGATCCTGAAAGATTTCCTGTGCGGGAATCAGGTGCAGATCCAGCGATTTTTCGTAGCGGAGATACTCCTGATAGGAGAGCTTCTCCTCTTCCGCGCCCAGTTTTTCGATCTTCTCACTCTGAAGAATCTCCTGGATGCAGGGAACAAGGCGGCGGTTCTGGCCGAACAGGATCACCTTGGTTCTCTCTGTCACCGCCTGTTCCGCAGCCTCCACATATCTGGAGTCCGTAATAAGATAGGCATGTTCTCTTGTGACGACTACCGCACCGTCTGTAAAGGCAAATCCTGTTGCATATCGCTGGTTTTTCTCGTCGGTGATCAGCACCGCATCCAGTTCTTTTTCCTGCAGTTTTTTCTGTATCTCTCTAATCTTATCCATTGAAAAATCCTTCTACGATGGTTTCTTTTGTTGCTGTACAGGGAGGCCCTTTCGGCAGGGTCACGATGAATCGTGTCCCCTGTGGTTCCACTTCCTCCACCTCGATGGTTCCCCGGTGCTGGAGCACCGCATCATGTGCAATGCTGAGCCCGAGTCCGCTGCCCCCGGCTTCTCTGGACCGGGCCTTATCCACTCGATAGAACCGATGGAAGATGGATTCCCGTTCATTCTCAGGTATGCCGATTCCCGTATCTTCCACTTCCATGCGGATCCGGTCTCCGGCGGTCCGCAGCGTAACGGTCACTTTCCCTTCCGGCACGTTGTATTTGATTGCGTTTTCCACCAGATTGAACACCACATGATACAGATCATTTTCCGTAGCCAGTACGATGCTGTCCGGTTCAAGATCCAGCTTGATCTCCACATTCTGTTCGGAAGACAGCGGTTTCAGGAGGGCAACGGCTTCTTCCGTCACCTTTGTCATGTTTACCGGAACCGATTTTCCGATATTGCCGTCATCCATCCTGCTCAGATCCAGCAGTTCCTCCGTCATTTTTTGAAGGCGGTTGCTTTCATGTACGATATCGGTGACAAATTCCCGGATCGTCTCCTCGTCCATGTTCTCATTCTGAACGATACTGTCTGCCAACAGGGTAATTGCGGCAATCGGTGTTTTCAGCTCGTGGGAAGCATCGGAAACAAATTGTCTGCGCTGCTTCTCCGTGGTCTCCAGTCGTTGTGTCAGACGGTTAAACTCCCGCCCAAGTTCCGCCACCTCATCTTCTCCCTGTGTGAGGAAGCGCTGGGAATAGTCTCCTTCTGCGACTTTCTTCGTCATCTCCGCCAACGTTACGATCCGCTTGGTAAGAAGACTCGTCATCAGAATATCCGCCAGCAGCGCCAGTATACAGATAAACGCGGAAATCGTTCGGATTCTGCTCTGAATCCCGGTTATGATTCCGGCCTGCTCCTCGTCTTTTTCATCCAGATATACCGCTCCAATCACTTTCGCATCACGAAGGATGGGTACGGCGACATGGCTGAAAAAAGCTTCGCTGGTAAAGCGGGAATAGAAGGACGTCTTTCCTTCCATTGCACGGGCTATTGCTTTTATTTCCGGCTGCTGTCCTGTCTGGTTTTCCTCTGCGGCAGAATCATAAAGGACGCGGCCTTTCTCGTTAGTCACCAGGACCCTCTCATAATTATCCAGTTCCAGCAGATTCAGAACTTCTGCGATGCTTTCCCGGGAAAGGTGGTCCAGCGACGCCAGGGAAGATGCCGCAGTGCCTGCCTGATTCGTCATTGCGGTCTGTTTTTCGGAAAAGACCATATCTCGGGAGGATTGAACGGGATAGGAATTGAGCAGCGCCAGCAGAACCACTACAAGGGCTGTCGTCAGTCCGACAAACTTGAACCGAACACCGGTAAGGCGTTTCCGGAAGTTTCGCTTTGCCTTTTTGTTCTTATTCTGCAAAGTGATACCCCACCCCCCGTTTCGTGATCAGATATCTGGGATGTGCCGGGTCGCGCTCCAGCTTTTCTCTCAGGCGGCGTACATGAACATCTACCGTTCGGATTTCTCCCTGATAGTCATATTCCCACACCATGCTGAGAAGCTGTTCGCGGGAGTATACGATCCCCGGATGCTCCATCAGAAATTCCAACAGATCGAATTCCTTCAGCGTCAGCTCCACCGGTTGTCCGTTTTTTTCCACAAGACGGGTCTTCGGCGTCAGTGTCAGCTCTCCGAACCGGAGGACGCGCTCTCCTTCTTTTGCGGCGGTGGCAACGATTCCCGCACGCCGGATCAGCGCTCTAACGCGGGCTTTCAGTTCCATGATACTGAAGGGTTTTGTGATATAATCATCCGCTCCGGATTCAAATCCGAGCAGTTTGTCGGATTCCTCCCCTTTTGCGGTAAGCATAATTACCGGAACGGTGGAAAATGTCCGGATCTCGCGGCAGGCCTGTAACCCGTCTTTTTTCGGCATCATCAGATCCAGAATGACAAGATCATACTCGGTCTGTTTTGCCTGCAGGATCGCCGCTTCACCATCATATGCAACATCCACTTCGTATCCCTCGGTCTGCAGGTTGAACTTTATTCCTTTCACAAATGCTTTTTCGTCATCGACTACCAGTATTTTCAAACAAGTCCCACCTTTCTCCCATCAAGGAATACTGCTCCGCACGTTGCTTTTCGTTCGGATAATACATATAATAAATTCATATGTACGGTTATTATATAACATAACCCTGAAAATTTGGAGTAATTATCGATGGTAAAATCATTAAAACCCATTATCGTCCTTCTTCTGTTGAGTTTTTGCCTCTGGTTTCTCCAACCGGTGATTCATGTCTGGGCAGAGCCATCTTCCGAGACGGTTTCAGAATCGGCGGAAGACGAGGAAGAAAAAACCGAGGAGGAAGACGAGGAGTCGGAAGAGAAAGAGGAGCCGGTAAAGACCGAGACCAACGATGATGGTCTTACCATGCCGACGCTCAATTCCAAAAGTATTCTTCTTATGGATCGCGATTCGGGAAAGATCCTGTATTCCCGCAATCCCGACAAAAAGATGGAACCGGCAAGTCTTACCAAGATCGTAACCTGCCTTCTTGCCGTAGAGGCCATAGAAGCCGGAACCATTTCCGAAGACGAAAAACTTGAGGCATCCAAACACTGTCTGGACGGGCTGAATGAAGAATCTTCCTCCAGTGGTATCGTTCCCGGGGAGCGGCTTACGGTGAAGGATCTGCTTTACTGCGCCCTTCTCGGTTCTGCCGGAGAAGCCTGCAACGTCATTGCAGAAGCGCTTGCAGGCAGCATTTCGGATTTCGTCGATGAGATGAACGAACGGGTATTGGATCTTGGCTGTACCGGCACACACTTTGTCAACAGCCACGGAATGCCTGCAAATGATCATTATTCCACCGCCAGCGATATGATGCTCATCTCCACAGAGGCCATGAGTCATCCCCTGTTCGCAGAGATCTGTAACACCCCTTCCTATACGGTTCCTTCAACAAACAAATCCGATGAACGAGTCGTATACAATTCCAATGCCCTCATCTGTTCTCAGGGTATTTACGGCGGCAATTTCCTGTACAGCAACGCCTCCGGCATTAAAACCGGACACACCACAGCGGCGGGTTATTGCCTCTCCTCCACCGCAGAGAAAGACGGCGTTCGACTGATGTGTGTCGTGCTGGGAGGCGGAACCTCCATTCGGGACGATATGGCGACAGACTTTCAGAATTTTTCTGATACCATCCACCTGTATGACTGGGCCTTCGAGAACTACTCCTACTATACGGTCCTTCATTCCGATGATCTGGTAAAAGAGATCTCTCTTCTGTATGCGCCATCCGACGATTCCACCGTAACACTGCATCCGGACAAGGATGTTTCCGTTCTTCTCCCTTCCAATGTGAATCCCGAGGATTTTGAGCTGAGGATCGCGCTTTATGAAGAGAACCCTGCCGCTCCGGTAGATGCCGATCAGGCAATGGGAGATGTTACGGTTTCTTTAAATGGTGTGGATTATGGGAAGGCAAAACTGCTGACGACCTCATCGGTTGACGTCTCTCAGTCTCAGATCCTGATGGCACAGCTTCGGAAGGCCTTCGGACACACCTGGCTCTGGCTTCTCCTTCTGATCATCCTGCTGTTTATTCTTATCTATGCATTTCTGGTAATCAATTACCGCCGCAAACGGCAGAGACAGCTGCAGAGAAAGCGTCAGCAGGCACAGGCCAGAATGCAGCAGAAAACACAGCAGGCACGAGAACGGATGGCTCCCAGAACCGGGAAAATGCGAGACTATGATTCCTCCGGAAGACCAAAGGATCCAAACGCGGAAAAACATGACTATTTCGAAGAGTTTTTCCGAAACGAAGAGAAAATGAATAAGAAACGTCGATAATTCCATCGTTTTCAATGAGCAGGCTTTCCGGAGCCTGCTCTTCTTCTGTCCGTTTCGCTCCACGGGGTTTGCAATCTTGGCCCAGATATGCTAATATCCATTTTTGTGTGTAAGAAATAATGGAACAAAATTCATGCTGCAGGAAGGGATGCAACTACTATGTCACAAATCCGAAATGTTGCTATTATCGCCCACGTCGACCACGGCAAGACGACCCTGGTCGATGAGATGTTGAAGCAGTCTGGCGTCTATCGCGAAAACCAGGAGATCGTTGAACGCGTCATGGACTCCAACGATCTGGAGCGGGAGCGCGGAATCACCATCATGGCAAAAAACACCGCGGTCACTTACGGTGACACGAAAATAAACATCGTTGACACTCCGGGCCACGCCGATTTCGGCGGAGAGGTGGAACGGATTCTGAAGATGGTCAACGGCGTTATTCTGCTGGTAGATGCCGCAGAAGGGCCCATGCCTCAGACCCGTTTCGTTCTCAACCGTGCTTTGGAACTGGGACACCGGGTCATCGTCGTTATCAACAAGATTGATCGTCCCGACCAGCGTGTCCACGAAGTTATCGATGAAGTCCTGGAGCTTCTTATCGACCTTAATGCCACGGATGAACAGCTGGACTCTCCCATGCTGTTCTGCTCCGGACGCCAGGGCACTGCCAGCTACTCCCCGGACGTGATCGGCACCGATCTGAAGCCACTGTTTGAAACGATTCTTGAATATATTCCCGCCCCGGAGCGAAATGTCGATGCGCCGTTCCAGATGCTTGTCTCCAATATTGACTACAACGAGTTCGTCGGCCGTATCGCCATCGGCCTGATTCAGCGCGGAACAATCCGTCAGAATCAGGAGATCGAAGTCAGCAATTTCCACACTCCTGATGAGCCGCCCCGCAAGGCAAAGGCCGTCTCCCTGTATGAGTTTGACGGTCTGGAGCGCAACCCCGTTACGGAGAGCTCTGCCGGAAATATTATAGCAATGAGCGGAATCGGTGATGTGACGATCGGAGATACGATCTGTGAAAAGGGACAGTCGGAAGCGCTGCCCTTTGTAAAGATTTCGGAACCGACGCTGGAAATGACGTTTTCGGTCAACGACTCACCTTTCGCCGGAAGAGAAGGTAAATTCGTCACCTCCCGTCAGATCCGTGACCGCCTGTTCCGTGAGACCCTGAAAGATGTTTCTCTCCGTGTTTCGGAGATTGAAAATGCCACGGACAGTTTTGCGGTCGCCGGCCGCGGCGAGATGAGCCTTTCCATTCTCATTGAAACCATGCGTAGGGAAGGTTATGAATTTCAGGTCTCTCCTCCCCGCGTACTGTATCGCACCATTGACGGTCAGCAGTGTGAACCCATTGAGCGGGTCGTAGTTGACGTCCCCCAGGAATATGTCGGATCCGTCATTGAAAAGCTGGGTTCCCGCAAAGGGGAACTGCTGGAAATGACCCCTGTAGGCAAGCGCTCAAAAGTGGAGTTTCTTGTCCCGTCCCGCGGTCTGTTCGGATACCGCAACGAGTTTCTCACAGACACAAAGGGCGAAGGTATTCTGGCCTCTGTTTTTGAAAAATATGAACCATATAAGGGAGATATTTCCCGACGCAATTCCGGTTCTCTGATAGCATATGAGACCGGAGAGAGCGTGACCTACGGTCTGTTTGCCGCGCAGGATCGAGGCGCACTGTTCATCGGCCCCGGCGTGCCGGTGTACGGCGGAATGATCGTGGGACAGTGTCCGAAACAGGAAGACATCACGGTCAATGTGTGTAAGAAAAAACAGCTGACAAATACCCGTGCCTCCGGCAGCGACGAAGCCCTTCGTCTGGTTCCGCCCAGAAGACTGAGCTTGGAACAGTGCCTGGAGTTTCTGGCAGACGACGAGCTTCTGGAGGTCACTCCGGAAAACCTCCGTCTGAGAAAAAGCATTCTGAACCACGAAAAGCGCATGAAGACCCTGATGCGCAACCGATAAACAGCAAAAAACTGCACCATCTTTTTTGATGGTGCAGTTTTCTCTTTTGCTTTGTGGATCAGCCCCGGAAACCAGTCGGCATTACGCTGTGAGCGCGCATAGCGATCTGATAGGTCTGATTCTGTCTGCGTACCCGGTTTGCCTCGTCATAATCAAAGTTGGGATCGGTGATAAACACCTGCTTTACATTGAGCACGCGGGGATTTTTCTTCATTTCCGCGATGTAGCTGTTTCCAAGTTGCCGGAAACTGATTCCCTTTTTCTGGACATCCCGGGAAATAAAGAGAACTTCATATTTTCCTGCCTGAAAATTGCTTTCCTCAATGCCCTGCGGATGGATGTGATGTTTGCTGTTTTGAAGATCAAGAATAGTATTGAACAGCTGGATCTCCGACAGTCCCTCATCATTCAGCACCATAAAGGTAATCCGCCCATAGGGAGCTCCGTCTTTTACTTCGCTCATATCGGGTCCGTATAGCAGGACCTGATCTTCAATTTCCAGAGAAGTATCTCCTGTCGGCACCGTATAGTTTACTCCACCGGGAAGCGAGCCTCCGATATTGATTCCGTCCTGCTCCAGCAGCAACACTTCATTTGAGTTTTCAAGAATATCGTTCTCATCATATTCCCAGACCGTAGGCGTCATTCCCTCAAACAGCGCGTTGGTCTTTTTGATGATTGCGTCGAACAACCGATCGTATTGTACCATCGTTTTCTCCTTCCTTCTGGATCTTGTTGCGATTATAGCGTATCTTTTAAATCGCTGTCAATTTTCCCGATCTCAGATTACCAGGTAGGCGATTCTTCAAACAGTGCCGTGGAAAGATAGCGGTCTCCTGTATCCGGAAGCAGAACCACTATGGTCTTTCCCGCATTTTCTTCTTTCTTGGCCAGTTCAATTCCTGCATACAGCGCCGCGCCAGCTGTGATTCCCCCAAGAAGTCCTTCTTTTTTGCCCAGTCTCCGTCCGCACTCATAGGCATCTTCATCACAGACGGTTACGACTTCATCATAGACGGACGTATCCAGAACCTCTGGGATAAAACCGGCTCCGATTCCCTGCAGATTGTGCGGGCCTGCTTTTCCTCCGGACAGTACGGCAGAGGTGCTCGGTTCTACCGCTATCACTTTAACGCTCGCTTTCTTTTCTTTCAGATAGCGTCCCGTTCCGGTAATGGTGCCGCCGGTACCAACGCCGGCCACGAAATAATCCACATCCCCTTCCGTATCTTCCCAGATCTCCGGACCCGTAGTCAGATAATGTGCTTCCGCATTGGCGGGATTTACAAACTGTCCGGGAATAAATGCATCGGGTATCTCCTCTGCCAGTTCCTTTGCTTTTTCGATCGCTCCGGTCATACCTTTGGATCCCTCTGTCAGGACCAGTTCTGCGCCATATGCTTTCATCAGCTTTTTGCGTTCTTCGGACATGGTTTCCGGCATAACAATAATAGCCCGATATCCGCGTACTGCTGCTACAACAGCAAGTCCGATTCCAGTGTTGCCGGAAGTAGGCTCTATGATTACCGAACCTTTCTTCAGAAGTCCTTTTTTCTCCGCATCATCAATCAGATTTACCGCAACACGGTCCTTTACCGATCCTCCGGGGTTAAAGCTTTCCAGTTTTCCCAACAGTCTGGCTTTCAGGTTGAATTCCTGTTCCAGTCCTTTCAGCTCCATGAGAGGGGTCTTGCCGATCAGCTGCTCTGCAGAAGTGTAGATCTTTCCCATGATACAATCCTTTCTCCTCTATGTTTATTTCGTTCTTCCACTGTTCTTCATCGGAAGGATAGTTCCTCCTCCCAGCACAACATCTCCGTCATACAGAACCACACTCTGTCCTGGCGTGATAGCCCTCTGCGGCGCTTCAAAAACGATGTGTGCGGAATCTTCTCCTTCGGGATATACCGTACAGGGTTCTTCCTCGTGATGATATCGGATCTTTGCCCGGCAGCGCACGGGTTGGTTCGGAACGTTTCCTGCGATCCAGTTAAACTCGTCTGCATCCAGTTCCCGGCTAAACAGCTTTTCCCGGTGTCCCAGCACGACGGTGTTCTGTTCCGGGTTGATTTGGCACACATAAAGGGGTTCCGGGGCTGCGATCCCAAGTCCTCTTCGCTGACCGACAGTATAGTGGATAATCCCCCGATGCGTACCCAGCACGGTTCCATCTTCATCTATAAACGGGCCTGGCCGGCTTCCTTCTTTTGTATATTCTTCAATAACGCGGGCATAATCTCCGTCCGGGACAAAACAGATATCCTGACTGTCTTTCTTTCGGGCATTGACGAACCCCCATGCTTCCGCCATCTCGCGGATCTCGGTCTTTTTGTATGTTCCCAGTGGAAACCGGCTCTTTCCAAGTTGTTCCTGTGAGAGCCGATACAGCATGTAGCTCTGATCTTTTTTGCGATCCTCTGCTTTCTTCAGAAGGTACGTTTCCGTATCCTTTTCGATCTTAGCATAGTGTCCGGTAACGATCTTGTCACATTCCAGTTCCGCTGCCCGATCCAGGAGCTTTCCGAATTTCAACTTTTTATTGCACACGACACACGGATTCGGAGTCTGTCCGTGAAGATACGCCTGAATGAAGGACTCGATGACCTCTTTTTTAAACTCATCCTGATAATCCGCTACATAGAAGGGGACCCCGAGCCGTTTGGCGACATCTCTTGCTGCGGCGGTATCATCGACACCAGCGCTCTTAGGAAACAGCGACATCGTCACTCCGACACATTCTTCTCCCTGTTCCTGCATCAGCCTTACAGCGACACTGGAATCCACACCTCCGCTCATTGCGATCAATGCTTTTCCCATAGAATCGTCTCTTTCTTTTTTTCTGATTACTGGCATCTTAGTCCCCACAGGTTTTTCTGTCAATAGCACACCATAGCACGGGTGCAAAAAAAGGAGCCGTTCCTTGGAACGGCTCCTTTGTCAGGATCTTCTCTTGCTTTGATTATTCAGTCGCTTCTTCCATTGGGGGAAGTGACGGGGCTGCAGTAACATCCGGCGTTGGCGTTGGTGCCTGCGTTGCTGTGGGTGCCGGTTCCTCTGTCTCTGCAGGAGGAATCGTCGCAGTGGCAGTTGGCGTCGGATCCGGAGCCGTCGTCTGAGTCGGAGTCGGTTTCGGCGGCAACGTTACCGTTGTTGACGGTTTCGGCGCCGTTGTTGGTACCGGCTTGACGCTGGAGCCCGGAGTTGAACTGCTGGAGCCCGAGGTTGCCGGGGACGCGGTTTCCTTCGGTTCTTCCGTCGGAGTCACATCCTCCACAGCCTTTCCCGATTCGCCAAGATGTTCACTGACCGTGCTGGACAGTTGACTCATTGACATCGTCGACAGGCTGTCGATCTTCGCCTCGGGAACAACATCGGCAATGGTCTGAATAAATGCCGCTTTTCCCTCTGAAATCCCATACTGATCTGCCAGTTCTTTCAGAGTGTCCTGGGATCTAAGGTGCTGTTTGTACACTTTCAGCTTGATCCCGCTGTCTTTCTGTGTGCTGACTGCCGCATCTACGGCAATCTTCTCCAGTTTCTGTGTGCGTTTATCATTGTTTCCAATCACGGAAATCAGGATTGCATTTTCCTTCTTGTTGATGTATCCCTCATCGATCAAGGAAAGGACCGTTCCCCGCACAAAATCTTTGGGGGACGTTGCCTCCGCTTTCTCCTTTTCAAGAATCGTGGCTGCGTCCTTATTCAATCCCTGATAGTTGACAACGTCTCCATAGCGGTTCACTTCGATCGCCACACTGGGATTGACATCGATCTGAATCACATCCGTTGGAATCTTGGTGGAGCGATAGCCGACGATTCCGGTGCCCAGCACCAAGACCAGAACGGCCGCCCAAGCCAGTTTCATCAGATTGGAAACCGCTCGTTTGTTCGTGCGGGTTTCCTGTTCTTTCTGATTCCTGGATGCCTGTATTCTTTCGAGTATGATATCAAAATTGTCCGGAGTAGCGGCACTGAATTCCTCGCGGATCAATGCCTCTAATTCTTTGTCATTCAATATCATCACCACCTATTGTTCTTCTCATTTTTTCAAGAGAACGCTTGTATTTCGTCAGCACGGTGGGAAGAGGAATTTTCATGATCTCCGCAATCTCACGGTGTTTCATTCCGGTCATCGCATGCAGAATAACGATCTGCCGATCCTCGTCCTTCAATTCACTCAAGGCTTTCCGTAGCATGAGCCGACGGTCACTTTGGGCAAAATCATCTGTCTTCGCCACATCCATATAGTCCTCTAACGAAGAATTGCGGTTATCCATCCGCTTCAGCTTCATCAGGGCTATATTCTTTGTGATGGTCATGATCCAGGCCATGGGTTTTCCCTGTGACACATACTTATTTGCATTCTGTGCGATATTCACGAAGGCGTCCTGCATAACATCTTCGGCTGTTGTCGGATTCTGAACTACGGACAATGCAAACGTATAGACTGCTGATGAGACCCGTTCATAAAGATCTCTCAGTGCATCCATATCGCCTTCCGCCAGCTTCTGCAGCAGAAGATCCAGGATCTCGGCATCGCTCAGGCTGCTGATATTCTCTTTTTCGGAAATCGAGTGGTTCATAAAAACCATCTCCCTTCCCTATAATAATAAATCGCAAGGTGGTCGTTTTATTGCAAAGTTCCTAAAGAAATCTTAACCTTTTTTTCTTATGCGGTGAAAGCCAGTCCTCAGGACTGGCTTTCTGGTGCCGGTAGCCGGGGTCGAACCGGCACGATGTTTTGTCATCGAGGGATTTTAAGTCCCTTGCGTCTGCCAATTCCGCCATACCGGCGTTGGAACAGTGTTAATTTACCATTTCGTAAAGGGCGATGTCAAGAGTCCCTCTTTTCCTTGCGATTTGTCTGACTGAATGATATTATTAACTTGCTTATTACTATATTATAAGAAAGAACTTTTTCGGGTTCTTTTTTCAGTTTTGGGGACATTATGAACTATCAGAACTGGAAAATTCCATATCGTCAGCCTGCCCTTTCCCCCCAATGTTCCGAGGCAGGCTATCCTCCTTTATTGGCCCTTTTGCTTTCGCAGAAAGAACTTTCGGAGGATCTTGATCCGGAGACCTATCTTCGTTGTGATATCACCCAGCTTCAGGATCCCTATCTGCTCCGCGGAATGGAAGCTGCGGTGGAGCGTATCAAGGAAGCCATCTCTGCGCAGGAGACCGTCGCAGTTTTCGGAGACTATGACGTTGACGGCATCACTTCAACCTGCCTGATGACGGATTTTCTTACTCAGTGCGGCCTTACCGTATATCCGTATATTCCCGATCGTCTGGATGAAGGTTACGGCCTGAACAACGACGCTATCTCCAATTTCTGTGACCACGGGGTCTCCCTGATTGTCACGGTGGACTGTGGAATCACTGCATCGGAAGAAGTTTCCTTTGCCTCCGAGCTCGGCATTGACGTCATTATTACCGATCACCACGAGTGTCAGGAGGGAATCCCGCTGGATGCCGTTGCCGTGGTTAATCCACGTCAGACGAACTGCCATTATCCCAACAAGGATCTTGCCGGTGTCGGAGTTGCCCTGAAAGTTGCCTGTGCCGTTTCCGGAAAGGAGGAAGAGATGCTCCGCCGGTACGGTGAATGGGCTGCCATAGGCACCATCGCCGATGTCATGCCGCTGACAGAGGAAAACCGTTTTCTGGTTAAAACCGGTCTGGATAAAATTGCCCACAATCCATCTCCCGGAGTAGATGCTCTTCTTATTCAGTCCGGGACGAAAGGCAAGAAGATTACTTCGACCTCCGTGGGTTATACTCTGGCTCCCCGTCTGAATGCCTCCGGCCGCCTCGGACAGGCTATGGTGGCATATCGACTGCTTACAGAAACGGAGCCCCGGAAGGCACAGCTTCTGGCGGAAGAACTGTGTGAGCTGAATCGGCAGCGACAGGAGATCGAGACGGAGATCTGGAACGAAGCGCATCATATGATACAGGATTCCATTCCTATGGGTCCCATCGTCCTGTCCAGTGATCACTGGCATCCCGGTGTAATCGGAATTGCGGCCTCCCGTTTGGCAGACCAGTACTCCTATCCGGCCGTCATGATCTACCTGAATGGTGATCTGGGAAAAGGATCCTGCCGCAGCTATGGCTCTTTCAACATTTTTAATGCCCTTTCTGCCTGTTCCTCCTATCTGGAAGGCTATGGGGGACACGCACAGGCCGCCGGCCTGACGATTCGGAAGGAACAGATTCCGTCTTTCTGTGCCGCGCTTCAGGAATACTATCAGGAAAATGCCACCGAAGAAAGTATGGAGCTGTCCTGTGATCTTCTTATCCAGGATCCGACGCTCCTGTCCCGCACAAATGTTCAGGCATTGGATTTGCTGGAACCGTTTGGCAACGGAAACCCGTCACCGATCCTCTGCCTGCAGGGCGCCACGGTCTATGACTGTCGTTCCATCGGAAACGGAAAACATGTCCGCTTCCGGCTGGCTTTCCAAAATGCCTGGTTTGACTGTGTCTTTTTCTCACATTCCATTACGCAGATGCCGGTCCGCGACGGGGATGTTGTCGACATGGCGTTTCATGCACAGATCAATGACTATAACGGCGTTCAGTCCGTACAGCTTCTGGTCGTGGACATCCGGCCGCACCAGCCGGAAGAGCTTTGTCGGCAGCT
Source organism: Oscillospiraceae bacterium (assembly GCA_902802565.1). Classification (GTDB taxonomy): domain Bacteria; phylum Bacillota; class Clostridia; order Oscillospirales; family Oscillospiraceae; genus UBA2922. The sequence goes on from CADCMP010000013.1 coordinate 27,752, forward strand.
GACAGATACCCCGGAGGATGTCCTGTGGTGTTGCCGTCACTTCTGCCCTTCCCGCAATGATTTTGTTTCAGTATGGAAATCTTTGACGCCTCAGGGTGCGGAGCTGCCGTCCTCTTTCAACCTGCTGCTCTCCCGGTGCCCCGATGGTGTCGCGCCGGAGACCTATCTTATCTGTCTACAGGTCTGGCTGGAACTGGGACTGCTCATCCCCGGCCCGGACGGTTCCGTTCTCGGAGCCCGGGTAGAACCGGAGCAAAGAAAAATCAATCTGCAGGATTCCCGGATTCTGCAGGCTCTTCAATAAGAAAGAAAGGAAAGAGGCTGTTGAAAACGGAAACATCGCAATGGATGTCGAACGCATCACATCCGCTTACGAATACGCACGTGCCGCACATGAAGGCCAGCTGCGCAAAGACGGCTCCCCTTATGTGACTCATTGTGTCGCTGCGGCACAGATTGCTCTGGAAATGGGACTGGACGAAGACTCTATCGTCGCGTCACTGCTTCACGACGTCATCGAGGATACCTCCTCCGGATATGATGAACTCTCCCGTCTGTTCGGCGCCACAGTTGCCGATCTTGTGGAAGGCGTCACCAAGCTGACCCGTGTCCAGTACACCAGCAAAGAAGACGAACAGATGGAGAACATGCGCAAGATGCTCATGGCCATGACAAAGGACATCCGTGTAATCCTCATTAAAATCGCGGATCGGCTCCACAATATGCGCACAATGGAGTATCAGACGGAAGAAAAACAGAGGACAAAATCCCTGGAAACCATGGAGATCTATGCGCCTCTGGCCCACCGGCTCGGAATGCAGCGAGCCAAATGGGAGCTGGAAGATCTTTCTTTGAAATATCTGGATCCGGAAGGATATCAGGAAATTACAGATGTGCTGGATACAAAAATGCAGGTTTTGGAAGAGTTCATGCACTCGGTGGATTCCCAGATCGAAGCCCGTCTGTCTTCCGACCACATCAACGCAACGGTTTACAGCCGTATCAAACACATTTACAGCATCTACCGCAAAATGTATGCCCAGAAGCTGGACATCAACGGTATTTTCGATCTTTGTGCATTCCGCGTTATCGTGGACACGATTCCCGATTGCTATAACGTTCTGGGTATTATCCATGATATGTTCAAGCCTGTGCCCGGACGATTTAAAGACTATATCTCCACGCCGAAGCCCAACATGTACCAGTCGGTGCATACGACCGTCATTGGTTCAGAGGGCATTCCTTTTGAAGTGCAGATCCGAACATGGGAAATGCACCGCATGGCAGAGTACGGCATCGCGGCGCATTGGAAATACAAGATGGGCAACGTTCCCGTAAAGTCCGGGGACGAGGAAAACTATGCGTGGATCCGCCGCCTTCTGGAAAGTCAGCAGGAATCGGATGCAACGGATTTCTTCCACAACATGAAGATTGATATGTTTGCCGATGAAGTCTTCGTATTCTCTCCCAAGGGAGATGTTATCAATCTTCCTGCAGGCGCGACGCCTATCGATTTTGCGTACAGCATCCACTCCGGCGTCGGAAACACCATGGTCGGCGCTTCCGTTAACGGGCGTATCGTCACTTTTGATCATGTCCTGCAGAATGGTGATATCGTAGAGATCCGAACCTCCAAAAACGCTCCCGGCCCCAGCCGCGACTGGCTGACGCTGGCCAAAAGCGGCTCCGCCCGTACCAAGATCAAACAATGGTTCAAAAAAGAGCGCCGTGAGGAAAACATCGAAACCGGACGGGCGATGTTCGAAGCTGAAGCTCACTCCCGCAATCTTTCCGTAACGGCACTGACCAACGAGGAAATGCTGCCACTTCTTTTGAAGAGAGTGTCATTCCCTACGCTGGATGACCTGTATGCCGCCATCGGCTACGGTGGGATGACTGCCACCCGCGCGGTAAATCGTATGAACGATGAACTGCAGCGTCACCAGAAGTCTGCAGAAAAGAAGACCGTTGTAGATAAGGTCAACGAGGCTGCGGAGCGCCGAAACCAGCAGGAGGCGCACCGAAGAGGAAAACCGGTCCATGGGGTGCTGGTAGAAGGACTGGACAACTGTCTGATCAAATTCTCGCGCTGCTGCACACCGGTTCCGGGCGATGATATCGTCGGGTATATTACCAGAGGACAGGGCGTCTCCATTCATCGGAGAGACTGTGAAAACTACCTGCGTCATCCTCACTCGATGGAAGAGGACGGCCGCTGGATCCCCGTCAGCTGGGCGGATGAGATTGACGACACCTATAACACCAATATTACGGTTGTCTCCACAGAACGGCAGGGGCTTGTTTTAGATGTTGCAACCATCCTCAATGCGCTCAACTCCAAAGTTCGTTCTTTAAACGCCCGGGATACCGGTGACGGTCTCAGTCTTGTGGCCGTTTCTCTCGAGGTCCACTCTCTGAGTGAATTGCAATCCATTATCAATCGACTGAGCGGAATCCGCGGGGTTTCGCAGGTCGTACGAAACGGAGCAAGCCAAAAAGACCAACAATAATCAAGGAAGGAACATCCCTATATGCTGATTAAAACACTTCCGGTCGGACAGCTGGAAACAAACTGCTATGTCGTTACCGATGAAACTTCGATGGACTGTGCCGTTATCGATCCCGGTGACGAGTCCAACGCCATCCTAAACTATCTTGAAGAGCATAAGATGACCTGCCGTGCAATCCTGATTACCCACGGTCACTGGGATCACACCGGCGCGGCAAATGCAATCGTCGAGGAGACCGGCGCAGATCTTTATATCCATCAACTGGATACGACATCCGATCCCATGGAGGCAAGGTATAAATATCTGGCTTCGGACAATACCCGTTTCTATGACGAAGGCGATGAGATTCACATTGGTTCTCTTGTCTTCCGGGTCATGTTTACTCCGGGACATTCTCCCGGCGGTGTCACTCTGGTCTGCGAGGATGCGGTTTTCTGCGGCGATACTCTGTTCCGCGGCAGCTGCGGCCGCACCGATCTTCCCGGCGGAGATATCAACGAGGAGCTTCGCTCCATTTTGCGGATCTGCAAACTGCCTGGAGAATATGATATCTATCCCGGACATATGGATTCCACGACCCTGGAACGGGAAAGAAATTTCAACTATTACTGCCGTCAGGCACTTGGTATGTGAGAAGAAACCGTCAGGCACTTGGTATGTGAGAAGAAAAAGAAAAAGGATCTCTGCATCAAATGCAGAGATCCTTTTTTATTTTCTGTTATCAGGCTTCACCGCGTTCTTTCAGAGCGTCCTTACGGCTCAGATCGATGCGTCCGCGGTCATCCACGTTCATGACTTTGACCCAGGTCATGTCGCCGATGTTCAGAACATCTTCAACCTTCTCAGTGCGCTTGAACTCAAGATCCTTAATCTTGATCAGACCGTCCTTACCGGGGGCAAGTTCGACCCATGCACCGAAATCAGAACGGATATTGGAAACCTTTCCATAATACAGCGCTCCGATTTCCGGCTCGAATACGATATCTTCAATGCTCTTTCTTGCGGCACGGCAGGCCTCAATATCCTTGGAGGCAATATAGATCGTTCCATCGTCTTCGATGTCGATCTTGCATCCGGTATCTGCAGTAAGCTTCTGAATGACTTTTCCGCCGGAGCCGATGACTTCACGGATCTTATCCGGGTTGATGCTCATCTTGATCATCTTCGGTGCGGATGCTGCCAGCGGTCTCGGTTCGCTGATGGCCGGGAGCATGATATTATCCAGAATCTGATAGCGGGCCTCTCTGGTCATTTCAAATGCGCTCTTTACGATCTCATGTTTCAGACCGTCGTTCTTAAGGTCCATCTGAATAGCAGTGATTCCGTCTTTGGTACCTGCAACTTTGAAGTCCATCTCACCGTGGAAGTCCTCCACGCCCTGAATGTCAATGAAAGTCGTGAAATCATCGCCATCCTGGATCAGGCCGCAGCTGATGCCAGCGACCGGTGCCTTCAGAGGAACGCCTGCATCCAGCAGAGCCATGGTGGTTCCGCAGATGGAGCCCTGAGACGTGGAACCGTTGGAGGATAGAATCTCGGATACGACACGGATGGCGTACGGGAAATCTTCCACTTCGGGAATCACGCTGTCAAGAGCCTTCTCGACCAGTGCGCCATGTCCGTATTCGCGGCGGCCGGTGGAACGGGCTGCTCTGGCTTCGCCGCAGGAATAAGGCGGCATGTTGTAATGATGCATGAAGCGCTTCTCTTCTTCCGGCCAGATGGTATCGATCTTCTGGCTGTCGGAAAGAGTGGACAGCGTTGCAATGGACAGGACCTGCGTCTGGCCACGGGTAAACATCGCGGACCCGTGTACCAGAGGAACAACATCCACTTCCGCGTCCAGCGGACGGATCTCATTCATTTTTCTTCCGTCAACGCGGTGACCAGCAAGAAGCCATCTCTTGACGATCTGTTTCTGCATCTTGTACAGGATCTCATCCATGTAATCCATCATATCAGGATGCTCTTCTTCGTATTTTTCTTCCACCTTGGTGATCCACTCGTTGACACGGGACTCGCGGACATTCTTGTCATCGGTATCCATGCAGTATTCCATGCCTTCCATCTCGTTGGCACAGAGAAGATCAAACAGTTCCTGATCAAAGGAGGCATGCTCGTACTCAAACTTGGGCTTTCCGACTTCTTCCACCATCTTGTCGATGAGGTCCAGAACGGGCTGTACATGCTCATGTGCCTGCACGATGCCTTCGAACATCACATCATCCGGAACCTGGTCTGCTTCGGACTCGATCATAACGATCTTCTTATGAGTGGCCGCAATGGTTGTGATCATGCGGTTGTTCTCTTTTTCTGCTGCGGTGGGGTTAAACAGATATTTCTCTCCATCCCATCCCAGTACGATTCCGGCAATAGGACCGTTAAAGGGAACATCGGAAATGGATACGGCAGCAGAGGCACCGATCATTGCGGTAATCTCCGGCGAACAGTCGGGATCAACGCTGAGAACTTCACAGGCCAGAACCACGTCGTTTCTCAGATCATAGGGAAACAGGGGACGCATGGGGCGGTCGATCAGGCGGCTTGCCAGAACTGCGTTCAGGCTGGGTTTGCCCTCGCGGCGCATGAAGGATCCGGGGATGCGGCCGACGGCATACAGTTTCTCATTAAAGTCGACGGAAAGCGGGAAATAATCGATTCCGTCTTTGGGCCGTGCCGATGCCGTGCATGTTACGAGGATCGTGGTGTTGCCGTATTTGGTCAGCACTGCTGCGTTGCACAGTTCGCCCATCTTGCCGACTTCCATGGAAAGAGGACGGCCTTCGTACTCGATTTCAAATTTCTTGTACTTGGGGAATTCTTTTTTTGTGGTAATGATTTCCATTGAAACTCCTTTCTTGATGAGCTTCCTGCACTTAAGTACTTGAAAAAAGATCCATCTCTGTGGGTCCTTTTTCAAATACCAAAGCGTCAGGCTGCTCAAAAAAATAGGAGGACAGTATTCACTTGTCCTCCTACAAAACGTTCATACCCTTCAAATCAGCGTTCCGCTGAAACAACATGGACCAGATTACTTTCTGATGCCAAGCTTTGCAATAATTGCACGATAGCGCTCAATGTCCTTCTTAGCCAGATAGTCGAGCAGTCTGCGGCGTTTACCGACCATCTTATACATGCCCAGACGGCTGTGGTCGTCGTTGGGATGCTGTTTCAGATGCTCGGTGAGCTGCTTAATGCGCTCGGAGAGGATGGCAATCTGGACTTCCGGAGAACCGGTGTCGCCTTCATGAGTTTTGTTTGCCTCAATGACAACATTTTTCTGTTCTTTTGTGATCATGATTATTTTCCTTTCTGTTTTATCTACCCTGCTTCTAAGCAAGAGGCGGAAAGGATTCCCGATACGATCGGCTTTACCCTCAAGCTGAGAATGCGGGCGCGTGCTGTTGTATGTTATCACTCTTCCCCTGTTTTGTAAAGAAAATCTTTATCTTTTCCCGTGTTTTTCGGTATTTCTAATCTTTCTTGGCTTTAGGCTGCCCCTATTGGGGTGGCAATGCGCTGTCCTTCGGTCTTTTCAGCCTGTTCGTTTCTTTGTACAGATTGATTCTCCCCCGTTGAGGTTCCCTGGACGGGATGGTATAATGAGCCTGCTACACCGTCGAAATCACCACTTTGGAGGATGTTATGGACAACAACTTTTTCGCCCTGATTTCCAGGATGCGTTATATTTCCAGATGGGGTCTCATGAGGAACTCTCTTCCGGAAAATATTCAGGAGCACAGTCACATGGTCGCTGTGATCGCGCATGCGCTGGGTGTGATCCGTCGGGATGTATACGGAATTCCCTGCAACCCCGATCAATGTGCTTCTGTCGCGCTGTATCACGATGCTTCCGAGATCCTCACCGGCGATCTTCCCACGCCAATTAAGTACAACAATCAGGAAATCATGGCTGCATACCACGAAATCGAAGATCTTGCTTCGGAAAAGCTTCTCCGTATGCTCCCTCCGGAACTGCAGTCTTCTTTCGAACCCATTATGATCGGCGACGCCGCCAAGGAGCTGCATCCCATCGTAAAAGCAGCAGACAAGCTGTCGGCATATATTAAATGTATCGAAGAGCGCAAGGCCGGCAACAATGAATTCCTGTCGGCGGAAAAACAGACGCGGGATTCTCTGCTCCGTTCGGATCTTCCGGAAGTGAAATACTTTATGGAGAATTTCATCCCTGCTTTCGAAAAGACTCTGGACGAACTTGGAACGATGAAACAGGGTATATGAATCATACTATCTGGCTTCTGCTGTTCTGGCAGGAGCCCTTTTTATCAAAAAAGAGATGTTTCCCCCTCCGGAGAAACATCTCTTCATTTTTTGTTTTGCAGTCTTCACTGCATGAAGGTTCTGACTTATTTTGCGACTTTCTCGCAGTAGTTCTTCATGATCTGTGCAACTTCTGCACGGGTCGCATTGGCTCTCGGCGCAAGCTTGTTGCCATCGCGTCCGGCGATGAGGCCAACGCCGACTGCCCATTCGACTGCTTCTTTTGCCCATCCGGAAACGTCGCCTGCGTCAGCGTATTTGCTGATGTCTGCACCCTTGTGATTGTCGCCGGAATATGCTTTCAGCATGACAGCCAACTGTTCACGGGTGATGTTCTCGTTTGGACGGAAGGTGCCGTCGGGATAACCGCCGACTACATTGTTGGCTTTGGCCCAGTTAACGGCATCAGCATACCATGCACTTCCGGAAACGTCACTGAATCCGGCGTTCGGTGCACCGGTAGGTTTGCCTTCCCTTGCATACAGAGTCTGTACCAGCATTGCGCGGGTCATGTTGCTCTGTGGGGCAAAGGTGTCGGAAGAAGTTCCGTTCATGATGTTATGATCGGAGACGTACTTCACAGCATCGGCATACCAGGCAGTAGCGAGAACATCTTTATAGCCGTTGACGGTATCCGCTGCGGGGGCCGCAGAACCATCCATCGGGCAGTTGTCGATGTTCTTCATCAGATCCAGATAGAACGCCTTGATCTCATCGGGATTCTCATTGAGAATACCGCCCATGATACCAATGTGATCGAAGTTCTGTTCCGGAGCAATATTCCACACGCCCGGTTTTACCGCATTGCCCAGCTGATAGTTCTCAACATGCGCATCATATACGCGATTTCCGTTGGCATCCAGATGATACGGGCAGTAGCCGGAAGCTACGTTGACCATACCGTCGGAAGCATGCCATTCATATCCGGAGATGGTCTGTTTCGGAACGGTGATAGTCTTCTCATAATCACCGTATCCTACCTGGTAGGCTCCGTGCGTCTCACCATTCCATGCACCGATAATTGCAGAGGAAATAGCCAACGGAAGGAAGCAACGCGGAGTAGGCACATTGATTCCCAGCGGAGTTTCCACGGTGCGGGTTCCGTAATAATCGAAGTAGTAGACGTTATCCTGCATTTCAATGCTGGCATTGTCATAGACCTGTTTATCAACTCGCATATCGTTCAGAATGTGATCGTTGTGAGACATGAAATCCACGTCTGTAAGAACGCGCTGAACACTTTCTATGATGGTCTCATTGGGGTCTGCGCAGATGCCAAACTGTTCCAGATCCGGATTATAGATACCCTTCAGATCGGAAACCTGCAACGCACCGAAGACTTTGACAAGCACGTCGGTGACAAGATCTGCGAGCTTATTTACCGGCTCTTCTTCGCATACGGTGGTTCCATTGTTAACTCCTGCAATGGACGTCAGGGAGAACACCCAGTCCTTTTTGCCGCCGGTGAACAGCCCGGAGGGCGTTTCCCCTGCTGCTTTGGCTGCTGCCACTTCTTCCGGCCGGCCGTCTGCCAGCATGTCAAGAAGCGTGCGAATGGTCGGGCCGCCAAAGCTGTGACCGATAAGGTTGATCTTGTTGGTGGCGCTCCATTTGAAATTCGGAATCAGCGGATTGTTGGAATAGTCCACGCCAAAACGGTCATGGCCATGTTCTTTGGAATGTGCGATACCGTAATCCACCCGAGTTCCCATGATCTCTGCATAGATTTCACAGGCGCGATCCCAGTTGCTGGAGTACGGGCCGCAGGAAGCTGTGTAGGTATCATATCCCAAGCTATTCAGATAATCATTGATTCGTCCGGAAGTGCATCCGAAGTAAGTGATAATCTTGCTGAGGCTGTCATACTGGCCCCATCCGAAATAGCCGTGCACAAATACGGTCTTGTAATCGCCGCCCTTTGTGTACTGCTGGTCGTTTGCTGCAGAAACCGGAATGGCAACCAGCATAACTGCCAGAGCCAGAGTCAGCACCAAACTAATGAGTTTGCGACTTTTTGTCATAGTTCAACTATCCCTTTCCTTGTATTTCCCGGTACGTTTTCCCCTTGCATGTCCCGGGTTTCAACTTAAAAACAATCAGGGAATCTCCAGCGATTCTTCTCTCTCCCCGTATTGTTTTAACAGCATATGTCTAGTTTAATAAATATTGGTGTATTTTTCAATTTATTTATTATTTGTCAGTATTCATTTTTTGAATGCTTTTTTCTTGTTTCTTTGATCCTATCCTGTATCTTCCGTTTCCTGCCTGCATTTTTATTCATTTTTTCAAATAAATGCCTGACGAATACTTGATGTACCCGTCAGGCAGTGCTTTTTCTTTAGAAATTTTTTCAGTTATGCCTTCCAAAGGCCGTGCAGGTTGCAGTATGCGTAAACTGCCTCAACGGTATCTCCTTCCGTAATAGCAAACACTGCCTTGGGTGCATCTCCCGGATTCAGGGCTTTTCTCTGATTTCCCTGTGCGGTCTGAAGTCCGATCCACTCAATGTAATGCTCTTCCAGCATGGGGTGCGCTGTGCTGCCCACTTCTACCGTAACGAGGTTGCCTTCCTGGGTGCAGACGGGAACATGCTTCTCCTGGGCGGCGTCCGTGGTGTTGGGTACGAGTTCCTGCATTCTTTCACCGCAGCATACAACGGGAACGCCGCTGTTTTTTGCATAAGCAATAATGTTGCCGCAATGGCTGCAAACATAGAATTTCATTTCCATAGAAATTGTCCTCTCCTTTTTACTGTGCCGGCAAAGCGCCGGTTTTCTTTCTTCTTATACCAATTAGTATTTTATCGAAGATTATGTTAAGATTCAAGCATTCCTGGGTTGCGCATTGCGGCGCCCCACCACAAAATGGTATTATAAACAAAGCGGTCCGATGGTTTCTGTAAATATCGTAGAACCGTCGTTTTTGAACAAATCATTTGGAGGTATCACTGTGACCTATCCTTATCCGGAAAAGTCCCTTCTGGAATTAAAAAGCCTTATCCGCGCGGTTACCGAGCGGGGGAGTAACATTCCCGGCTTTATTTCTTTTGCACTGGGAAGCCCTGCTCCGGAATGCATTCCCGTGGATCTGATGCGACAGGCCTATCTGGATGTTTTTGATCAGGATCCCATGGCGGTCCTGGCATACGGTCCTCAGATCGGGGATATCCGTTTACGGAACTGGATTATCGACTATATGGCAGCCCGTCAGAACTGTCCTTCTGTCGGGCAGGACGTTGTAATGCTGACGGGGTCCGGACAGGGCCTTCGCCTTGCGCCCCACACTCTGTGTGATGACGGCGACGAGGTCTATTTGGATCTGTTCACCTATCCCAACGCCACTTACGCTGCCCATTATCTCGGTGCAAAACCTGTTGCAATAGAGGGAGATGATGACGGCATGCTTCCGGACAAGCTCGAAGAGGCTGCTCGCTCGAAAAAAGGAAAACTGATTTATCTTATCCCTAATTTTCAAAACCCCACCGGCCGCACCATGCCGTTGAAACGAAGGAAGGAGATTTATGAGGTCGCAAAAAAATATCATCTGGCGATCTATGAGGACGACCCCTACGGAGAGATCCGTTTCTCGGGAGACCATATTCCCTCTTTCAAAAGCTTCGACAGCGAAGATCTGGTGATCTATTCCGGGTCTTTTTCCAAAATTCTGTCTGCTGGCCTGCGCGTGGGCTTTCTGTTCGGTCCAGAGGCAATGATGAAAAAGATCACCGCAGTCAAAAACACCGACGGACAGGCTCCGCTTTATAATCAGAAGATCATCTTTCGAGCCCTGGAGCTGATCGATCTGGATGCACATATCCGTCAACTGCGCGAAACATATGGCAGAAAATGCCGTCTGATGGAACAGGCCCTGAAAAGCAGCGGCTCCTCCCAGTGCCGGATTCTTGTCCCGGACGGCGGGATGTTCATGTGGGTGGAGATTCCGGAAACCGTGGATATCGACGCAATGAGTGACGCAATGATCGAAGCTGGGGTCGGCCCGGTAAAAAGCGCTGCTTTCACTTCCGATCTGTCCCGGCCGGGGCATGCGTTCCGCCTTAATTATTCCGCTCCGTCGGAAACGGATATTGAAAAAGGGGCTTCGCTCTTTGGTCAGGTAACTCGACTTTTCTGCGGTGATTAGTATAAAGTGATGCATCCGCAACAATTGTGAATTCGATTCTCGTATATAATCAAGCTATAAGAATACTAGATGACTATTAGGAGGCGCTTTTATGCCAGTTGAAAAATTTGCAGATAAAACATGTAAAGACTTTTGTCGCGAAGTTTCCGCTAAGGACGGAAAGCCCGGCGGCGGCAGCGTTGCCGCACTCACCGGTGCATGCGCCGCATCTCTTGGCGTCATGGTCGCCAATCTCACAGAAGGGAAGAAGCGCTACAAGGAACACGAAGCCGAGGTCATGGATGCACGTGATAAGCTGGAAACGCTTCGCACCTACCTGCTCTATCTTGTGGACGAAGACATCAAAGGTTTTGCTCCTCTGCAGAAGTATTCTGCCATGGACAAATCTGATCCGCTGATCGCATCCAAATATCAGGGGGCACTTCGCACGGCCTGTTTTATCCCCAACGAAATTCACTATAAGATGGTGGAAGTTGCAGAACTTCTCGCCACGATTGCCGAGTTTGGTTGTGTAGGTGCAATCAGTGATATCGGAGCCGCCCTGGTTCTTTGCCGTGCCGTCATGGAAACCTGCCGTTTTACTACGCTCTCCAACGCGAAGTATATGAAAGACGAAGTCTATGCTGCCACTCTTGCGCGGGAATTTGAGATCTCTTTCGGCGAGATCATGCCGAAGATCGACGCCGCACTGGCTATGGTTGAGGAAAAGCTGTCCCGATGAGCGAACCGGCTTCTATTCTCTCCATTTCTCCCTTGCTGGACGAACTCAAACAGCAGACGGTCACAACGATCGAAACCCTTGGGCGAGCGCCGCGGCTGGCTCTCCTTCGCTGCGTCTCTGAGCCGGGCTCCATGTTTATGGAAAAACAGATCCGCGCGGCATGTCGGGATACCGGTGTGGAGTGTTGGTTTATGGAGCTCCCCTCCTATCTTGCAGAAGATGTCCTCGTCAAAGCGGTCCATCAGATCGGACAGGATAATTCCGTCGATGCCGTCGGCCTTCTCTGCCCACCGCAATACGATAAAAGCCTTCTGGGTTCCGCCATCGGCGAGCAAAAGGACATTAATGGGTACTGCCGTACATCCTCTTCCCGCTTCCTCCCCTGTTTTGACGGCGCCGTGTCACAGATTCTAGACCATTTCCAGATTCCCTGTGACGGGAAACAGATCCTTTTTCTGAATTACAGCAAGGCGGAACACTATATTCTGCGGCGTATTCTTGGAATCCGCGGCGCAGAGATTGTCGTTCGGGAAGATTCTTCCCCCGAGCCGGACTTTGTCCCAGATCTCGTGTTTACCGCTGGTCCTCTCGAAGAAGTTCCTCCCTCTTTGCTTTCCTCCGCGACATATGTTGTTTCGGTTGCCGTGGGCTCATATGGAGAACCTTCCTATACAGAGGATGGCGGAATAAAGTGCTCGGTTTCTGCCAAGATTCTGCCAGTTCCCGGTGGTGTAGATTCTGTAATTCCTTATATCTACACGTTAAATGCTGCAAAAGCCGCAAAATGAGGACTTTTTTTCAGAAATCATTGACATGATTGCAATTATTTGTTAATATATCGGAGCGCTCCAAAGACAGCAGGTGGTAATAACCGTAAATCCTGCCGAGGAAAGCATCGATTAGATTGCTATGCCTTTATGTTCTTTTGAGCATAAAGGTTTTTCTTTTATGAGCGTAGAAACTTTATGGAGGTGAAAAACACACATGCCCAACGAAAAAGTTCTTAACGAGAAAAAGGCCGTTGTTGACGCTCTTACTCAGCGTTTGCAGAATGCAGTCGCTGGCGTTTTTGTTGACTACAAAGGTATCAGCGTTCTGGAAGACACCGCTCTTCGTGCAGAAATGCGTGAGAACAATGTTAACTACACCGTTATCAAAAACACTCTGGCTCGTTTCGCAATCAACAACGTCGGTTTCAGTGAGCTCGACTCTATACTGAACGGAACAACTTCTCTGGCAACATCCGATGAAGATCCTATTGCTCCTTTCCGTATTCTCAGCAACGCTTCCAAAAAGATGGCTGACAAGTTTAACGTCAAGGCAGCTTTCATGGATGGAAAGATCCTTTCTGAGTCTGAGATCGAAGAACTGTCTAAGCTGACTTCCAAAAACGATCTTATTTCTATCGTTCTTGGTACCATGCAGGCTCCTATTGCAGGTCTTGCTTGCGTTCTGGATCAGATCGCAGAAAAGGGCGGCGCTGCCGCAGTTGCACCTGCTGAGGCTCCTGCCGAAGAAGCTGCTGATGCTCCCGCCGAAGCACCTGCTGAGGCTCCCGCCGAAGCACCTGCTGAAGCTCCTGCCGAAGCACCCGCCGAAGCTCCTGCTGAGGCTCCCGCTGAAGAAGCCGCCGAGGCTCCCGCAGCAGAATAATTTATTATTGATTACAAACTACTAATTTAGGAGGAAATACAAATGGCAAGCGAAAAAATCGAAGCCATGATCGAAGAGATCAAAGGCCTTACCGTTCTTGAACTGAGCGAACTCGTACACGCACTGGAAGAAACCTTCGGCGTTTCTGCTGCAGCTGCAGCAGCACCCGCAGCCGCTGGCGCAGCAGCTCCGGCAGCTGAAGAAAAGACTGAATTTGATGTTGTTCTCACCAGCTTTGGTGCCAACAAGATCGCTGTTATCAAAGAAGTCCGCGGCATCACCGGTCTGGGCCTGGCAGAGGCAAAGGGCCTTGTCGAGAGCGCTCCGGATGCAAAGATCAAAGAAGCAGCTTCCAAGGAAGATGCAGAAGAGATCAAGGCAAAGCTCGAAGCAGCTGGCGCAACTGTCGAACTCAAGTAATTTATTTACAGCAACTGTTTATGCCGTATTACCTGTTGGTAATACGGCATTTTTTAAGGGGTGATTTCGAATGAAAATCTATGAAATCTTCGGTCGAGATGCTCACAGCATGACCTTTTCGTTAATGGAGGCTGCTGATGTTGCATCTAGGATCCCGGAAAATGCCGCTATCGTTTTGAAACCCAATCTCGTATTGGATTCCTCTCCCGAAAACGGAGCTACCACCCATGCCGGGGTTCTCTCCGGTTGTTTGGAATACCTTCTATCTCATGGGTTTCAGAATGTCTGCATTTCGGAAAGTTCCTGGGTCGGTGCAAACACGGACCGTTCCTTCCGGGCCTGCGGCTATGACCGTGTTTGTGAGAAATACAATGTCCCCTTCTATGATCTGAAGAAGGAGTCCTCCGAGCTCGTGGACACACCGTTCCGACCAATGTCCATTTCCAGCCGAATCCTGTCGGCAGACTATCTGATCGATCTTCCGGTGTTAAAAGGTCACTGTCAGACGAATATGACCTGTGCTCTGAAAAACCTGAAAGGTTGTCTGCCCGACCAGGAAAAACGGCGTTTTCACTCCGATGGCCTGATGAAACCCATTGCCGCGCTGGCTTCTGTTGTAAAACCGAACCTGATTATTGTCGACAGTTTGTGTGGAGATCTAAATTTTGAAGAAGGCGGGAATCCTGTTGAAACGAATCGGATGTTTCTGGGTTTTGATGCTGTTCAGATCGATGCCTACGGCTGTCAACTGATGGGCCTTCCGCTGGAGGAGGTTCCGTATATTTCCCTTGCGGAATCCTGGGGCGCGGGATCCTCCGCCTTTTCTCCGGATGACATCATTCGCCTCAATGACCCGGAAGACGGAAACGTTTACCCGAATCCATCCGGTCTGGTGAAACAGCTGACCCGGAATGTTCATGCCGACCGGGCCTGTTCGGCATGTTTTGCTGCTCTTGTTCGGGCTTTGTATCAGATGAAAGACGCTGGTGTCTCCGTTGACCGTGAGATCTTCATCGGTCAGGGCTGGCGGGGAAAGGCAGTACCTGGTTTCGGCTGTGGAAACTGCTGCAGATCTGCCCTACATACTGTGGACGGCTGTCCTCCCTCTTCCACCGCGGTTATAGATGCATTGAAATCTCTCAGATAACACAAAATGGCGACCGATATTTCGGTCGCCATTATTTCGTTTGTTGTATATTATGCTTTTCTCAGATCCTCACCGTTAATATACTTCTTCAGCGGTTTCATAAGGATTGCCAGAACAACAATACATGCGGCTGTGCTCGGAAGCATATAGAGGATATTATACAGGAAGGAATATATCCAGGGACTACTCATCGCCTTGCCGAGATACTCATCCGGCATATAGGATGCCCATACCGTAGCTCCAACCACAAAATGAACAACAAAACGGGCACAGCAGCCAAGAAGGCTTCCCCATATGATCCCACCTTTTTTATTATGTCCAATTCCTGCAAGACCAAGAACTAAAAACGCGATCAGATAATCACCAATCATAGACTGCCAGCCGAAGGCAAATCCACCGTCAAAGACAAACTGCAGTATTCCGAAAACGAATCCTGCGAGCAGACCGGGTCCCAGGCCCCAGCGCACAGCAAAAAACAGGATCGGCAGCATAGCCAGGCATACAGAGCCTCCGTAGGGCATCTGCCAGAGTTTAATGTAACTCAGGATCTGAGCCGCTGCAATAAATACAGCAGCCTCCGTGAGCATCCGCAACGTGTTGTTTCTTGTGCTTTTCGATTTTTCCATATGTTTTCCTCCAAAAAAGTAAGAAAAACAGACAGAAGCAGACTCCGAAGGAATCTGCTTTAGTTTCGTCCATTTTCCTCCGCCGGCATTATCCGGATCAGGTTCCAGGGTTCAACGATACCGTTGTCTCAGCCGATAAACAGCACCCCTTTTAAGTTTACAAAAAGAGTATAACACTCATACCCCATTGCGTCAAATACAGAGCGGAAAAGATCCTGTGATCTCTGTTGCGCTCCTATAATAAAACAAAAAAGAACCACACCTAAGTGTGGTTCTGTGTTGGCATTGACCTATTTTCCCAGTCCGTCGCCAGACAAGTATCTTCGGCACAGGTGAGCTTAACTTCTGTGTTCGGAATGGATACAGGTGGA